>VBHJ01000017.1 GCA_005887685.1 Chloroflexota bacterium | reverse complement strand
GCGCTGACCTCGGGCGGACCGACAAACCAGCCGGCGGGTACCCGGGAAGCGAACCAGGCGCGTACATCCTCGGCCATCGATTACAAGATTACGGTGCGGGGCCCCGCCCGGCCTGGTCTTCAGGCTGCCGCCTCCTGGGGTCTCGCCCCCAACGGCTTCAGGCTGTCCACCACGACTTCGGTCCGGTAGCGCTTCTGGCCGCCCGTGTCCTCCCAGGTGTTGGTCTGCAGCCGGCCGTCCACGTAAACGAGCCGGCCCTTGTGCAGGTACTGGCCGGCGAACTCCGCGGTCTTACCGAAAGCGACCAGGTGGTGGAACTCCGTCTGCTCGCGGGCGTTGCCGCCCTCGTCTTTGCCCATGTACGTGTTCGTGGCGAGCCGAATCTTGGCGACGTAC
>VBHJ01000116.1 GCA_005887685.1 Chloroflexota bacterium | reverse complement strand
GACGAGGGTGGCCGTCAAAGTCTGCGAGCTGCCGGGGACGTTTGGCCCTGCCATGGTCGGCGCCAGCTGGAGCCGGGCGCCGAAGAGGACGTTGTGGACTTGCGTCGTAAAGGAGCTCGTAAGCGGGCCGTAGGGATTGGCGTTGGCGTCGGTCCATGTGACCGCGGCGGTGTCGGTGAGGTCGCCAGAGGACTGGCTGATGGGCACCGCATAAGTCGCGGTGGCAGAGGCTGTGGCCGCGGCTGCGAGCGTGGAAGGAACGCCGGTCACTGTTCCGGTCCCGCCGGAGGGCACGGTGTCTGTCACGGATAGGGATGCTGCGCCGGCGCCCCCGAGGTTCTGGATCGCCAGCGTGTTGCTCTCCTGGTCGCCTGCGTCAACCGCCGGCGGTCCGAATTTGCTGATCGTGACGATGGGGATGTTTTCCTGGGTCGTGACCGACGGCGAGGCCGCGTGGACCGGTCCGCTGAAGCCTGAGCCTGCCGCCGTGGCGGAAGCGGTGAGCAGCGATCCGTTGATGCCGATCAGACGCAGTAGATACGTCATATCGGTTTCGCCGCTGCCTCGGGCCGGAGGGACCGGAATCTTGAAGTGTGCGGTCGCGATGGCGGAGTCGCCCGGCTTCAACAGGGCAAGGCCGGGGACCTGGCCCGAGCCGACCACTGACGCAGTGCCGTCCGGCAGCTGGAATGTGACCGTGACGTTCGAGATCGCACCCGGATTCGAGGATGACGTGAACGGGTTGGCAAATCCCTCCGGATCCGTGTATGGCTGCGCCGCAGAAGCATTGCGCTGGGTGACCTCGAAGTGCAGGACATTTCGAATACCCACGTCGACCGCCGGATTGCTCAACACGGCAATTTGAGCCGGAGACAACACAACCGTCGATCGGTACGTCCAGGCGGCCGTCGCGGACGGGGCGATCACAGTACCGAGGATCGGGTCGCCGGTGGAAGGATAGGTCACCCCAGACCGCGCAACGCTCGTGGCCGTGAAGGTCATGCCGGTATGGACCGCCGGCGGCGTTACGGGCGGATAGCCGGCCTGAACAGCCTCGAATGTCGCGAGCGCGGTCCAGTGCGGGTCCGCGGCTCCGGTCCCGCAGCCCTGGAAGCAGTATTCGAGCTGGTCCCAGTAGTAGGCGACGGTCGAGTCTTCGCTTGCGACGGCCTGCGCGTTGATGATGCCGCCCATGCCAAAGGTGGCAGTCGGGTTGGTGATGACCGCCGTGTAGGTCAGGTTGTCACCCGGAATGGCAGTCGACTTGTCGACGCCGAGCGTGATCCCGAGGCCAGGCGTGATGCTCACCTGCACCGGATCGACCGTCTTGTGCAGGTGGATGCCCGCGTTGCCATCGGCGTAGACAGGATTGGGGAAGATGAAAAGCAAAAGGGTCAGGAGCGAAATCGACGCTAGGTAAGTAAACCGGCCCCTACTCAATCGCCCTTCCTCAACCGTGTAGAGAAACCGACTGCTTGCGCGGCAGTCTACAGGCCAAAAGGCAATCGTGCCCGGGTGTTAATTATTGACTTCACGCGACGGCCTAGTGACGACGGCGGTGCGACCCGCGGATGAGCAATCCCGGGCGCACCGCCAGCACCGAACTGGCGTCGGTGGCCAGGCGGCGATTTGACGCTCGCGTCACCCGCATCACGTGCATGCCGACCAGGGTGACGCTGTCGAACCGCAGGGCGGGTTCGAAGCCGAGTGGGCCGAGCGCCTTCTCGGGCGGGATGGCGACGCTGCCGATCCACATGCGCCTGTCGCCGTGGCGGCGCGCGGCGATCGTGATGCCCGCAACCAGGGATCGAAACACTCCGCGCCGTCGGTGTTCGGCAAGCGTGACGCAATTCCAGATGTACCCCTCTCGCTCACGCGGCTTGATCTCGAGCTGAAGCTCGCCGATCCATTCCGGACCGGTGGAGAGCCAGCCGTAGCCGGCGACGGCGCCTTCGATCCAGACCACGTAGCAACGACATCCACGCGCGAGGCGAGTTGCCGCGAGGTCCCCTTCCTCACCCATCGCCGCGGCGATGACGTGCGTCCGGGAGCGATCGACTTCCTCGACGGGAAAAAGAGGCGGCGGACCTGAAGGCGCCAGGTCCGCCGCCCAGATGGTGCTTCGGATCAGAAGCGGAAGTGCAGCTTGCGGATGGTGTTGATCACGTTTTCGTCGCCGCTCGCAGATCCGCCGGGGAAGCGTTGGAAGAACGTGAGGACGGCGTCGGCTGCGTTGCTGAAGTGGAGCAGCGCGTCGCAGCCCTCGAAGTTGCCGCTCTCGGCCTCGGCCGACCATTTGCCGTCCTTGACCGTCGCGCGCCATTTGCCGCCCCAAGGTCCATCGACCTGGATCCCGTAGGTGAAGTTCTGGCCTTTGGCCGCCTTCTCATCGACCGTGTATGGCCAGAAGACAAACGCGAACGGCCAGATCAAGCCCGCGCTCGCCTCGTCGATCGTCGCGAGCTTGTCGCCGAGCCCGTACTCGATGTCGTACGGGTGCACGCCGTAATCCATGATCTGGAAAGTGGCGTACGCGCCCGCCGGTGCGGGTCCGCCATATGGGTGCATGATCATGAGGCTGGTCCACTCTTCAGGCGTGAGCGCCTCAAGCATTGCGTCGAGTTTGGCGGCGTCCTTCTTGAATCGGTCGAGTGCCTCTTGACGCGAAAGCTTTCGAAAATCGAGGGCGTGGTCGTTGAGACTCGATCCCATGACGACCATGCCCGCGGTGGTCGCCTCTTCGCCTTTCTTGGCCAACTCCCACTGTTTGAAGTAGCCCTCCATGACGTCGATCATGTGGCCGACCAGGTCGCGCGTCTCCCAACCTGTGCATCGAGTGTCCACGTTCCAGTTCTTCGGATCGGACACCAACCGCGTGAATTTCTCCCGATCGCGACGCATCACAGTCAAGACTGTGGGCTTGCTTTCCGCCGCGAATGGGTTGACCGGTGCAATCACTGCCGTGCTCATTCAGACTTCCCCTCCAGAGGTACTGACCACAGGCGGCTAGTGGGCGCTGGTCGTCGCCGTGGTCGGCACGACGATCGGCGGCAATGTCTCGTCGAGGCGATCCCGCCGCACCTGGAACCAGGGCGGCAGGCTCAGCGTAGTCCCCAGCTTCTCTGGCGGCTCGTCGACGGTGAAACCGGGTCCGTCGGTGGCGATCTCGAACAGCACCCCGCCCGGCTCGCGGAAGTAGATCGACTTGAAGTACCAGCGGTCGATGACCGGGGTTACGTTGCGGCCGGCGGTCATCAAGTCGTCGCGCCAGGCCTTCTGTGTCGCGTCGTCTGGGGTGCGCCATGCGACGTGGTGGACGGTGCCGATCGACTCCTCTCCAACCGGCCCCTCGGGTGACTCGACGACGTCGACGATCGCGTGCGGGCCACCCGCACCCGTCTCAAATCTCGTCCGATTGGCCTCCTGGGTGGTCACCCGGAAACCCATCACCGAGGTGAGGAGGTTGAACGTAGCGGCCATCTCGGCCAGCGTCATCGTCACCGAATGGAAGCCGCGGATGGCGTGCTCGGCGTCCACCGGACTGTCAGGCCACGGCGTCCAGCGATCCTCGATGGAATTGGCGACCAGCTCGAGCTCGATGCCGTCGGCGTCGTGAAGCACAAGCGCGTCGGCGTCGGATCGAGTGACCAGCCGGTGGTCGACGCCGAGCTTGTTGAGCCGGTTGCTCCAGAACCCGAGCGAACCGGACGGCACCTGAAACGAAACGGTGGTGACCTGGCCGCTGCCGGCGCGACGGCTCGGCCACGTCGGCCAGCCGAAGAACGTCATCGCGCTCCCAGGAGTGCCGAGGTAGTCCCCGAAATAGATGTGGTAGGTGTCGGGCAGGTCCTGGTTGATGCTCTTCTTGACAAAGCGCAGCCCGAGGACGCCCACGTAGAAGTCGGCGCACTTCTGCACGTCGCCGGTGATGCACGTCACGTGGTGGATGCCTGGGATGCCGGCGGGCACTTATGCCTCCGTTCGGATTATTCCGTGCACCCCCATATTAGTCGCGGTCGGAATCCGCGTCACCGGCCGCCTCGGCCTCCGATCGCGACCAGATTTCGGCCGCCATCGGCTCTTCCATCTCCTCTTGCAGGTGGGCGACGAGGCCGATCGCCCGGGCCATCACGGCCAGGCCGCGGCAGATGCGCCACGAGAGCTCCATCTCGCTGGCGATGGCCGCGATGGCGCCCGTGGCGTTGACCGGCAGGTCGCGGCCGTACGCCTTCGAGGCCTCTTCGGCGACAAGCTGCATCAGCTCGACGTAGCGCCCCGAGAAGCCGTGCTCGGCCGCAAGCGCAAAGAGCGCCGTGGTGCGCGGGTCGATCGGTTTGTGGATCGGGTGGCCCAGCCCTGGGACGACCTCCTTCCTCTGCCGGTGGCCCTCCACGATCCTGCGCGCCGCGGCACGGGCGTCCTGGTCGGACGGCGCCTCCTGCAGGGAGCGGGCTGCCTGCTCGACCGAGCCTCCGAACCGATCGCCCATGCCCAGCAGGCCGGCGGCGACCGCCGCCTGAAGGGCCTCCGGCGCCCCGTAATAGGTCAGGCGGGCGGCGATCGTGCTGGGCGTCAGTCCGTGCTCCACAAGGGTCACCGCCAGCGCGTTGAACATCACCGATTCTTGTCGGCTCGGCAGGCGGCCCTTGAGCTCGAGGAACGCTACGTCGCCGAGCGAGACCTTGCCGATGAGGTCGGCGGCCAGGTCGTGGCCCCGGACGAAGATCTGGTCGGTCGTGCTGCGGCCAAGTCGCGACCTGATCTTTTTTGCGCGCCCCTCTCCCTTCATCCCTCTCCCCTGGGGGGAGAGGATGCCTTCCTTGTTAGTTTCGTTTTGTAGCCGGCCTCGCCGAAGTCCGACTCCGGTACGAGCTCGACCCGGCCTCGAAACATCAGCTTCGAACGGATCGCGTTCTCGATCTCCTTCACCAGCGCTGGATCGGACTCATGCCGCTCAGTCACCTCGACCTCGATCGGAATCGGCGGCTCGATCGACGTCGCGGAGCCCTCTCGCACGACGCGCGCGCGGCCTGTGACGCGCGGCCTGAAATCGCCGACGACAGCCAGGATCGCGGTCGGATACACGTTCACGCCGCGGACGATGAACATGTCGTCACGCCGCCCGAGGACGCGCTGACGGAAGCTTGTTCGCCCGCATTCGCAAGATGTGCCCTCGATGCGCGCGATGTCGCCACCGCGAAACCGCACCACCGGCATCGCCTCGCGAGTGAGAGTCGTGTAGACGAGCTCGCCCTCAGCGCCGGTCTCGATCTCCACCGGTTCCTGGCTCTCGGGGTCGATCAGCTCGACCCACACATGGCCGGCGCCGCAGAAGTGCATGCCCTGCTGGTGCGTGCACTCACCGAAAAGCGAGGGGGCGATGTCGCCGATTCCCATCACCTCGGTGACGGTGACGCCGAGCGCGCGCTGGATGTGGTCGCGGATCGCCGGTATCCCTCCGCCCGGCTCGCCGCCGGTCACCACGTGCGTCAATTTCAGGCCCGGTCCCTCGACCTGACCTTCCTTCTCGAAGCGATTGGCCAGGTACTGGGCGAAGGACGCGGTCGACAGCAGCGTGTCAGCGAGGCCTGCGCGCAGACCGAAGACGACCCGCTCCGTGTCACCGGGTGCGACCGGCACCGATCGCGTCCCGATGCGGAGCAGCACGAAGTGCGTGTGTCCCGCCACAAACGGACCAGCGCCGAACGTGGTGAGCACGCTGCTGTGCTCGTGGATGCCGGTCGCGTAGTAGGTGCGCGTGCCCATGAGGGTCCAGGTCTCCATGTCGCCACGCGTCAGGGCGAGGACGCTCGGCACACCCGACGTTCCGCTCGTTTGATAGACGCGCTTGACCTGGTCGGGCGAAACGCAAAGGTTGCTTCCGAATGGCGGGTCCTCGTCCAGAGCCTGCTTCAGGTCTTGCTTGGTGGTGAAAGGAAGCTGGGTCAGGTCGCCAAGGCTGACGAACGAGTTGCCGACTCCGGCCTCGCGGAACTTCCGAGCGTAGAAGGGCGATGCCTCGCGAAGCCGCCTGTACTGCCGCTCCCATGCGCCGGCGGAGATTCGCCTGTTCTCCTCCCAGGGAGCCGTTTCCACCTCGCGCTCCCAGATCCAGTCGCGCTCGCAATCGTCGCCCTTGAGGCGGTTGGTGGCCATCGGAGTGTCCAGATTACCCTTGCTCTCTGATGCAGGGAATCCTTCCCACAACGGTCGTCGGCAGCTACCCGCAGCCGGAATGGCTGGTCGACCGGCAGATGCTGGGCAGCCGGCTGCCGCCGCGGACGAGGGCGCTCGAGATCTGGCGCGTCGCTCCCGAGTTCCTCGAGCAGGCGCAAGACGACGCGACCGTCGTCGCCATCCGCGACATGGAGCGCGCCGGGATCGACATCATCACGGACGGCGAGATCCGTCGGGAGAGCTACTCCAACCGGTTCGCCACCGCGCTTGACGGAATGGACCTTGACAATCCCGGCACGGCCCTGGACCGCACCGGGCATCCGAACCCTGTGCCGAGGGTGGTCGGTCCGATCCACCGCACCCGTCCGGTGGAGATGCGCGACGTTCAGTTTCTACGCGCCAACACCGACCGTCCGATCAAGGCCACACTGCCTGGGCCGTTCACCATGTCCCAGCAGGCGCAGGACGACTACTACAAAGACGAAGAGGCGCTCGCCATGGCTCTCGCTGCGGCCGTCAACGAAGAGGTTCGTGACCTCTTCGTTGCGGGTGCGGACATCGTGCAGCTCGACGAGCCGTATCTGCAGGCGCGGGCCGAGAAGGCTGAACGCTTTGCCATCAAGGCGATCAACCGCGCACTCGAAGGCATCACGGGCACGACCGCGCTGCACACCTGCTTCGGTTACGCCCACATCGTGCACGACAGGCCGAAGGGTTATCCCTTCCTCGAGCCGCTGGCGGATACCACGGCACAGCAGATCTCGATCGAATCGGCCCAGCAAAACGTGGACCTCGGGGTGCTCAAATCGCTGGGCGGCAAGACCCTGATCGTCGGCGTGATCGACCTCGCGGACAACAGCGCCGTCGAGTCGATCGAAACGATGATCAACCGGATCAACAACGCATTGCGGTTTGTGGATCGGGAGCGGCTGATCCTCGCCCCCGACTGCGGGATGAAGTACCTGTCGCGGGACCGGGCTTTTGGAAAACTACGCGCGCTCGCCCAGGCCGCGGAAAAGGTGAGGGCGGAGCTTTAGGCTCCGCCCCAGAGTCGTCTCGGGCTGAATCTCGTCCTAACCCTTTGCGTTGTAGCAGCACACCCCGTCGATCTCGAGCGGGACGGTGTCGGTCTGCGCCGACACGTTGTCTTCAGCGCCTTCCTGGATCGCCGCCGCGAGCGAATATGTTCCGACCGACTCGAGTAGGCTCGTGTTGGTCGGGCTGCCAACGTCCGCCAGCTTGACCGTGATGGTCACAGTGCATGGCC
>VBHJ01000115.1 GCA_005887685.1 Chloroflexota bacterium | reverse complement strand
ATAGGTCAGGACATGCGGAAAGCAGGCGGACACCGAGCAGAGATCGATCGTCTGCTGCTTGCCGGCGTAAAAGATCGGCTGGTTGGCCGCGTTGTTCTCCATCGCGGCGTAATAGATGGTGTTTCCCATCTGCCACCGCGTGAGGTACTGAACGTTGGTCGCACCCGGAATCGCCGCGATCGTCGTCGCGGGATGCGCAAGGTCGGCCACCTGCATGGTGACGTTCAGCGTCTGACCGTTGGATGCGATCGAGACATGGCTTGACCGGATATCCATCCCGGCCTGGTTCGCACCGCCGATGACGGGGTAAAGGGCGTCGCCTGCCGGATCACTCAAACCGCTGACCTGACCGTTGGAGGGACCGATCACCTTCGTGCCGAACAGGCCCGGGCCCGACGACTGGCGGGCGACCGTGATCACGCCCGCTCCGCAGTGGTCCGCCACCTGCACCGTGCAGGTGTTGGGCGGCTGGACAAGTTTGTTCGACGTGTCGTCGTAAACGATCTCGGCGGCGCCGGTGTGGTCAATGTTGACCTCGAAGAAGTCCGCGAGGTTCCGATTGCCCTGGCTGGCGATGCAGCCGCTGCCCGCGAGGCAGACGTCGTCGTAGTGCA
>VBHJ01000114.1 GCA_005887685.1 Chloroflexota bacterium | reverse complement strand
CGCCTGTGATCGCGCCCGTGGAATCGGTCGGGAACACGACCTGGGACATGAATACGTTCCACACCTGGTTGTTGTGGCTGCTCGGGTCGACCTGGAGGTTGGACCCGTACCAGACCGCGTCTGCGCGGCCCGCTCCACCGGCCTTGATCCATGGGAACACGTTGGTGGCGTCACCGGTCGCGGTCGAGCCGTCACTTACCTGCACCGGAGCCGTCCAGTGCGTCCAGCCACTC
>VBHJ01000113.1 GCA_005887685.1 Chloroflexota bacterium | reverse complement strand
GTCTCGCCATCGGGGCCACCCTGTGCGCCCTGCTCGTGCTGCAGCCGCTGGCTGCGGTGATGAGGCTCGCGTTGAAGGACCCGGCGTGGCTGCACTACACGTTCTGGCCATACCTGAGTCCGACGACTGAGCTGACGAGCCAGCCGACGATCGGCCTGGGGTACTCATCGGCGGGCCTGAGCCTGGCGGTGCTCGTTGTGTGGGCAGCCGCGTTCCTGGTCGTTGGGCTTACCCTCTTCGCGCGACGCAGCGAGACCAGCTGACGGTCGTCAACGTCGGTTTTTGATTCGGCCCCTCCGGCGCTTCGCGCCACCTCCCCATGAATGGGGAGGAGCAGTGGCCATTTCCCCATGAATGGGGAGGGCTAGCCTTTTCGGAGCGCTTCCATTGCTCTCGCCAGGTTTCGGCTGCGCGTTTCGGGGGTTTTGCCGTTGGCGATGGGTGCGGCGAGAGCGTACTTTTTGCTGTACGAAAGGCTCTCGAAATATTTCTTTGCCTTCGCATCTTTGGCCAGAGCCTTGGCCAGCTCTGGTGGCACTTCGACTTCGCGGGGTTGCGTGTCCAGCTCTACGTCGACGTCGATGGTGTCGCCGCCCTGCACGCCTGACCTGTTGCGGACCTCTTCGCTGATGCCGAGCATGAAGACGCCGCCCATCGGCGCGATGGCGTTGCGATAGGTGTAGCCGTTGATCGTGACTTTCACGAGCGGACGCTTGGTCGAGCCGAGCGCCTCCACGACTTGGGCCGGGACCTCCACGCCGGTCGCCGTCTTGCCGGCGCGGAGGACCTTGGTCCGGAATCGCATTACCGCTTCGCCGCCTGCTTGGGGCCGAGCTGATGTGATGTCGGGGCGAACTGCACGATGCGGATGTGGTTGCCGAACGGGTCGCGGATCCCGATGTCAGAGCCGTACTCGTGCTCGGTCAGCTCCGAGGTGAACTCCACGCCCTTGGCCTTGAGCTCTTCGGCGGTCTTCTTGATGTTCGACGTTGAGAAGCCGGCCGCGAATCCCGACGCACCTTTGCTGATGAGCTCGCGGACCTGCTCCGCGGATTTCTGATCCATCCCGGGCGGCGCCGGGACCTCGAGCAGGATGTCGTGGGAAGGATCGCCGGGCGCCCGCACGGTCAGCCAGCGCATGAAGCCGAGATTCGTGTCGTTGCTGACCTCCAGCCCGAGCTTGCCGACGTAGAAGTCCAGCGCTTTCTCCTGGTCGAACACGAAGATGTGCGAGACGTTGATCGAATCGAGCATCGGTTTTTCCTCCTGTGTGATTGACGTTGAAATCGATGCTATGTGCCGTTGCGTGTGGTCGCTTCTCCGAAACTGCTCGGTCTGGTCCACGCCATCGTGAAGCAGTTGGGAGCGACAACAGGCTCGGCCCGCGCGCGATAGTCGGTGGGGTTCACGCCGACGATGTCGCGGAAGGTTCGGCTGAAAGTGCCCAGGCTGGCGAACCCGACGTCGAGGCAGACATCGGTGATGCTGCGCTCGGTCTCGCGAAGCAGGAACATCGCCCGCTCGACGCGGCGGCGCTGCAGGTACCGGTGGGGCGTTTCGCCGAAGGTCGTCCGGAACGTCCGGATGTAGTGGGCGTCGGAGACACTGGCCACCCTGGCCAGCGCCGGGATGTCCAGCGGCTGGGCGTAGCTGCGGTCGATCGCGTCCCGCGACCGCAGCATGCGGCGGTTCAGCTCTTCCATGGCCCGTGTCACGACGACCATTTTCGGTGTTCTTTGCTCGCCCCTCTCCCTGCCCTCTCCCCTGTGGGGAGAGGACCCTTGACAACCCTCCTTCTGTTTGGTTGAATAACCAACCAAATGACGGCCGACACCCGGGCGAAGATCCTCCAGGCCGCTTTCACCGTGCTCTCGCGGCAGGGCTACGAGAACACCTCGATCAAGGAGATCGCCGAGGAGGCCGGGGTGGCGCAGGGTCTCGTCCACTACTACTTCAAGTCCAAGCAGCACCTGGTCCTGGCGGTCCTCGATGAGGTGTGCCGGGTCATGAAGCTCTATCCGGTCCAGGGCGAGGCCGGTGCGCGGAACGCCTACGACACGTTCAAGACCCTGCTGAAGGACAACCGGGATACGCACGCGCTTTACCTCCAGCTCATCGCCGTCGGCCTCCACGACAAAGAGGTCGGTGCGGGAGTCCTGAATTTCCTCAGCGAGGACCGCGCTCACATCGAACAGCTCGCCAAGCAGGTCCTTGCCGAGCGCGAGGTTGATCCGACGCCTGCCAGAGGCATTGCCGCGGTGATCGAGGCGGCGGTGCTGGGGATCATGATCCAGAACCTCGTCGATCCGAATTTCAACGCGGACGAGGCCGTCGACGCCCTCACCGCGATGTCTCTATCCGCTGTATTCAACTCTGCGCCAACACCGCTGAGCTAGGGAGGGGAATCGTGTTCGCAGCCTGGGGTCGATTCGTCTACCGCTACCGCTGGGCCACGCTGGTGGGATCCGGCGTCATGCTCGCGCTTTCGATCGCCGGCCTGGCGATGGGTGGCACGCTGCAGAGCGGCGGCCCGCTTACCAGCAACCTCGAGTCGGCCAAGGCAAACCGCCTGATCAACTCCGACCTTTCCTCCGGCGGCGGTCCGACGACCCCGATGTCCACCTTCGACTTCATCTTCAAGAGCGACACGCTGATGGTCAGCGACCCGGCGTACAAGGACGCGGTAACCGCCTCGCTTGAGCCGATCCACCTCGATCCCCGCATCAACAGCCTCACCTCGCCGTACACCGTGCCCCCCTCCGCGGCGCAGAGCCTCACCTCGAGGGACGGCCACGAGGCGCTGGTCCTCATCCAGGTCCTGGGCACCGGCCAGCAGGCGTACAACACTTACAGCGACCTCCGGTCGAAAGTCCACTCGCCCACGCTCTCAGTCACCGGGACGGGGTTCCTCCCGGTCAACCACGCGTTCAACACGACGCTCGAGAGCGACCTTCAGCGCGCGGAGTACGTGTCTCTGCCGATCACGTTGATCCTGCTCGTCCTGATCTTCGCGGGACTGGTCGCCGCCGGACTGCCCCTGGGCGTCGGCGTGCTCACGATCCTCGGCGGTATCGGCGGAACCTTCTTCCTCAACCGCTTCACCGACGTGTCGCAGTACGCGCTGAACATCGTGACCCTGATAGGACTCGGCGTCTCGATCGACTATTCGCTGTTCGTCGTCAACCGTTTTCGCGATGAGCTCGCGAAGGGCGCCAGCCGCCAGGATGCGGTCGCGACCACCATGGCGACCGCGGGGCGCGCAATCACGTTCTCCGGTCTGACCGTTGCGGTCGGCCTGTCGACCATGCTGTTCTACCAGGGCACCTTCATGGCGTCGATGGGCGCCGCCGGCGCGATCGTGGTCGCGGTCGCTCTGTTCTACGGTCTGACGTTCCTGCCCGCGCTTCTCTCGGTCATCGGCCCAGGTGTGAACCGACTTCGCCTACCGATATTCCGCTACAGGTCGACCGGAGGTTTCTGGCACGGTCTTGCCACGTGGGTGATGAAGCGGCCGGTGGTCGTGCTCGTCCCCACGGTGCTGCTCCTGGTCATCGCGGCCACACCCTTCTTCTCGCTGCGCCTGGCGAACGGCAACGTCGACATGCTGCCGTCACGCCTCGAGGCGCGCCAGGGCTTCGACCGGCTGGTCGCGGACTTCCCGGGCCGGGACCAGACCACTTTCAGCGTCGTCGTCAACTATCCGGACGGAACACCACTGACCGCATCACGAATCGCCGACCAGTACGCGCTGGACCGGCGCATCGCGGCGATCCCCGGCGTGCTGCGCACGGACTCGCTCTACGACCTCGATCCGAAGCTGAGCCTGGCGGACTACCAGGCGATGTACACCGGTGATTTGAGCCAGCTGCCGCCCGCCGCGCGCCAGATGTTGGGCAATGTGGGCAAGCACATCGTGCTCATCCAGGCACAGAGCAGCTACGACCCGAGCTCTGACGGGGCGCGCAACATCCTCAAGGCGATCCGCGACGGCCAGGGAGTGGGTGAAGGCGGCCAGGTCCTGGTCGGTGGAGAAACCGCGATCGACGTCGACGTCATCAAGTTCATCTATGACCGGACACCGCTGGCGGTGGGCGTGGTGGTGCTGGTCACGTACCTCCTGCTGTTCCTGCTCACCGGCTCGGTGGTGCTGCCGCTGAAGGCGGTCGTGTTGAACTTCCTGTCCATCGGCGCGTCGTTCGGCGCCCTGGTCTTCATCTTCCAGCAAGGCCACTTCTCGAACATCCTCGGCTTCACGCCGCAGTCCCTTGACCCGAGCATCCCCGTGATTCTTTTCGCGATCGTGTTCGGGCTATCGATGGACTACGAGGTCCTGCTCGTGAGTCGCATGCATGAGGAGTACGTGCGCCTGGGCAACAACACCGCGGCCGTGGCGAGCGGGCTCGAGCGGACCGGGCGCCTGATCACCGGCGCCGCCGCGATCATGTTCGTGGTGTTCATGGCATTCGGCCTCGCCGAGGTCGTGATCATCAAAGCGATTGGCATCGGGCTGGCGATTGCCGTGGCAATCGACGCCACCATCGTGCGGTCGCTGGTCGTGCCGGCCGTGATGCGGCTGCTCGGCGACGTCAACTGGTGGGCGCCCAAGCCGCTGCGCTGGCTTTACAACCGGATCGGGCTTGGCGACCTCGGCGTCGAACCGGAGGAACGCCCCCACCCGGCGGTGCTCGACGCCGCCGAGCCGGCTGCGGGGATTCCGGTCGGCGCCCGCTAAGTAGGTTCGCCAGACACCTCCCCATGAATGGGAGGACTCACAATAGGCACGTGCCCACCCAAGCGTCCGATGACGCCTTCGCCGAGGTAAAGGCAAAGGTCGACCTGGTCAAGGTCGTCCAGGAGCACGTGCGCCTGACGAAGCGGAACAAGGACTTCTGGGGCCTGTGCCCCTTTCACCAGGAGGACAGCCCCAGCTTCAAGGTCAACCCCCAGATGCAGTCGTGGTACTGCTTCGGCTGCGAGCGGTCCGGGGACGTCTTCACGTTCGTCGAGCTGATCGAGAAGACGGACAAGCGGGGAGCGCTCCAGATGCTGGCCGAGCGGGCGGGCGTGGAGCTCCGCAAGCTCAGCCCTGACCAGAAGGAGCGGTCCGACCTGCGCAAGCGGGCGCTCGACATGCTCAAGCTGGCGGCCCAGTACTACGAGTACGTGCTATGGAAGTCGCCCGCGGGCGAGCCGGGACGGCGGCTGCTCGAGTCGCGGCACGTGGGGGAGGAGACGGCGCGGCGCTTCCAGCTGGGCTACGCCCCGGCGGGGCGCGGCTTTGCCGAGTATCTCCGGGCCAAGAAACGATCGCTGGCCGACGCCCAGGAGGCCGGGCTGATGCGGCGCGACGGGACGGACTTCTTCGCCGAGCGCCTCGTGATCCCGATTCGGGACGAGCGCGGCCAGGTCCTCGCGTTCACCGCCCGGACCGTCCGCCAGGACGAGCAGCGCAAGTACATCAACTCGCCCGAGGGACCCACCTACATAAAAGGAAGAGTGATCTTCGGTCTGGACCTGGCTCGGGACGAGATCGCGCGGCGCGGCCACGCCGTGCTGATGGAGGGCCAGTTCGACGTCATCACAGGCCACCAGTTCGGGGTGACCAACGCCGTCGCCAGCTCGGGCACCGCGCTGACCGACGACCAGGTTCGGCTTTTGAAGCGGTTCACCGATGAGCTGCTCCTGGTGTTCGACGCCGACCGGGCGGGCCGCGACGCTGCGCGCAAGGCGGCTGCGCTGGCGGCGCACAACGGGATGCGCACCCGGGTGGCGACAGTGCCCGAAGGCAAGGACCCCGACGAGTTCCTGCGCGCCGGAGGCGCCGAGGCGCTGCCGCGCTGGCAGGAGGTGATGGACCGGGCGCCGTCAGGCTTCGAAGCGGGGGTGGCTGAATTTTCGGCCGGCCTCAACCCGAGCAACTCCAATTCGGTGGAGATGGTCGGAGGAAGGCTGCGGGAGTGGATCCGGCAGTTCCCACCCAACGTCCACGAGGCGTACGCGGAGCTCGCGGAACGCAAGACGGGGATCTCGCGCCACCTGCTGCTGCGCGACCCGGAGCCGGTGGCCCCCAAACCGATCACAAACGGCGCCCATGCGCCGGCGGCGGCCAAGAAAGTGACGCCGAGCCACTATCTCGTACAGTTGCTAGCCGTACGGCCCGTCGCCTTCGACCGGCTGCATGGACGGCTCACCCCGCAGGAGCTGGACGAAGACGACCGCGGTATTTACGTCCGTATGCTGGAGAGCTACGAGCGCGGGGGCCCTGCCGGGCTCGAATCCGAGCTGGTGGGATATCGACCGGAGGAGCAGGACCTGATCAGACGAGCGTGGGCGGCGCCGCCGCCGAATGTTGATGACGAGGTGGCCGTTGAACTTGCCGAAAGAATCCGGCTGGAGCACATGAAAGGTATGCACAGTGGGATAATCCGCCAGCTATCCGAGGCCGAAAGGGGCAGGGACTCGGAACGGGTGGCGCAATTGGAGGCTGAAGCCAGGGAGCTCGCCCGCGCCATCACGGACATGGAAAGGAGAGGCTAGACATCGCGCGCGTAGTGAAGCCGGCGGCGACGCCGAAGGCAACCAACAGCAAGCCGACCAATGGCAAGCCAGTCAAGGCCGCCAAGGCGGTCGAGAAGCCGGAGCCCAAGTTCGAAGACGAGCTCATGGCCGTTGCCGAGCAGCTCATCATCAAGGGCAAAGAGCAGGGCTACCTGACCCCCGACGACATCCTGCAGGGGTTCCCGGAGATCGACGCCGAGCCCGACCAGATCTTCCGCATCTTCGCCGCGTTCAAAGAGATCGGGATCGAGGTCACCGACGGGGAGAAGGACTTCGAAGAGGTCGAGCAGATCGACGACGAGATGCTGCTCGACATCGAGATGATGGATTCGGTCTCGCTGGACGACCCGGTGCGCATGTACCTGAAGGAGATCGGTCGGGTGTCGCTTTTGACGGCGAACGACGAGGTGGAGCTGGCGCAGGCGATCGAGGCCAAGCCGCTGCACGACGCGATGAAGGCATTGAACGTGGTCGAGGAGGTCGACGGCCGTCAGCGTTCGGTAGACGAGCTGCTGCCGGAGGTCATCGAGAGGCTCGCCACGGTGAAGCGCAAGGGCCAGCAGCTGCACATCGGGCAGGAGCTGCTTGGTCTCGCTGACATGTCGAAGCTGACCAACCTCGAGGACGCGGCCGCCGCGGAGCGACGGCGGATCGCGAACGGCGCGCGTCCGCGCGTGCGGGCGGAGGCCCTCGAGTCGTATCGGATCGCGCGGTACCGGCTGACGGAGCGGTACGAGCGTGCGTACGAGGCGAAGCAGCGGCTGACCGAGGCCAACCTGCGGTTGGTCGTTTCGATCGCCAAGAAGTACATCGGCCGCGGCATGTCTTTCCTGGACCTCATCCAGGAGGGCAACATGGGCCTGATCCGGGCGGTCGAGAAGTTCGACTACCACAAGGGCTACAAGTTCTCGACCTACGCGACGTGGTGGATCCGGCAGGCCATCACGCGCGCCATCGCCGACCAGGCACGGACGATCCGCATCCCGGTGCACATGGTCGAGACGATCAACAAGCTGGTGCGCGTGTCGCGGCGGCTGTTGCAGGAGCTGGGTCGAGAGCCTTCGGATGACGAGATCGGCGAGGAGATGGGCATCACGCCCGAGAAGGTGCGCGAGATCGTCAAGGTGTCGCAGGACCCTGTGTCTCTGGAGACTCCTATCGGCGAGGAGGAGGACTCCCACCTCGGCGATTTCGTCGAGGACCGCGAAGCCGTGTCGCCGTCGGATGCCGCGTCTCTGACGATGCTGCATTCCGAGGTCGAGGATGTGCTGGACACTTTGACGCCCCGCGAGCGGCGCGTGCTGCAGCTGCGGTTCGGGTTGATCGACGGGCACCAGCGCACGCTGGAAGAGGTGGGGAAGCGGTTCGGCGTGACGAGGGAGCGCATCCGCCAGATCGAGGCGAAGGCGCTGCGCAAACTGCGCCACCCATCGCGGTCGAAGAAGCTGAGGGACTACCTGGAGTAAGCATCACGGCTTTCCCTCTCCCCAAAGGGGAGAAGGTCAGGGAGAGGGCAAGAGATTCCCCTCTCCCCACAGGGGAGAGGGTCAGGGAGAGGGGCGTGTTCAGAAGAACCCCTCTGCCACCAGGCGTTGCTTTTCTGGCTCCGGGAGGGATGACGTCCGCACCGCTTCGAGAATCATCTCGGTGACGCCACCATCGCGGTCGTTCAGCACGTAGTTGTTCCAGAAGCGAATGACGCGATACGTTTGGCATCCTTCAGGTGAGCCTCCTCGTCGTGGGTGTCGCCATCGATCTCGATGACCAATTTGGCCTTGAGGCAGACGAAGTCGGCAACATACATGCCCAAGACGTGCTGCCTCCGGAACTTGAGCCCGGCCATACGCCTGGCTCGCAGGATCGACCAGACACGAGCCTCGGCGGAGTTCTGATTCGCCCGGAGCTCCTGGGCGCGTTGGACCATGAACTGATTGCGTCGCATTGGTAGATGTTCCGGCCAGTTGCTGCGCCCGCCAATCGTCTTTACACGGGTTCCGCTTTTCACGCCCCTCTCCCCGACCCTCTCCCCAGTGGGGAGAGGGGGACAATCGCCCTTCTCCCCGACCCTCTCCCCTGTGGGGAGAGGGGGGACATATGAGTGTGGGGAGAGGGGGGACAATATCAGCCGTGCCGGTCATTACGATCGGGCGGCAGTTTGGGGCGGGCGGGGCGACCGTCGGCCACATGCTGGCCGAGGCGTTGAAGGCCGACTTCCTCGATTCGAACATCATC
>VBHJ01000112.1 GCA_005887685.1 Chloroflexota bacterium | reverse complement strand
AGCCCCTACGTGAGCGACGGAAACTCGAGCCCGTCGTTCACCGGGTCGGTGATCGTCGACAGCATGACCGTGCGCGGCGGCGGCAATGGCCAGCAGGTCTTCAAGTGGGTTTGCGGGTTGAACGCCGTCGCCGGGCAACCCAACGACGGAGGCCTCGTCAGATAGATAAGTGGCTCTTCCCCATTTATGGGGAAGTACCGCCTCAGGCGGGATGGGGCGGGGCCGGAGGGGCAGGCCCGATCCGCTAACCCGGCAGCTCGATCGTGAAGGTGCTCCCCGCCCCTGGCTCGGTCTTGACCCGGATCGTGCCGCCGTGTCGCTCCACGACTCGCCGGGCGATGGCCAGGCCGAGACCGCTGCCGGCATCGCTGCGCTGAAATCGCTCGAAGAGCTTCGGCAGGCGATCTTCCTCGATCCCGGGTCCGTCGTCCGCAACCGCAATCTGAGGCCCGACTAAACCGCGATCCACCCGCAGCCTTACCTGAGCGCCGCGCGGGCTGACCCGAACGGCGTTGTCGACCAGGTTGGCCACTGCTTCTCGGAGCAGGTCCTTGTCGGCGGTGATCCGCGCCTGCGCACCAACCTCGGTGACCAGCCCGACGCCTGACGTGGCGGCTTGCGCCGTGTACGCGCGCACCACGTCCGCGGTGAGCTCGGCCAGGTCGACCAGCTCCCGACGGAGTGGCACGTCCTCGTCGGCGTGGGCCAGCGAGCGAAGTCGGCCCAGCATCCGCTTCATGCGCTCAGCCTCCGCCACGCTGTCGGCGATGGCTTCGCCCGCCGAGCCGCCGCGCTGGGCGCGGTGGAGGATGGCCAGGTTGGTCATGATGGTCGCCAGCGGCGTGGCAACCTGGTGCGATACGTCGGTCAGGAAGCGACGCTGGGCGGCAAGCACGCCCGCGATCTGCGCATTGGCCCTGCTCTGCGCTTCGATTGCCCGATTCATGCGGTAGATCATCGGTAGCACGATCAGCGGCAGGGGTGCGGCGACCGGAGCCTCGACGGCGAGCACCGCAATGCTCACTCCGCAAGCGCCCAGCGTCAGAGAAGCGGGCCATGTCGCCTGGGCGGCCTGTCTGAGCACAGCCAGGTACGGCCGGCCAGAGTGCAGCGCGGCGGGAAGAACCGCGATGCAGACGTTGATCGCCAGGTACACGAACGCAGCCGCCGATGCCCGAAGCGCCTGTGTCGCGTCAACGTCCTGCCCCACCGGGCCGATGAGCGCCGCCACCGCCGCGGCGGCGAGGGTGTTACCCGAGTTGAGGGCCGTCTCGGCCCAGCTGCGGCCCACGACACGGTTGCCGGCGAGCACGCTCAGGCCGACGGTGGCGGGACCGATTCCCGGGGGCAGGAGCAAGGCGGCGACCAGGCACGGCAGAGCGCCCAGGTTGACCTTCTGCTCCGGACCGATCTTCACGGGGAACTTCTCGGCGAGCACCACGCCGACCAGGCATGCCGGGATCAGCGACCAGCGCCAAGCCTGGACGGCGGCGAAGCCCCCGACGATCGCGGCGACCGCGGCCAGCACCGCGCCGGCCGCGGGAACCGCAAGTACAACCGCCTTCAGCGGCCTCGGAAAGGTCGTGAAGGCTGGGGTGTTCGGCTTCAGCTGATTGGGACGTCCAGGTACAGCGTGACCAGGGAACTTCCGTCCTGTTGGCTCATGATCCGGTAGCGGTTGTCCGAAGAGACGATGTGCGAGTGTGCCGGCACATGGACGTAAACGGTGATCAACGTGCCGCCCTTGCCGTCGGGTTCCGCCTTCGCATCATCCGTGATCTGGTTTTTGAGATGCATCGCGTAAGGCGGCAGGTAAACCTGGTTGTTGACCAGCAGGTTGTGCCCGCCTGGCGTGACCACCTGGATGGGTGGGTCGGTGACGCACCACGCCATGTTCGCCGAGGCGCCCCCACCACCCGCGAACGACATCGCCCCCGCCATCAACGCTCCGACCACCACGCTCCTCGCTTTCATCTCCTCTGCTCCTCATCCGGGCTGAACCTGTAACCGAGACCGCGAACCGTATGGATCAATCTCGAGCCTCCCTCCTGCTCGAGCTTCTGACGAATCCGAGAGATATGGACCTCGAGAGAGTTCGACTCTGGGCCTGTCGTGACCGCCCAGACGGCCTCCGCCAGCTGCGCGTAGGTGACGAGCTGCCCGCTGCTCCGCATCAGTGCGGCAAGGACGCGGAATTCGATCCCGGTCAGGGTCAGCGCCCGTTCGCCGCGCCTGGCCCTGCCCTCGCTGAGGTCGACGACCACGTCGCCCGAGACAAGCTTCGAGCCGCCCTTGCCGCGATGCCGCCTAATCACAGCTTCGACGCGCGCCATCAGCTCTTCAAGGGCGAAGGGCTTGGTCACGTAGTCGTCCGCGCCCATCTTCAGGCCGGCGATCCGGTCGCTGACCGACGAGCGGGCGCTGATCCCCACGAGGGCTGCGTCCGTCTCCGCGCGGAAAGCTTCGAAGAGCTCCGGGCCCTCGTTGTCCGGAAGCATGAGGTCCAGCAGCACGACGTCCGGATTCCACTGCCGGACGAGGTCGAGCCCGCGGCCGGCCGACTCAACCGCCCTGACGGTGTAGCCTTCCTCTCCCAGCCCGGTGGCAACCGCACGCGCCAGGCGCCGGTCGTCCTCCACCAGGGCGATTTTCCACTTGATGGTCATGCGGACGGAATTCTCCCACGGAACTTGCGAAGTTCATGCCGGTACGCCGTAACCGCTGAAATTCGCTCAGCGTTCGTAAGCTGCGTGGGCGTACCGCGATGAGATCGCCGCCGGCCATCGTGCGCCGGCTGGTCGTGGCCGCCGCAGTCATCGCCGCCCTGCTCGCGCCCAGCGCGGCCACGCTGTGGGTCTGGACCCCTGACGCCTCAGACGTCCAGGAGCGAGTCCGCGCGCTCACTGACTCTTACGGCGTACCGCTGATGAGCGAGAACGACGTGCCCCCGCTCCTGGCCGACGCCGTCGTGGCGGTCGAAGACGAGCACTTCTACTCCCACCATGGGATCGACTCGATCGGGCTCGGGCGGGCCTTCCTCTACGACGTGGTCAACGTCTGCCTCTGCCAGGGTGGCTCGACGATCACGGAGCAGCTCGCCAAGGACGTCTACCTGGGCGGATCCGACCGCGGGTACAACAAGCTGGCAAGAATGGCGCTGGCGCTGAAGGTGGAGCGCGTGCTCACCAAGCGGCAGATCATGGCCGACTACCTGAGCGAGATCACCACCGGCCTCGGGCGATACGGCGCAACGGCCGCCGCATGCGCATATTTCCGCGCTCCCCTGCAGGGTCTGACTCTGGGCCAGTACGCGCTGCTGGCTGGGGTGACCCAGGCGCCATCCGTGTACGACCCGACTGTCAACCCTGAATTAGCCCTGGAGCGCCGGGCGCAGGTGCTGGCGCAGATGGTCTCGGAGCACTTGATCACGTCGCAACAGGCGAGCACCGCTCAGGCTGAGCCGGTCCTGGACCGAGGGCCAGACCGCCCGGGCTGCTAATCCTCCCCCTCTACGGGGAAGATGGCTCCTCCCCATCTACGGGGGAGATGGCTCCTCCCCATTCATGGGGAGGTGGCGCGAAGCGCCGGAGGGGCGGGACCGCAGTAGCTAACCGAGCCACAACATCGGCGAAGTCGCATCGAACCCATTATTGGTCGTCACCTGAATCGGCTTCACCGCCGGCGCCGCGGGAATCGGCGAGGGACTGGGCAGCGGTCCGTTGTGCGGACCCCCCGGAGTCGGGCTCGGCGACGGGCTCGGGGGCGGCGGGGCGTAGGCGGCCTTGGGCAGCCACCAGAGCTGGAAGGGCCCGGCTGGAGCGCCGGGAGCCAGGTACGCGATACCCGAACCGTCGGGCGCCCAGGTGGGCTGGGCGACAAGCTGGTTCGTGATGATGCTCTTCAGCGGGCCGATCGTTTCCCCGCTCCAAGTCGCGATGGTGAGATACGAGACCTGCTTCTCGTAGGTGCACACCATTGCGAACTGGTTCCCATCCGGCGACACCGAGGGGCTGCGGCAGTCCACCGAAGGGTCGGTCAGCGGTCGCCCGAAGGAACCCGCCCGACCCGTGAACCACAGCTGTCCAACCAGCTTTCCATCCGGTCCATAGCTGTACTTGGTGTACATGACGCCGCCGGCGATGGGAATCGGCTGTACGTCGCCACCGGTGTAGTACCCGCCGTCGGTCCAGGCGTGAGCCTGTCGGATGTTGCCGTTGAAAGGCATCGCCCAGACAGCAAGGCTTACGTCGAAGCACTCGGGGTGGCACTTCAACCCGTCGTAGGTCATCCACAGCGTCTGCCCGTCCGGGCTCAGGCGGGGATAGAACGACCAGTAGTTGTATCCGATGTCCTGGAAGCGCTGATGCGACGCGTTGTCGGTCACTTGCCTCTGCACGCGTCCGAACCGATTCAGCACGTAAACGTCGCTGAACAGGGCGTTCTGCCTGACCGCGAGGAGGCTGTTGCCATCCGGGGTCGCCGAGGGCTGCGTCCAGCCCTCTTCCCCGGTGAGCTGGTGGAAGCGACCCGCAGCGAGGTCGTACAGCGCGCCCGACTGGGTGAGATAGAGCGTGCCGGGCAGCACAAGAGACTGAGCACGTGGTGAGGACACAGTCGGTTTCTCGGGCGGGGCCGCGATCTTCGACTGCTTGCTGCCCAGGTAGATGTAGCTGAAAGTGCCCACCACGACCATGACAGCGGCCAGCGCCACGCCGAGGACGAAGCGTGGGATCACGGGAAGTACTGGTGCACCAGGGGCAGGATCAAGCCCCAGTTCGCGGTGAGGTACGTCTCGGGACATCCGCAGCCGTGGGTGTAGGGATTGGCAAGGATGATCTGGTTGATCGAGTCAGGGTTGTCAAAGCTCGACGCCAACGGCAGGAGTTGCGCGACTTTGCCGAGACCCATGCTGGTCTTCAGCTCGCCGCCCAGGGCAGCCGACAGTGCCGGCAGGTCCTCCGGCGAAAGCTGTCTTGCCTTCTGCCGGATTGCGATCAGAACCTGCTGCTGTCGCTGCGACCTCCCGATGTCGCTCTGCAAGTCGCCGTGGCGCGAGCGCACGTACTGCATCGCGTGCAGGCCATCGAGGTGCTGCGGACCGGCAAAGACAGCGACACGTTCGTAGTCGTAAGGCCAGTTGCTGTAGATGTCAGCCGGGTAGTAGTCGTCAAACACCGGATTGCTGGTCACGACGTCGATGCCACCGATGGCGTCGATGAGCTTGACGAGCCCGAGCAATCCGATCCAGATGAAGTCGTCGATGTGGACGTTGAAGTCCTGCTCGACCGTCGCGACCGCAGCGCCCGGTCCGCCGTATGAATATGCGCCGTCGATCTTTGCCGAGCCGCCTGTCGAGAGGTGGACGTAAAGGTCCCTTGGAATCGAAAGCATCGTGACCTGCTTGGTCGAGGGCACGACGCGAACCAGGATCATCGACTGTGTCAGAACATGGTCGCCGATGAACTTGGAGTCATCGTCGGATCCGAGAAGCAGCACAGTGAACGCGCCGCTGATCGGAGCGACCGTGGCCGCCGCCGATGATGAAGGCGAGGGCGAAAACAGCATGCTCGGCGAGGGGGTGACCTGAAGCACCTTTCCCGTCGACTCGATCGCCAGTTGCGCGGCTGGGATGAAGTAGGCGAGACCGCCCGCCACCGCTGACATGAAGATGGCAAGGACGACGAGAAAGCTTGTGCGTAAAGGGCTAAGCCGCCGGCGTGATGCTCTGACGCGGTGCCCCGGTCTAAAGCCGAGAGGCACGGGAGAGCATTCTAGCCCGTGGGCCGGTATTCCTTTGTAAGCGACCTGTTAACGGTCCTGAAGGATTGGCGGCCTATCGATGTATCGCAAGCTGGACCGCCTTCACGGCGAGAAGAACGATCGATACCACGAGATAGCTGCTCAAGGCGCCCATCGCCACCTTCCGGCCAGTAGACCAGGCCGGCCTTTCCAGCAGAGCGAGAGCGGGCATGCGCCAGTTCGTACGCTCGGCCCGGGATACCTCGGGCAGCACGGGTGCGTTGCGAGCGCTGAGCCAGGACCTGATGCCGCCGCCAGCGAGAGCGAGCGCGGCGACCGACCCCAGAACCACGAGCAGGGTCGTGACATCGACGCCCGGAAACACCGTTGAGATGACGAGGATCAAGGACAGCACGAGCAGGGCTCCGACGATGGCACCGGCCACGGCATTGAGCCATGGGCGGTTGACCCACGGCCCGAGCACCGCCCGGTCGTTACACAGAAGGACCGCGAAGACAGTTGCGCTCGGCAGCATGATCCCCGCCAACGCTTGCACCGCTGTGGTGATGAGCCCGAGCGGCGCACCTGGGATGAGCACGATCGCCGCCGCGACGACGACCATCGCCGTGTACGAGGCGTAGAACAGCTTGGCTTCGCGGATGCCCCGATGGAGGGAGTGCCTCAGGCCGAACATGTCGCCGAACGCGTACGAGGTTGCCAGTGTGACCGCCGAGGCGCCGACGATCGACGCATCGAAGAGCAGCAACGCGAAGATCGCGCCGGCCGCCGGTGAGATGTATCGGTGCAGGCCCTGCGCGACGCGAAGTCCGTCCTGGTAGTGGCCGAACTCCGACGTGCCGCTGAAAGCGGAAGCCGTGGCCATCATGATCGCCGCGGCTCCGATGACCACCACGAAAGCGCCGATCACGGTGTCCGCCTTTTCGTAGTCGAGCCAGCGCGGCGTGATGCGCTTGTCGATCACGTTGGACTGCTGGAAGAACAGCTGCCATGGCGCCACGGTGGTGCCCACCACCGCGACGATCAGCAGCGCCGAGTTGGAGGTGAGGCCGCCGTTCACGCCCGGGACCAGGAATCCAGTCAAGGCCGCGCCGGGGTCGGGATGGCTGAGCACGGCCAGGGGAAGAACGAGAAGGCTGGCAAACAAGAAGGCGAACATCGCCCGCTCCCAGCGCCGGAAGTTGCCACTGATGGTGATGCCGATCAGCAGGAGCGCCCCGATCGGCACGATGAATGCTGGCTTCAACCCGAAATACTCGCCCGCGAGGCTGATCCCCATGAACTCCGTGCTGATCGTCAGGAAGTTGAGCAGGAAGATTCCGGCGACTGAAAACCAGCCCCAGAAACGGCCGAATCGCTCACTGATCAACCTCGCGTAACCGACGCCGGTCACGGCGCCGAGGCGCACCACCATCTCCTGGTTGACGATCAGGACAGGAATCAGGAGCAGCAGCGTCCACAGCAGCGAGTAGCCGAAGTCCTGGCCCGCCTGCGCGTAGGTCGACACTCCGCCGGCGTCGTTGTCGCCGACCATGACGATGAGTCCAGGGCCGACGATGGCCAGAAGCGTGAGGAGGCGGCGGCGCCACGTGCGGCGAGGCGCAACGTCGCTGAGCCGGATCGTGCCAAATGCTCCGTGGATGTCGCCGCGGTGCATCTCGTCGAGCACGGCTGATGTTGGCTTCAAGCGCGAGTCCTTCTGATTTGGCTCGCGCTCGCTCATCGTGGTCTATACGCCGGTGCTTGCCTCGACACGCGCGCGCCACTCTTCGGGCACGAGCGCTTCGATGACATCGTCTGACGAGATCGCGCC
The DNA here is from genome assembly GCA_005887685.1 of Chloroflexota bacterium. Taxonomy (GTDB): domain Bacteria; phylum Chloroflexota; class Dormibacteria; order Dormibacterales; family Dormibacteraceae; genus 40CM-4-65-16. Next base: position 6,425 of record VBHJ01000112.1, on the reverse strand, counting down.
GATCAGGTTTTCGGCGGAGTCGGTCACGGCTAGCGAGGTGAGGTTGTAGTCGGCCATCACCAGGGTGACGTCGGCGAAGTCGGCGTTGCCGTGGACCGAGCAGCTGGTCAGCTCGAGGTCGTCGACCCTGGAGGTCGGGTCCGCCCTCATCAGGTCGACGACGCTGATGCTGCCGACATATCTTCCCTCCTGCTCGGCGACGAACACCGTGCTGAGCAGCTGGTGAGGTGTCTTGTCATCGGTGCGCACGGCCTCGAGCGCCATGTCGACGGTCGCGCCGCGGATGACCCACACGTAATCGGGGCTCATCATTCCGCCGGCCGTGGTCGGGTGGTACTGGAGCAGCTTGCGCAGCTTGTGCTGCTGGCTCGCCGACATCATGTCGAACACCGGCTTGCGCCGCTCCTGGTCCAGCTCACTTAGCAAGTCCGCCGCATCGTCGGGTGCCATTTGCTCCAGGATCTGGGCAGCGTCTTCGTTTGACTTCGACTTGATGAACTCGACCTGGTGCTCCGGGTCCAGCTCTTCGAAGATGTCGGCGGTCAACCCGGGATCGCTCTCGACCGCTTCGATGATCTCCTGTCCTTCTTCGTGCGAGGCGCCTTCGACTATGTCGGCGATCTGCGCGGGATGCAGCCGGCGCAGGCGCTGCAGCGGCATGAGCAGCTTGGCCGTCGGCACGTGTCCGACGAAGGGCTGCACATCCTTCCAGTCGAGGATGGCGTGGCGCCTCAGGTCCGGCCTCCCGCGGCGGGGCACCAGCCGTCGCAGCATCGCCTGCGGGCTGCGGTCGATGCCCGCGAGGTACCAGCCCTCGTCGCTCGGTGCGAGCACGAGGTCGTGGGCCTGGACGATCCGCCCCTTGGCGACGTCGACGAGGTGGCGGCCGAGGACGTCGGCCGCGAGCAGCACCTCGCCGGGCCGTCGCTGGAAAGCCTCGGTCTCGAGGCGGTCGAGCACGTCCTTGCCGACAAAAACGTCCTGGGCGCCGACGCGAACCTTGAGTCCCTTGACGGGCGGGTAGGCGCCATCGGCCAGCTTGACGATGAAGTCCTCGACGCGGCCGACCTCCGTGCCGGCCGGGTTGAGGACCGGGCTGCGCAGAAGCTGCGTCAGCATCAAGCGTCGTTTCTCATGGTGATGCCTCGGGTGGTCCATGCTCGCGTCCGGCCTGCCGTCACTCATCGTTTCTCCCCTTGTCCCCTTGACTCGCCCCATTATGCCGCCGCTCTTCGAGGGCCTCACGCGTCTCCGGGATGAGCCAGATGAGGAGGGCCAGGGCGGCCACGTACTGGATCCACCACCAACCGGTGACCGTGGCAGCGATCAGCCCGGCCAAGGTTGTCGCTGCTAGATAGGCGCAACTCAGCGTTTCGGCGATGTCGGCGCGAAGCGACGGGCTGTCGAGGGTGCGGTTGACGCGACCCTTGGCGCGCGCGAGCAGGGGCATGGCGATGACAGCGACGGCGCAGACAGCGATGCCGGTGATGCTTGGCGAGGGGGCGATCCGGAGAACGAGGCCGGCGACAGACGACAGAGCGACATACAGGCACAGAAGGACGAGCAAGACGGCCGAGATCCGGGTGGCGCCGGCCTCCATCCGTTCGACCGCCTTGCCTCCCGCGCCTGGCTCCGCAACGAGGCGCCTGTAGAGAACCAGCCCGCTGAGTAACTCGATGACGGAGTCGGCTCCGAAGGCTGTGAGCAACACACTGCGGGCCGCGAAACCCGCGCCTAGCGCCACCGCGGCCTCGACGGCCATCCAGGCGATGGTCAAGACCTCGAGCCTGGCCCCGCGCGATAGTGCCGCGGTGCGTGACATGTCCACGGTGCGATTGTCGGTTAGCTAGGATCGCTGCGGGATGGCGAGCCGCGCAGACATCTACCGCGAAGAGCTGAGACAGCTGGACAACTGGGAGCCCTACCTGAAAAAGCATTCGGGCTTGCCGGGGCCTCGGGCCAACCTCGAGCTCGTCGCCGCGGTCGCCGAGGAGGCTGACGCCGATCGTTTGTGGCGACTGTCTGCCTCGCAGGATGAGTTCCTTGCACTGTGCGGCACGGCCGGGCTGGGTCGCATCGCGCTGCTGGAGCCGGAGACAGTGATGAGCTGGCTGCGCGAGCTTGCGTCCGATCCGCGCTGGCGCGTGCGCGAGGGTGTGGCGATCGCGCTGCAGCGCTTCGGGCGCGAAAGCATGCCCAAGCTGCTCGCCGAGATGAAGGCGTGGAGGCACGGTGACCCGTTCGTGCAGCGCGCGGTCGTAGCGGGACTGTGCGAGCCGGCGCTCCTGCAGAGCAACGAGGACGCGGTCGCCGTGCTCGCGATCCTCGACCAGATCACCCGATCGCTTGCGACGAGCAGCGACCGCCGCGGAGATGGCTTCCGCCTCTTGCGACAGGCGCTTGGCTACGGCTGGAGCATCGCCGCCGCGGCGGCGCCGCGAAACGCGCAGCCGTATCTCGAAAAGTGGCTGCGCTCGAGCGACAAGGACGTCGCCTGGATCATGAAGAGCAACCTCAGCAAGGCCCGGATGAGCGACATGCGCGAGGCTCTCTTGACCCCGGAGCCGAAACGCCGCGTCGCTGAGGCAAAACGGAAACGAGGCTGATCAGCGACTAAACCGCTAAACCTTTTCTAGGACGACGATCGGGATCTCGCGAGAGGTCAGCGCCTGCTGCCGTTCCAGGTAGTCGATCAGCTTCGCGAACTCAGGCCGCTCCTGCGGCGTGGCCACTCTCGCTCTCGCCTTGAACGTGTCGGGGCCGAGCTCCACCGTCGCGATCGGGTCGGCGCGCAGGTTGTGGAACCACGAGGGAGCGGCGTCGCTGCCATTGTTCGATGCAATCATCACGTACAGGTCGCCTGCCCGCCGGTATCCGACCACCACCGTGCGATCTCGACCCGACTTCGAACCCTTGGTCGTCAGCAGCATCGGCTCACGCCCCGCCATTGGGCCGCTGAGCTTGCCGTGATTGGCGCGGAACTCGGCGATCAACTTTTCATTGAACGCCTTCATATCCGATGGAATTTGCGGTTTGCCCGCATTGCTCGACATGTCTTAACCCTAATGCGACATCACAAGTAGCGTCGCGGCGCGTCCCGTTCTCCTCTTTGGAGGTGTCGAAACATGAGCCAGGTCCTTGTAATTGCTCTGATCGCGGTCGTGGCGATCGTGCTGATCGCGATTACGTTGGTAATCGCGCGTACCGTCGGCAAGACTCGGTTGCGCGCACTCCCCGATGAGTCGCGAGGACGTTATGCGCGCATGTGGCCCGGGGTCGAGGCTCGCTTTATCGACGAACCGGCCACCGCTGTGCAGGAGGCCGACAAAGTGGCGGTCATGATCTTGAGCGAGCGCGGCGCGAATCTCACTGATGAGCAACGAATGCCCGAAGACTTGCGCAGGGCGAGATCGACAACCCGTCGCGATCAAGGCCGGCGCGACACCGAGGCCATGCGTCTGGCGATGGTCCATTACAAGGCGATCGTCGAGGACGCTGTCGGCTCGTCGCGCAGGGCTCCTGAAGCCGGCCAGCGGGAGATGGCGTGATGAGCGACTCCAATCCCGAGGTCATGGGCCGGACCGAACCCCGCACCGTCACCGCTCAGACGGACACATCGCCCGAGTTGTCCGAGATCAAGCGGCGTTTCGAAGAGCTGCAGTCGCAGTTCATCGAGCAGCCCCAGGAGGCGGTGAAGAAAGCCGAGCGATTGACCGAGGAAGCCATCGAGGGGATGACCAAAGCCATTCGTGAGCAGATGTCGACCATCCATCGCGAGCTCGAGGGCGACACCGACACCGAACGCCTGCGGCTTGCGATGCGCAGGTACCGGATGCTGATTGACTCGATCGGCCGCAGTCAGGCGGCCTGAGCGGGAAATCGGGGCGGAGCCGGCTATCCCGGCTCCGTCAACAATTCGTGACTAGCTCAGGTGCTTGGACATGTTGATGTTGGTGGCGACGTATCCCAGCTTCTCGTACAGCGGCCGCGCCGCGCTGTTATGGCCGAAGACGTGCAGGCCGATGCTCCCGAGACCCATGGCCCTGGCCTCGTCTTCGAGCCGAAGCATCGCTTGCATGGCGTAACCCCGCCGCCGGAATTGTGAGTCGACCTCGATGTTGAAGATGAACGCTCGCGGCGTCGGCTTGTCCTGCACCTGGATCCAGAGCAAACCGACCGGCTGATGATCGCTTGCGCGGACGATCGACCACATGCGATGTCCAGGGGTCGCTGGGCCCTGGGGAAGCAGCTTGGCGTGTTCCTCGCGGCTCTTCTCCATGGACTCGGCCTCGGACCACCTGCCGGTGGAGACATGTTCGTGCGCATATTCCTTTATCGCCCGAGGCAGCCATGCTTCGAACTCCTCCTTGGTGAAGGGCACCAGCTCGATCGTCTCCACGCTCGCGAAGTCTATGACCACCTAGGATCGTCTGCCTGAACCCTCTCCTTTCGCCCGCCGCCGCCCTCGGATCCGCCGCCACGCTCGGAGTCGCCGACTTCACCGGAGGCTATGCGGGCAGGCGCACGCCGCCGGTCGGCGTGGCGTTCGGCGTCGAGCTGGTTGGCCTCGTGGCGCTGCCGTTCGCGTTTCTTCTGCTCCCGTTTGAGGTCGATCCGGTCGCGGCCTTGCTCGCATTCGGGGGCGGCGCCGCGGGCGGCCTTGGACTGATCGCGTTCTACCGCGCCATGTCGCTGAATCTCATCGGCGTGGTCGCCCCGATCACCGCGGTGGTCGCAGCGGCGGCGCCCATCGCAATCGGTGTGGTGAGCGGAGAAAAGCTCCACGTCGGACAGATCGCCGGCATTGCGGTCGGCCTGGTTGCGATTGTGTTGATCAACGGGGGTGGCCGGATATCGACACAGGGCACCCGCACCGCGGTCCTCCTCGCGATCCTCGCCGGGATCGGGTTCGGATTGTTCTTCATCCTGTTCCATGCCAGCAGCCCGGCCGGGGTTACGGCATTCGTCGGCGGACGAGTCGGGTCGGCCGTAGCCGCGCTGTGCTTCGCGTTTGTCAGCCGGGTTTCACCGATCCCGGGCCGCAGCGCGTGGCGGCTCATAGCTTTCGGCGGCACGCTGGACGGCACCGGGGTCGTCCTTTTCCTATATGCGACCTTCCACGGCCTGCTCTCGCTCAGCGCGCTGCTGACGTCGTTCTATCCCGCCTTCACCGTCCTGTGCGCGCGCCTGTTCCTGCACGAGCGACTGTCACCGATCCAGCTCGCGGGCGCGGTCCTTGCGATCGTTGCAATCGCACTGATCGCGGCAACCTGACTGGCGCAGCGAAAGGCGTGTTTTGCGCAAAAGGCGCGGAATTCGGGACGAACAACACACGTTTCGCGCAAAACGCACGCAACGGCGGCCAGATGGCATCGTTATCGTGCTAGTGGACGGAAAAACTCAGGTCGGGACCAAGTCCGCTGAGCCCAACCTTACTCAATGTGCCAGTACGCCACATCTGGGTTTAACCGCGCCGCCAGTGCAACCCATGCCATGTCATCCATCTCGAGATAGCCGCGGCTGTCAACGAAGAAAAGGCTCGAGTCATATCCTGCGGCGATCGTTGCGAGAAAGGTGCTCAATGATGAGAACTCAACCGGATGATTTGCTTCATCGATTCGGAAATGCACCACCCGCCCCCAGTCGACGTCCCGCTCTCGACATACCACCGCATAGAAGTCGCCGCCACCGTTCGCAAAGAGTGGGAGCCATGCAGGGTTCCAACGCGAGTCCTGGCGAAACGCCTCGTAGTTCTTGATGGCGTCATCGAGGGAAAGGAAATAGAACCCTGGGAACAGGTGGAGATCGTCGAGCGTAACGCCGGTTGAGGTGTCGGTGCCGTCGTGCCATTGATAGGTCCCTGCGAGCCCAGCAGGGACAAGAAGCTTCATCCGATTGAGCGCCGTCTCGCAGTGATGCCGGTCGACGCCGCGACGCAGGAGCCTGAGAGTTGTATTGCGTCGCAGCCGCATCAGACCGTCGTCAATCGAACGGAACGAATCCGCTACCAAGGTTTCGATCGTAGCCTGGATGTTCACTTCCAGATGTCCCGCCCGCAGCAAGCGATCAACGCCAGTGCGGGAAAACACAGAAAGTGCCCCGCGAGGGATTCGAACCCCCGACCCTCTGTTTAGAAGACAGATGCTCTATCCACTGAGCTAGCGGGGCGATCGGCGCATTCGGGAGAATACCCGCAAGGGGGTGGCAGTCAACACGAAGGACCGGCTGGAGACGCTCAAGGCCATACTGGCCGAGGTCACCGACCTCAGCCGCGCCGCTGCGCTCCTCGAATGGGACCAGGAGACCTACATGCCTCCCGGCGGCGTCCAGTCCCGCGCCGAGCAGATCTCGACGCTCCTGCGGCTCTCCCACGTGCGCTTCACCTCGGAGGAGGTGGGCCGGCTGCTCGACCAGCTCGAGGACGA
>VBHJ01000111.1 GCA_005887685.1 Chloroflexota bacterium | reverse complement strand
CCGGCGTATCGGTGAGCATGCCGTCGCGGACTGGTGCGCCGAGCTCCTGGCGGGCACGGTCGCCTACGACGACCCGCGCCGTCCACCGATCGAGTGGCTCGGTGGGCGCCACGCCGCCGTCCGGTTGAGCGGTCGAGGCTTTGAAGCCGGCAACCAGGACTACTGGCCCCGCGTGTGGGCGGCGCGGGGATTGATGTACGTGTGGCACGCCGCCGCCGCTCGAGCCGTGGTCGGCGGCCTCGCCGATCCTGCCTGGAGGGTGCGCGAGATGTCCGCCAAGGTGGTTCGCCGGCGCGGGATCGCGCAGGCGGAATCGAGGCTGTCCTCGATGCTCGACGATCCCGTTGCGCGTGTTCGCGCCGCGGCTGAGGCCGCGCTCTCTAAGGAGTCGGCACGATCCCCGGGATGACGTAGGCCTCGATCATCGCCACGACTCCGACGCCGGCCGTGAGGATGAGGCTGTAGCGGATCACCCGGCGGAAGATCTCGCCTTCAGATCCGACCTTGTTCACACCCGCCGCGCCGACGGACAGGTTCTGCGGGCTGATCATCTTGCCCATCACGCCGCCGGACGAGTTGGTGCCGGCGGTGAGGATGGGGCTCACGTTGCCCAGCTGCTGGGCGGTCTGCGCCTGCAGCGGGCCGAAGAGCGTGTTGGACGATGTGTCGCTTCCGGTCAGGAACACGCCGAGCCAGCCGAGGAAGGCGGCGACGAACGGGAATATGAATCCCGTCTTGGAGAGCGCGATGGCGAGGCTCGCGGTCATGCCCGAATAGTTCATGAGCTGGGCGATCGCCAGGATGAGAGCGATGGTGGCGATGGGCAGCGCGAGCTGGCGGACCGTCTTTGCGTAGACGGTGAAGAAGTTGAGGCGCGCGCCCGCGATCAGCATCAAAAGGAAGGCGACGAGGCCGGCGTAGAGGACAAGCGAGCCGGCGGCGGCAAGGAAGTTCCAGTCGAACGCGAGCGGATACTCCGTCGACTTGGCGACGACCGGCTTCTCGCGGAAGATCAGCGAAACAGGCTTGCCGCCCTTGATCTCGTAGGTGCCCGGCCACAGGAAGTTCCAGTCGGGGAACTTGAAGGCCTGGCGGTCCTTGGTGGGAGTCGGACCGATCCAGGGCGTGGGGCAGAGGGCGAACGACGGCGTGCCGCACTTCAGGTCGGCGGTGATGTTGGCGGGTGCGTGCAGCGCGGTCTTGACGTCGCCGACCGGGTGGCCCGACCACCAGGGCAGGTTGCCCATCTGGCCGACGAGGATGACCAGCACGAGGACGACGTACATCCCGTAGGCGCGCACGATGCGGGCGGGAGTGTCGACCACGTCGGCGGAGGAACGGCTTCTCGCGGCGGCCTCGCCCGGCAGGTCCGCGCGCGCGCCCATCACGCGGCGGGGCGCGGTGCTCGACACATCCGCGGCGGGCTCATGGGAAAACCGCCAGATCTCCTTGGGGCGCCAGAACTTCAGCAGCAGCGCGAGGCAGCCCATCGAGACGAGGGCCGCGATGATGTCGGTCAGCTCCGGGCCGACGAAGTTCGAGATGAGGAACTGCACGACGGCGAAGGAGATGCCGGTCACCAGGACCGCAGGCAGGATGTCGCGCATCCGCCGCCAGCCGGCCAGGACCACGATGAGGTAGGCCGGGATGATGATCGAGAAGATCGGCAGCTGGCGGCCGACCATGGCTGACAGGGCGAGGGTCGTGTTGGTGACGGGGTGGCCGACGATGGTGGCGATCAGTCCGCCGAGGGTCACGATCGGAATGCCAATCGAGCCAAACGCGACCGGCGCCGTGTTGGCGAGCAGGGCGAGGACCGCGGCTGTCACCGGCTCGAAGCCGAGGCTGGCCAGGATCGAGGCGGTGATCGCCACCGGTGCGCCGAAGCCGGCGATGCCCTCGAGCAGGGCGCCGAACGAGAAAGCCACCAGCAATGTCTGCAGGCGGCGGTCGGTCGTCAGGCGCGTCAGCGAGCGCTTGATGACGTCGAAGTCGCCGCTCGCGACCGTGAGGTTATGGAAGAAGACGGCGTTGAGGACGATCCAGCTGATCGGCCAGAGGCCGAACGCCATGCCTTCGGTGGCCGTGCCGATGGTGACGCCGAACGGCATGCCCCAGACCAGCCAGCCCAGGATGAAGGCTGTGAGCATGGCCGCCAGGGCGCAGATCCACGCCGGCAGCCTGAGGACGGCCAGCGTGACGAACAAAACGTAGAGCGGCAGCCCTGCGACCAGGGCCGAAAGCAAGATGCTGCCCAGCACTGGCTGGTACGTCTGATGAAACGTCAAAAAGACGTCCATCGTCTCCCCCCAATAAAGACGCGTGCCGTAGCCGGGATAAATTCAATCCGAGTCGGGGCGCGTTTGCAAGTTGGCCCGCACGGTCAGGCCGATGCTCAGCACCCAGAACAGCGCCGCCAGCCCGAGGAGGGCCCACTCCACGCTGCGGGAAAATGCCGGCGGGACGTTGCCGGAGCGGCCGTAGTCGGCGAACTGGATGGCGTCGGGAGAGTCGGTCGACGCGAGATAGAAAGCGCCGGCGAACAGGCCCGCCCACACACCGCCCGCCCACCACAGCCCGAGGCGCATGAGGCCGAAGCCGGGGATCGCGGTCAGGAGCCAGAGGTCCTCGCGGGGCGGGGCTGCGCGCCGGCGCAGCTCCCTCACCAGCGCGCCGGCAGCGAGCAGCAGTCCGAGTGCCGCGGCGAACCAACCCGCGCCCATGAGGTCGGTGGCCATGAAGGCAAAAGGGAGGTTGGTGAAGCGCGGGGTAGTGACCACCCACGTGGCCCATCCAAACCAGACGACGAGGACGGCCTCGGTGAAGACGAGCGCGGCGACAGCCGCTCGGACGTCGAGGAGGAGGGCGGCGGCCAGCCCGGCGACGGCGAGCCAGCCGGCGGGTGACTCGTAGCCGAAGGCCTGGGGAAAGTGGGCCGGCGGGATGCTGACCGTCCACGGCGAGAGGAGCGAGGCAATCGCCGTCACCACCACCAGGAGGTCGAGCACCGTCCGCTCGCGAGCGCGCAGGCCTCGAAGGGCGGCCGGCCTACCAGCTGCCGCCGCCGCCGCCTCCACCTCCGCCGCCGGAAGAGCCGCCGCCAAATCCGCTCGAGCTTCCTGAGCTGGGCGGGGAGGCCGAGATTGCGCTCGAGATGCCGCTGTTCATGGACTGGAGGCTGGAGGACAGGATCGCGGCCTGGAACGGCGTGTTGCCGACGTACCAGTTGTTGGACGCGCTCGTGTCGATGCCCTCGAAAGCCTTGGCCCATCTCGTGACGCAGCCGAAAACGATCGCGTAGGGAAGGAGCTGGGTGAAGATCTCGGCCTTCTCGGCGAACTGCTGGCGGTATTTCTCGGCCGTGTTCATGTAGAGGCGGAAGCCCAGCGTGCGCTGCATGACGTCGCGGCCGGCCGCGGTGCGCTGCGGCATGAACCTGGCGGTGACGATGAGGACCATCCCGACCAGGATCACCGCGAGGCCGACCAGGCCCCATCCGAAGTTGAGGCCGAGCTGGAAGGTCGCGAAGCCGCCGATCGCCAGGATGAGGATGCCGAGGCATCCCCAGCGTCCTCGCGAGTAATCAGGGCGCGACGTGAAGAACTTGCGCGACACGGCGTCGTCGAGGATTCTGCCCTCGGCCTTCTGGAGCGTCGCGTGAAAGGTTCCTTTCAGCTCCGAGATCTTCACCTGCTCGCGCCCCGTGAAGAGTCCTTCGAGCAGCGCCTGTTCGTACGGAAGCAGCGATGAGGTGTCGGCTGCTTTCTGTTTGAGCAGCCAGTCCTTCGCGCCGTCGACTTCCGTGATCGTCATGTGGCCGCGCACCGCAAGGTCGACGATGGTCGCGGTCACGTCCTTGGTGTCGGCGCTCTCATCGAGGATGAGACCGAGCTGCGCGGCCTTGAGGTTCTGCGGCGGGCCGAACTCGACCACGACCGGCTCGTGCTGGAACAGCGGCTCGGTTCGATCGGGCGTGTCCCCCGACGTGTAGTTCCGCGTGAGGTACTCGCGGTCCCGACCATGCTGCCACCAGAGCCAGGCGATCACACCGAGGCCAGCGATGAGGAGGAGGGCGGCGATGCCGATGATCAGTGGATTGACGTCGAACGCGTCGGCCGGGAAGGAGCGCTGGCGTGCAGTGAGCAGCGGCGGTGGAACGTTGACGGCGCCTTTGTTCAGGGCCGTCACCGCCGACATCTGCTCGCCTGACTCCAGCTGGCGGGTTGACGAAAAGCTGACCGAGTTCGCCGTGGTCGTGGAGCTGCAGCTCTCGCTCGAGCCGCTCGGACCTTCGTAGCACGCGGCCTTCTGGAACGAGTTGGGAGGGAGCGTCATGGTCGCCTTCACCGACCGTTTGGCGACCGGCCACTGCCCGCCGTCGACGTTCCAGAACAGCTCGTCGCGGTCGGCGAACGAGTTCATCGCGCCAGAGACCGTGTACGTGATCACGTAGCGGTGGGCGCCGCTGACAAGCACGCCCGGGTCGCCGATCTTGATCACCTGTTCCGCACCGGCCAGGTACGTGGTGTAGGTGATGGGGCTCTGGCCATCGGTCACCGACCTGACGTTCAGGTCGTAGTAGCGGTCACGCGTACTGTCGTAGCGGTAGCGCACCGGGATGTATCGGAAGATGCCGTGCTTCTGCAACGAGCCGAAGTCGACGCGGATGTCCTCGACGATGGACAGCGACGAGTCGGGGTGGATGTCGATGTTCGAGGCGAACGAGGTGATGACCCAGCCTTCGTCGGCCTGGGCCGGCACCGCCGAGGCGCCCAGCGCCAGGCTCAGCGCGAATACAACCATTGCGAGCCGGGTGGCGACCATCTTCATGAGCAGCACGTATATTGCCAAGTCCAATGACCGAGATCCGGCATGACATCCGAAACGTGGCCATCATCGCTCACGTCGACCACGGCAAGACGACGCTGGTCGACGCCCTTTTGAAGCAGAGCCACACCTTCCGCGAGAACCAGGAAGTGGGGACGCTGATCATGGACAGCAACGACCTGGAGCGAGAAAAGGGAATCACCATCCTGGCCAAGAACACGTCGATCCGGCACGGCGACGTGACGATCAACATCATCGACACGCCGGGCCACGCCGACTTCGGCGGCGAGGTCGAGCGGGTGCTGAACATGGCCGACGGGTGCCTCCTGCTGGTCGACGCGGCCGAGGGACCGATGGCGCAGACGCGCTTCGTGCTGCGCAAGGCGTTCGAGGTCGGCTTGCGCACGATCATCGTGATCAACAAGGTTGACCGCGCCAACGCCGACCCCGCCCAGACGCTGGAGCGCGTGCACGACCTGTTCCTCGAGCTGGCGGAAGACGCCGACCAGCTGGAGGCGCCCGTCCTGTACACGATCGCCAAGGAAGGTCGCGCCGGGCTGGCGCCGGGTGCCCTCGGCCCGGACCTGGAGCTGCTCTTCCAGACGATCATCGACCACGTGCCGGCGCCGGTCGTCGAGCAGGGCGGATTTCAGATGCTGGTCGCCAACCGCGCCTACGACGACTACACCGGCACGATGGCCATCGGCCGCATCTCGCGCGGCAGCATCGCGGCCGGGAATACGGTCGCCGTCCTCGCGGGCGAGGGCGAGCCGCGCCGGGTGAAGGTCGTGCAGGTCCTTGTCTATCGGGGGCTCGATCGCGTTTCGGTGCCGATCGCGAGCGCGGGCGACATCGTCTTGCTGACCGGTCTCGAGGACGTGGCGATTGGCGACACGCTGGCCGATCCGGAAGCACCGGACGCGCTGCCGCGAATCGAGATCGAGGAGCCGACGGTGCGCATGACGTTCGGCGTCAACACCTCGCCGTTTGCCGGACGCGAGGGCAGGTTTTCGACCACGCGCCAGCTGCGCGCTCGGCTGTACAAGGAGCTCGACACCAACCTCGGCCTGCACGTCTCCGACACCGACGTCGCGGAGCGTTTCCTGGTCAGCGGCCGCGGCGAGCTGCACCTGGCCGTGTTGATCGAGACCATGCGTCGCGAGGGTTACGAGTTCGAGGTTTCGCGACCCGAGGCCATCATCAAGGTGATCGGCGGCCAGCGCATGGAGCCGGTCGAGCGTCTGACCGTCGACGTCCGCGAAGAGAACGTCGGCGGCGTCACCGAGGCGCTGGGCAAGCGTCGCGGCGAGATGATCGAGATCACGTACGACAAGAAGGGCGGGGTCCGGCTCGAGTACCTGATCCCGACCCGAGGGCTGATCGGCTTTCGCAACACGTTCCTCACGCTGACGGCCGGCAACGGGTTGATGGGATCGATCGGCATCGGGTACCGACCCTGGGTGGGCGAGTTTCGCGAACAGCGCAACGGCGCCCTGACCGCCTCGTCACCCGGCACCTCGCTCACCTACGGACTCGCCGCGGCGCAGGAGCGCGGCACGACCTTCATCGAGCCCGGTGAGGAGGTTTACGAGGGGATGGTCGTGGGGGTGCAGAAGCGGCCGGGCGACATACGGGTCAACGTGTGCCGCGAGAAGAAGCAGTCCAACGTGCGCTCGTCGACCTCGGACATCTCGGTCCGGCTCACGCCGGCGTCCAGGTTGAGCCTCGAGCAATCGCTCGACTTTCTCGCCGACGACGAGCTGCTGGAGGTCACCCCGAAGCATCTCCGGCTGCGCAAGCGCCACCTGACCGAGGTCGACCAATCCCGGGCCCGGAGGGTGGCCGAAGCGGCCCGAGGTTAGGCCGGGCGGAATCCGGGTATACTCTTGGCAGCCGGCGAAGCGCCGGTGCTCACCGCAGGCTGCGATCTATCTCGAACGGGCCCGCTAGTTGAGTTAGCCCGCCGTTCGAGAGATAGGAGATGGGAAATGCCTACTGGCACCATCAAGAAACTGGTTTCGGATCGTGGCTTTGGATTTATCAAGGCCGAGGACGGACAGGAATACTTCTTCCACCGCAGTGGCACCGAAGGTGACTTCGACGGCCTCCAGGGTGGCGAGAAGGTTTCGTTCGAAATCGAGTCGAGCCCGAAGGGTCCGCGCGCGAAGAGCGTCCGCGTAGCCTAACCAGCAATTTGACGAAAGCCCCGAGCCTCGGCTCGGGGCTTTTTTATGTCCGGGTGGGAGAGGAGCCTCTCCCCACCGGGGAGAGGGCAGGTGGGGGAGGAGCCTCTCCCCACAGGGGAGAGCGCAGGTGGGGGAGGAGCCTCTCCCCACAGGGGAGAGCGCAGGTGGGGGAGGAGCCTCTCCCCACAGGGGAGAGGGCAGGGAGAGGGGCGTGGCCGAAGTCATCCGCCCAAATACGCTCTTCTGACGGCCGGGTTGTGCAGCAGGTCGTCGCCCGAGCCGCTCAGCAAGAACTAGGCCTGAAGACGCTTCATCAGGCGAGGTACGTCGAGCTTGGGATGGGGGTACTGCGGGTCGATCTGCCGCAGCGTCTCGACCAGGATCCTGGTCACCGCCCAGTTCCGGTACACCTTGTCGTTGGCGGGGATGACGCACCACGGAGCCCACTTCGTCGAGCAGCGGGTGATCGCCATGCCGTAGGAGCTCATGTAGTCGTCCCAGTAAGCCCGCTCGTCGATGTCCTGCTCGTTGAACTTCCAGTGCTTGTCGGGATCCCTGAGGCGGTCCATCAGCCGTTTGCGCTGCTCGGCATAGGAGATGTGGAGGCAGAGCTTGACCACCGTGGTGCCGCTTCGCACGAGGTCCTGCTCGAAGTCGTTGATCAGGCGGTAGCGGCGCTCGATCACCGCCGCCGGCGCGAGGTTGTGGACGCGGGCGATCAACACGTCCTCGTAATGCGAGCGGTTGAAAATCGCGATAAAGCCTGGCCCTGGCAGGCGGCGGCGGATACGCCAGAGAAATCCGTGGCGCTTCTCCTCTGGCGTCGGCGCCTTGAAGGGAGTGATCAGCACGCCCTGCGGGTTGAAATTCCGCACCACGTGGGTCACCGTGCCGTCCTTGCCGGCCGTGTCCATTCCCTGGAGCACGACGAGCAATGAGCGCTTGCGTTCGGCGTAGAGACGCTCGTGCAGCTCGAAGAGCTCATCGCGGTGTTTCTTCACTTCGCGAAGGGCTTTCTTGTCGCCGCCTTTCAGCCCCGGGGTTGAAGCGGGGTCGACGTCAACCATCCCGAACTGACCGTCGTGGATCTGGGCGCGAAGCAGCTCACGGACGTCCTTCTTGGCCACGGCCCGGAGTCTAGGCGGTCTCTAGGTCAGCTCGACTGGGACGACGTCCAGCTTCAGCAGCTGGTCGCCGCGAAGCACGGTCAGCGTGATCTTGGCGCCGATTCGCGTGTCTACCATAAGGCGCTGCAGGTCGCCCGCCTTGCTCACGCCGACATCCCCGACCGACACGATGACGTCGCCCCCGCGCAGCTTGCCGCCGGCCGCGGGACTACCCGTCACGACCTCGTGTACCTCGACCCCTGCCTTGCGACCGAGCCTCTCCGCGATCACGGGGGGAAGTGCTCGCGTGCCGCCGGCGATGCCAAGGTAGGCGCGGCGTACGCGGCCGTCCCGCATCAGCGCGGCGAGGATGGCCTGCGTGGTGCCGTTCATCGGCACCGCAAGACCAAGCCCCATGCCGGCGACCGCGGTGTTCACGCCGATGAATCGGGCGTGTGAGTCCGCGAGCGCGCCTCCGGAGTTGCCGGGATTGAGTGCGGCATCGGTCTGGATGACGTCTTCGATGAAGCGCCGGTGCCCGTTACCGTCAGCGGTCGCCAGCGAGCGGCCTAACCCGCTGACGACCTGTCCGACCCGAAGCTGGTCCGCGTTGCCGACGCGCGCGGGGTTCAGCCCCGTGGCGCGGGCGCGGGCCACCGCCAGGTCGGAGAGGGGGTCGGCCCCGACCACGTCGACGTCGTACTCGGTGCCGTCGAGGAACGACGCGCTGGCCGAGTTGCCTGCGGCAACGACGTGGGCGGAGGTGACGAGGAAGCCGTCGGGGGTGATGACGACCCCGGAGCCGGCGCCGCCGAAACCGCGGCCGGCACGCCCGATGCGGAGGCTCGCCACCGACGGCAGGACCTTCTCCGCGACGGAGGTGACGATCGTCGAATAGGCGTCGAGGGCCTGCTCCTCAGTCACTGACTCGACCATGGTGCTTACAAGATTACCAAGTAACAGAAGAACTAAACACGGGCCTGGCTGCGAAGGGATTTGAACTCCTTTTCGAAGCCGTCCACGATCCGCTCCGGGTCGGGCACCAGGCCCTCGTCGGTCGCCACGCCCAGCATCACGCCGCCCGCGTAACTGAGGATGCTGATGCCCAGGCCTAGGTGGCCGGACTGCGGCACCCAGAACATCACCTTGCCCAGCCTGCGCCCGGCGAGGTAGAGGGGTTCCCGGGGCCCCGGCACGTTGGTCAGCACCGCAGTCGCCTTGGTGCCGAAGAAGCGGAGCCCGAGCCTCTCCACCTCGACCGGGGCAAACCCGAGCACATGCAGGACGCCGAAAGCGACCAGGGCGTCGGGTGATTGCTTGAGCTCGTCCATCTCTCTCTTGATGGCACGCAGGCGCTTCACCGGGTCGGCGATGCCGATGGGCAAGGTGAGAAAGACGAGGCCGAAAGAGTTGCCGAGCCGGTGGGCTTGGTCGAGAGGTCTGAGGTTGACCGGCACGGACGCCCGGATCGACAGGCCCGTGATCGATTCGCCGCGCTGCTCGAGGTAGCGGCGAAGGGCACCGGTGGCGGTCGCGACCAGGACGTCGTTGACCGTCGCGCCGAACGCCTGGCCGATCGCTTTGAAATCGTCCAGAGGGACGGGCTTCGACCACGCCGCGCGCTTGCGCCGACCCAGCTCGCCCTTGAATGCGGTGGGCGGATCTGGCGGCAGCATCACCATGCGGCCGAGTCGAAACGCTCCATGTGCGCTGAGCCGCGCCACGTCGGCGACCCTGCCGGGATTGTCGAGCAGGGTATGCCCGGCAGCCACGCCTCCTTTGATCGCGGCGGACAGCCAGTCCATCGCGCCCGCGTGATTGGAATCCTCGGAATTGCGTTTCGCGGGCGAGGCGGTCGGCGCCGAGTCGGTGAGCGACAGCATCACACGGACGAGCGCGATGCCGTCCGCAATGCAGTGGTGGATGCGGGCGAGCACCACCGAATTGCCGTCGTATCCGTCGATCAGGTGGACGTGCCACAGCGGCTTGGAAAAATCGATCGGTGAGCTCAGCAGCTCGCTCACCAGCTGCCGCAGCTCTTTTTCTCCACCGGGTGCGGGCAGTGCGACGTGGCTCACGTGGTTGCCGATGTCGAAATGCGAGTCCTCGCTCCAGTGCGGAAGGTTGCCTCGCGTGCGCGGTCGCACCACGCGCTGGTGGAAACGGCCGAAGGGTGCGAGTCGCCGATCCAGCAACGTGCGCAGGCGCTTGACGTCGGCCTTGCCCTCAAGCGTCAGGACGCCGGTGACCATCATCAGGTTGGTCGGGTCTTCCATGCCCAGCCACGCCGCGTCGACGCTCGACATGGGGACCAGCTTCGGCACCGTGCCGCGATCCTACGCGCGATATACAGAAATTTCCGTGGCCTTGACGGCGACCCACACCTCGGCGCCGGCATCGAGGCGCAGCTCGCGAACCGCGGACGGTGTGACCTCGGCCACGAGCGGCACCGTCCCGCTGAGGCGGACCCTGACTCGTTCACCCTGGAGGTCGAGGTCTTCGGCGCGGCCGCGCCACACATTGCGCGGAGTGCCCTCCGGCCTGGCCAGGAAGAGCGCGACGGCACGCGGATGGATGACCGCGAAGACGTCGCCTTCGCCTGCTTCAGCTGCGGTCAGCATCGCGCCACCCTCGAGCTCCACGTGGCGGCCGTGGCCCCGGCCACGCAGGAGGTTGACCCCCGCCAGGTCGGCGACGAAGCGCGAGCGCGGCCGGGCGGTCACTTCGGCGGGCGTCCCGGTCTGGACGATCTTGCCTTCCTCAAGGACGATGAGCCGGTCGGCCAGCGAGATCGCCTCCAGGGGGTCGTGGGTGACAAGGATGCGGACACCTTGAAATCCGGCAAGCTGGCGCGACAGCTCGCGGCGCACTTCCGCGCGGATGGTGACGTCGAGAGCGGACAGCGGTTCGTCGAGGAGGAGGAGGCGCGGCTCGGTGGCCAATGTGCGCAGCAACGCGACGCGCTGCGCCTGGCCTCCGGACAGCTCGCGGGGCATCGCCTTGAGGCGCTCGCCGAGCCCTGCGCGCTCGAGCCACTCGCGCGCGATTCGCGAGGAATCGGCTCGCAGCCCAAAGGCGACGTTGTCGAGCACCGTCATGTGGGGAAACAAGACGTGGTCCTGAAAGACGAGGCCGACGCGCCGGTGCTCGGTCAGTACATGCCGGCCGGCGGCCGAATCATCGAGCACCTCACCGTCCAGCTCCACGCGGCCGTCGATGGGAATCAGGCCCGCGAGCGCCCGCAAAAGCGTCGTCTTGCCGGCGCCGTTGGGACCCAGCACCGCCACGGTCTCGCCGGCGCCGACCTCGAGGTCGACGTCGAGCGCGAACCCGTTGCGGTTGACTCGAATCGATGCGCGGAGGCTCACGGCGATCCAAGCCACAGGTCGCGCATGCCGATGAGGATCGCCAGCGAAACCGCGAGCAGGATCAGGCTCAAAACGATGGCGCCTTCAGGCCGCGTCTCCAACGCGACGTAGACGGCGAGCGGCATGGTCTGGGTGCGCCCGGGCAGGTTGCCGGCGAAGGTGATGGTTGCGCCGAACTCACCAAGGGCGCGAGCCCAGCAGAGCACGGCGCCGGAGAAGATCGTCGGGCGCAGCAGGGGAAGCGTCACGCGCGTGAAGACGCGCCAGCTGCCCGCGCCGAGAGCGCGCGCGGCTTCTTCGTAGCGCTGGTCCATCGCGCGAAGGCCGCCCTCCACGGCGATCACGAGAAAGGGCATCGCGACGAATGTCTCGGCGATGACGGCGGCCGCCGTGGTGAACGGAATCTGGATGCCGAAGGCTTGATAGAGCGGTGCGCCGATCAATTCGCGCCGGCCGAACGCCAGCAGCAGCGCGACACCGCCAACGACTGGCGGCAGGACCATGGGCAGCGTGGTGAGCGCGCGCAGGGCGCGGCGCAGCGTTCCTCTTGTCCGGGCAAGAACAACGGCGAGCGGGATGCCGAGCAGGAGCGAGATACCGGTCGCGCTCAGCGAGCAGAAGATCGAGAGGCCGAGCGCGGTTGCGGTCTCGGGCGCGACGAGGGCCGGGCCGACCTGGCTCCAGGGCGCGCGGGCGATCAATCCGGCGAGGGGTAGTAGAAAAAGAAGAAGCCCGGCCGCCGCCAGTGCCATCAGAGGCGCCGGAATCCTGGCCTGGCTCAAACCGTCTGGAATCCGGCCCCGAAAAGGATGTACTGTCCGGGCGCCGACAACAGGAAGCTGATAAACCTTTGGGCTCCGTCCTCGTTCTGTGCCGCCTTGAGCAGCGCGATGGGGTAGTCGGCAATCACGTTCTGGTCGTCGGGTATCGCGATCCCGTCGACCTTGCCGCTAGTGACGATGTCGCTGACGTAGACGATGCCCGCATCCGCCTCACCTAACGCGACTTTGGTCAAGACAGCGGTGACCTGCAGCTCGAGACTGGCCGGCTTGACGTTGACTCCGGCTTTGGCAAGCGCCTGCTGCGCGTATTTCCCCGCAGGCACCGATGGATCCGCGAGCACAATGACCAGACCAGGCCGTGCAAGGTCGGCGAGGCCGTGTATCCCTTTTGGATTGCCCCGCTCCACAGCGATCTCGAGCCGGTTATGCGCAAAAACTCGAGGAGTCCCCACGATCAGGCCGGCGTCCTGAAGCGTCTTCATGTGAGAGGTGTCTGCGGACGCGAATACGTCGGCTTGCGCACCCTGCTGGATCTGGCTCGTGAGTGTTTGCGACCCCGCGTAGTTGAAGGTCGCTCGCACGCCACCGTCCAACTGGGCTCCAATCTTGTCAAAGGCTGGTTTCAGTGATGAAGCCGCGAAGATGGTGGCGCTCGGCATGCGCTGGGCGCAAGGCATATCGCCGCAGCTATTACCGCCGCACGCAGCCACCACGGGCAAGATCGCCAGGCCCAGGATGAACGCGGCGAACTTAGTCACGAGGCAGCTCAACGTGCACGTTCGTTGCCTTGACGACGGCCACTGCGGGCATGCCCGGCTTGAGGTCGAGGTCGTCGACCGCCTCCCTGGTCAGAAGAGAGACGAGGCGGTGCGGCCCGGCCTGGATCTCGACCTGCGCCGCCACGCGGTCTTTGATGACGCGCGTGATGATGCCGGGAAAGCGATTGCGGGCCGACTGCTTGACGGTGACCTCGCGTCGGCGCGGCTTCGCGAGGAGCGCAAGCGATGCGCCGTCGATGAGGCGCTGCCCGCCGGAGCTGCGGACTGCGATCAACCGCCCGTCATCCACCATCCGCCGCACCGTGTCGACACTGACACCGAGTGTCTTGGCTGCCTGGCCGAGCCGATAACTAGGCATTGTGCCGAAAAGCCTAGCAGGCGCGAGCGAACCGGACCGCTTGCCACGAACGTGGGACACCCCTCTTGCGGGCCCTCCCTCTCCCGCCGGCTCCCTCCCCCAAGCCGACCGACCGTAGAGGGAGCCTAAACCCCTTCTTAACCCGAATCCAACCCAGCCTGTTAACGACTCTCGTAAGCTCGCGAAGAAGGCATGCTCGCCTGGATCCGAGAGCACATCGGCGAGTGGATATCCATCCGCGCGCAAGTCGAGCGCGCCCCCGCCCGGTTCACGCTGACAGTGACGCTTGGAGAGCTGCCCGAAGGCTGGACGCGGTCCGCGAACCATGCCCGCACCTGGGCCGGAATCGCGGGCTTGCTCCTGATCACGCCATTCATCGCGCTGCTCGTCGCGACTCTGCTGCATGGCATGGGTCAGGGCGCGGCCTACGAATGGATCTCGAACTCTTCGGTCGCGATCATCGCGGCAACGATCAGCCTCTTCATCGGCATTCCAGTCGCCATCGGGATGAATCTCTGGCGCATCACCCTCGTGGGACTGCGCCGTCACGCCCGAGCCCTCGAAGGTCTGGTCGCCCTCGAGGTCGCACCCCTTCATCTGGTTGTCGTGGCGCTGGCCGTCCTCATCGGCGGATTGTTCGTCGCCCACCTCGCCGCCGATTCCTACGCGTGCTGGAACGGAGTTCGATCGGCTTGCTGACCCCGACCGCGCTTACGAATTCTTCACAACCAGCTAATGCCCAATCCCGGCGCGCGGGGGTTCAATGAGCTCGTGAGCCTCGCCCCGGCCGAAGACCAGGTCGTTGCGCCGAAGGTTCGTTCCCGCGGTATCACCCGCCGCCAGGCCCTTGCGGCCGCCGCCGCCACCGGCGTCGGAGTCGGCGTCGTCCGGCTCCTCGGCGGCTCCATGCAACAGATCGCCGCCCCACGACCGGCCTCGGCCACGAACTGGGTATCGCCGCTCAAGTCGGAGTCGGCGCGGGTGATGCAGCTGCTTCGGCGGACCTCATTCGGGTACACGCAAGCTCAGATCGAGTCTTCGCTGGCGGATGGATTCGGCAAGACGTTGGACCGCTTGATCGAAACCAAACCTGCCGCGCCCCCCGCGCCGGCCTCCGCCTACGCGCCCGGCGGTAGGTTCCCGGTCGCGCAACTGCAGCAGTGGTGGATCGACCACATGCTCACCACGCCCACGCCGTTTGCGGAGCGAATGACACTTTTCTGGCACGGTCACTTCACGAGCGACTACCGGAAGGTCGCCGACGAGACCTTCACGTACTGGCAGAACCTGACCTGGCGCCGTATGGCAATGACCGACCTGGGCTCGATGCTCATGGAGGTGACGACAGACCCGGCCATGTTGCGCTACCTGGATCTCGCCACCTCGACCGGCCAGAGCCCCAACGAAAACTACTCCCGCGAGCTGATGGAGCTCTTCACTATGGGCGCGGGCAACTACACCGAAGATGACGTGCGCGAGAGCGCCAAGGCGCTCGCCGGATGGCAGGAGCCGCAGCCCGATTCCTACTCCACGGTGGTAGTCGACAAGGCCAACAACGTGACCCGGCGACTGCCCGTGTACTCAGGCCAGAAGAACGGCGTCTTCAATGCGCGCCGCGCTTACAAGGGCACCATCACCTACCTCGGCAAGTCCGGCGCCCTCGACACGCAGGGAGTGCTGGACCGGATCCTTGCCCAACCAGCGACGGCGCAGTTGATTGCCAGCAAGGTAGTCATACATTTCGTGACGGCGCGACCCAGTGCGAGCTACGTCAAGAACCTCGCCGACACGTTCCGACACAGCAAGTACGACATGAAGACTCTGATGCGCGCCGTCTTCACCAGTCCGGAATTTTCGGCCGACGCGAACTACCGCAGCCTGGTCAAGTCTCCGACCGAGTTCATGGTCCACGCGGCGCGTGCCATGGGGATTTCGTCAGTCTCGAAGCTCATCGCAGGCTCGGGCTCCGGCATGGGGCAGAGTCTTTTCGACCCGCCCGACGTCAACGGCTGGCCGAACAACGAGTCGTGGATCTCGTCGAACACGGTGGTCGAGCGGGTCAACTTCGCGACCGCCGCCCTCACGCAGGTGAAGACTCCGCTGCCGTTGGCAACGGACGCGGTGCACCAGCATCTCGATGGCGTCCTGAGCCCGCAGACGGCAAGCCTCTTCAACCAGGCCGCCGACGATCGGGCTCGCTGGTTCATCGCCCTGGCCTCCCCGGAATTCCAGCTCAAGTAGGTAGGTGCACGAAGCATGAGAAACATCAATCAAG
>VBHJ01000110.1 GCA_005887685.1 Chloroflexota bacterium | reverse complement strand
GCTCTTCGACCAGCTCATGGAGGTCTGCGGGTTTGAAGCTCTGACTTCCAGTGAGGAGGGGGGAGATGACCGACCCGCGACGGGATGGGTCCTCGACCTCACGCGACGTGGTTTCGAAGGCTGGATCGAAAGCATCATCGAAGGGCGCCCGACGCGGGCGGTGCCCAATCCCGTCCGGCTCGAGTCTGAGCTGCAAGGCGCGCTCGTCCACTGGAACGACCCGGACTGGTTGGCGACCAACTGCTCCATCCTGGCGTCCGCGGCTCCGATCGGTGAGCGGCCGAACATCGTCAGACGGGCGATCGAGGAGGCGTTGTCGCGCGTGAGGACCGAGGGCTCGATGGGCACGGAACAGGCGTGTCGAGCCCTGGAGCTCGCGTACATGAAAAAGCGCGCCAACCACAAAGAGGCGATGTGCAGCCTGGCTGTCTCCCGGGCCACTTTCTACCGGTTGTGCAAGCGTGGAATCCACACGCTCGCCGGCGAGCTCCTCACGTCGTGGAGATCGGCTTCCCCCGCGGGCTGAGACGACCAATCCCTCCTGAGACTGCTCTGAGACCCCTTTGAAACCGTCGCGCGCCCTCCAGACGCAAGCCCGAACCTAGCCTGAAATCAGCCGCGCGTCTACGCGCGTGGGAGCGGGGGATTCAAAGGAGGAGTGGCGTATGACACACGTCATATCGATACGGCATTTGGGACCGAGACCGCGATGTTAGGTAAACGAAAGCGAATACGCGCGCTTGCGGCCGCGACTGCGGTCGCCGCCGCCCTCGTCGTGCCGACGGCGACGTCACCAGTTCTAGCGACCGGCTCTGAAGGATTTCTCGTCCTCCAGCCGGGTTTCACGCAAACGCTGTGGGCGATAAATCCGAATTTTCTCGGAGGCGTGGCGTTTGCCAAAAACGGGGATGTGTTGACCGACCACTGCGCCTTCAATGGCAGTCCACTCGATGACTATTCACAGACCAGCACGACCTTGTCCCACGGCAGCACTCTGCATAACTTCTCAGAGCTGACCAGCAACGCGGGTTGCGGACTGGCCAACCACTCGAATGGCTTTCTCTACACGAACACCGGCGGCGGAGTGGTTCAGCTCAATGACGCCACTGGGGCCCAAACCGCTGGTCCGTTCGGGACGAACGGCAATGCGCTCGGCATTGCAACCGACCCGGTCACGGGCAATCTCATCTACGTCGGCTCCGGGCCGGCTTACAACCTCCTTTTTGTCGATGCAGGGTTCACAACCTCAGGAACCTTCTCGACTGTTGACACAGGCGATTTCAAGGACCAGATCACCTGGAGCCCGGACGGTAAATTCCTGTTCATCTCCAACCGCGGCTCACCGTTCAAGCTGCAGATCCTCGACCGCACCGGAGCGTTGGTGCAGAACGTGGTCATGGCCCACGAGCCGGATGGGATCGCTTTCCACGCCGCAGCGCCCCAGTTCGTAGTCACCAACGACACCGACGGCACCATGACTCGCTTCGACTTTCCTGGCAACGACTACTCCTTGCCACCTGCTCAATCGATGTTTGCCACCGGAGGTTTCCGTGGCGACATGAGCGCGGTCGGTGGCGACTCGTGTCTTTACTTGACCCAAGCCGGCACTCGCTACGCTGACGGCTTCACCGACGGCAACAACAGTGTCCTGCAAATCTGCGGCGGCTTCGCGCCCACGATTCCGGATGCGCCCATCACGGCTCACCCGGTGACGTTCAGCGCGACCGAGGGTCAATCCTTCTCGGGGACAGTTGCGACAGTCACGGATAAAGATCCCAACGACATGGCCAACGAGTACCAGGCCACGATCGATTGGGGTGATGGAACCGGGACTTCGGCCGGTACTGTCTCAGGTCCGGACGGTGGACCCTACAACGTCAGCGGCACGCACACGTACGCCGAAGAGGGCGCGTATCACGTGAAGGTGCACGTCACCGACAGCGATGACGCAAGCAATACCGCCGATACCGTTTCGACGGCAAAGGTTGGCGACGCCCTCCTCAGCTCAAGGTGCACCATGCCTTCAGCCATAACGCCGGTCTTTGTTGGATCGACTGCCGAGTTCACCGACAGCTCGTCGACCGGGACCCTTAGTGATTTCAGCGCGACGATCGACTGGGGGGACACGACGACCTCGACGGGCACCATCGTTGGTGGCCCGGGTCTAGCCCCGTATGACGTCAACGGCAGTCACAACTACTCCACTACCGGAAGCTTCACCGTCACCACCACCATCAACGATGTCGGTGGAAGCCAGACGGTTGCTACCTGCCATGTGCTCGTGGCGGGCTTCCCAACCCCCAACGGCGGCACATTCGTGATCGGTGACCTGGAAGCCGGCCTTGGCAACCACGTGACCTGGTGGAGCAGCCAGTGGGCCAAGATCAACCTGATGAGCGGTGGCCCGGCGCCCAGCTCGATGAAGGGCTTTGCCGGGTTCGAGGACATGCCGCTTCCGTCTCCACTCCCGCCGCTGACCAAGCTCTGCGGCATGACCTGGACGACGGACACCGGTAACTCCTCGCCGCCGCCGGCTACGGTGCCGTCCGACATGCTCGTCTTCGTGTCGAGCCACATCGTCCAGAACGGATCCGTGATCTCGGGCGACATCAAAGAGGTCATCGTGGTCCACAACGACCCCGGCTACCAGCCCGATCCAGGGCACACAGGAAGTGGTACCGAGACACTGATCGTCTGCAGCATCCCTTAACAAGGGCTTTGAGAACGGGGAGGACCGACTGGTCCTCCCCGTCACCTCGGCCGCTCCGTTTCTGACACCGCGGCCATGCGAGCGATCTTCTCGCGATCGATGTCGATCTGGAAGACGTGCTCCATCACCGCCGCCCAGCCGTGGATGAAGTACCTCCATCCATCCTCGACGTGCAGACGCCGGCTTGATTCCTGCTTTCGGGCCTGGTGGAGAAATTTGAGATCCCCTCGGTAATTCAGCTCCCAGACGTAGCCTCCCTCGGGAAACAGCGCAGCCTCGCTGACCGGGGAGCCCGGCGTGTCCTTGCCCATCCCTGTGGCGTTGATGACCAACGACCCGGGCGGCAAATCCGCGATCAGGCCGTCGTTTATCCGAGGATCGCTGTTCAAGACATAGCGGACCGGCGTGTCCGAACCGAGCTTCGCGTGGATGATCCGCATGGCTTCGAGCCGAGGGGCCGTGCGGTTGACGACCGCGACGCGTGATGCCGCCCGCCTCTGGATCAGATTCACGGTGATCGCGACGGCGGAACCGCCGGCGCCAAGGCACAGGACCTCACCGGGGCCGGCCTCGGGATAGAACTCAGCCAGCGCCCGCCCAGACGAGATCGGGTCGGTCGCGAACGCCCAGAGCCGCCCGTCGCGTTTGGCCAGGCATGACGTCTCCCGGCAGAGCTCCGCGTAATCGTCGACCGCATCGAAGAGGTCGCGGCATGACTCGAAGACGTCGATCTTGTGGGTCGTGATGAGGCCGCCCCGCGCGAGCCGGTCGCCCTTGATCCGCGCGACCACCTCCCGATAACGCTCGGGTTCGGCGTGGATGGGCAGGTCGCACCCCACCAGGCGCACGTCGCCAAGACCAAGCTCGGCGGCCCATGCTGGAAACAACCGCGTCGCGGCGGACTGCCCGGTGCTGACTCCGATGAACGTGAATGTCTGCAGCGCTACTCGCGACCCAGCACGCGTGTGTATGCCGCCGCAAGCAGCACGATGATCGCGCCGTAGAGGACCTGCTTGACGGCGTCGGCCACGTCGAGCAGCGTCAGCACGCTGTTCAGGACGGTCAGGATCAATGCGCCCACGATCGTCCCCGCGTAGCTTCCGCTTCCGCCGAAGATCGACGTTCCACCGATCACCACCGCGGCGACCGACGGCAGCAGCAAGACGTTGGCGAGGCTCAGGTCCGCGGCGTTCACGGTGCCGGCGAGGACAATTCCGGCGACCGCGCTGAGCAATCCGCACGCCGTGTAGTTGGCGAGCAGCACCTGCCACCCGCGAACACCGGCCAGGCGGGTCGCCTCCGGGTTGTCCCCCAGCGCATACAGCAGCCGGCCAAACCCGGTGCCCCGCAGGCCCACGATCAATACGGCCGCCAGCAGCGCCCACAGGAAAAGGCTGACCGGCACGTATCCGAGCACCGTGCCGGAACCCAGCGTGTGGATCACGTCCGGCACGCCGGGAACGCTGCGCACGGAAGCCTGGCTGTAGACGTTCAAGGTCCCGGTCACGACCAGGCCCATCGCCAGGGTCATGATCAGCGGCTGCACCCTGAAGACCGCCACGCCGACGCCGTTGACGAGCCCGACGACAATCCCGACCAGCAGCCCCGCGATGATCCCGCGCGTCACTCCGAACGGGGCCTGGCTGGCCATGATGTACGCGGAGGCGGTGGCCACGTTCGCGACCGAGAGATCGATCCCGCTGGTGATGACGACCAGCGTCTGGCCGGCGGCCAGGATGCCCAGCGGGGCGGCGAATTCGAGGATGTTCGACACCCAGTTCGCGTTGACCGCGCCTGGGCGGATGACCTCGATGAGGCCGGCAAGCGCAACCAGCAGCGCGATCAGGACCACGATCGAGCGCTGCTGCACGAGACGGACCATCGTCACGGCCCTGGTGCTCACGCGCGCCTCAACACGGTGCCAATGCCCCCGATCATGACCACGATCACGATCAGGACGCCCTGGATCATCTGGCCGTAGTTGGGGTCGATGCCCAGGTAGATGAGCACCGCGGGGATCAGCGACAGGATGTACGCCGCCGCGAGCGGCCCCAGCATGCCGCCGCGCCCGCCGGCCAGGCTGACCCCGCCGAGGACGATGGCCGAGACCCCGCTCAGGGTGTAGTACGTGCCGGCCAGCGGTGATCCCACGCCGGTGGTCATCGACAGTGCCAGGCCACCGCAGGCGGCGAAGAACCCGCCCACCGCGTAGGCCAAGACGCGGCTCAGGCCGAGATTCACGCCGGAACGGAACGCGGCGTTGCGGTCGCTTCCCACCGCATAGATGGCGAGCCCGGCGCGGCTGCGGCGCAGCGGGATCCACACCAGCGGAATCACGAGCAGCAAAAGGAGCGCGTTGGGGACCCAGGGCGAGAAAGTCGATCCCTGGGCCAGGTTCTGGAAGTCGAGCGGGATGCCGGGCGTGGGCTTGGCGAGCACCAGCAGGGCCAGACCCGCCCACACAAAAGACATCGCGAGCGTGACCACGATGTCGGGCACCCGGGTCAGCACGATGATCGCGCCGTTGAGTGCCCCTGCGAGCGTCACCTCGAGCAGGACGAGCAACGCCACGCCGACCGAGTAACGCAGGTCGTGCCCGACCGTGGCGCGCAGCGCGAGCACGTTGGCAAGCGCCATGAGTGGACCGACGGAGAGGTCGATGCCTCCGCTGAGGACGACCATCGTCTGCGCGGCGGCAGCGAACGCCAGGGGCAAGGCTGCGAGCGTGAGGGTGTTCCACTCGAACGCGCCGAAGTCAGGCTTGACGATGAGGGTCGCCACCATCAAGGTCGCGAAGAGGACGTACACGGCGACGGTCCACCCGTATCGCCGGACCGCTCGACCCGCGTTGATGCCGGCCGGACCCGACACCTTCGCCGCCACGCTGGTCGCCATCAGGCTCCTTCCGGCGCCTGCTGCTCAGCGTCAGCTTCAGAGGGAAGGCCGTGCGCCGCTCGCAGCAAGGCTTGTTCGTCCGCCTCGGAGGCCGGCATCTCATCGACGAGCTCGCCGCCGAACAGCACGATCACGCGATTGCACGCAAGCTGGATCTCCGGGAGCTCGGACGTGAACAGCAGCACCGCGGAGCCGTTGGCCGCCAGCTCCTTGACGAGCCCGTAGATCTGGCGCTTGGTCCCGATGTCGATGCCGCGTGTGGGATCGAAACACAGAAGCGTGTTGAACCCGCTTGCCAACCAGCGCGCGATGCCCACCTTCTGCTGGTTGCCGCCGGACAGGCGGCGGACCTCGGACTGGACACGCGTGTCGATTTGCAGCCGTTTGACCGCTGACTCCACCCGGCGCTTCTCGCGCCGAGGATTGATCGGGCCCCACCTGGAGAACCGGTTGACCAGCGGCAGAGCGATGTTCTCCCGCACCGATCTCTGCCGGAGCAGCGCTTGCAGCCGGTCGGCCGGGATCAGCACGACGCCGGCGCGGATGGCGTCCGCCGGGTGACGAAAGACGCGCGCCTTGCCGCCGACCACGATCTGGCCGGACTCGGGCCGGCGCACACCGGCCAGGCAATCGAACAGCTCTTGCTGGCCCTGACCCTCGAGGGCCGCGACCCCGAGAACCTCGCCGAAGCGAAGCATGAAGCTGACGCCACTCAGCATGCCGGCCTTCAGGTCGCGCACCTCCATCGACACCGCCCCTGTGGCGGGCGCGCTCGGTGAGGCGGCCTCGGCCGCGACTTCTTCGGCCACGGGACCGAGCATCAACTTGACGATGCGCTCCTCACCGCCCTGCGCGGGCTCGACCACGCCGACGGTCTTCCCATCGCGCAGCACGGTGGCTCGATCGCAGAGCGCTCCGACCTCGGCGAGCCGGTGCGAGATGAAGATGACCGAGCGCCCCTCGGCTCGAAGCTGCCGGGCGACATTGAAAACGCGAACGGTGAGGTCGGCGGGGAGCGACGCCGTGATCTCGTCGAGCAGCAGCAGCTGGGGTTCGATGGCCAGCGCGCGGGCGAGGTCCAGCAAGCTGAGGGTGGGCCGAGCCAGCTCGCGAGGCAGCGACTGCAGGTCGAACCCCTCGAGTCCGAGCTCGGCGAGGTAATGCCTGAAAAGAGAGATAGGCGTCGCCGTCAGCTTCAGGTTCTGCAAGACCGTGAGGTCAGGCAGCAGAGAGGGATCCTGGTAGACGCAGATCAGGCCCGCCCTGCGCGCTTCCGACGTCGAGTGAAACGTCCGCGGTCGCCCGCCCAGGGTGATGGTTCCGCCGTCTGCCGTCAGCGCGCCGGTGAGGATCTTGACGAGGGTGCTCTTGCCCGCGCCGTTGGCGCCCATCAACGCGTGGATCTCGCCGCCTCGCACGCGCAGGTCGGCGCCGCGCAGGGCGACCACCGGCCCGAAACTCTTGATCAGCCCGCTCGCCTCGAGCAGGGCGCTTGAATCGGCTACTGAAGCGTCGTCAGGAACCGCTGCCATGAGTGAAGGTGGGGCGCGGGCTTACCGCCCGCGCCCCCTTGCCGATGCCGATTAGCTGGGACCCGCGCAGGAGATCAGGTCCTGCTTCGAGTAGGTCGTGTACGGCTTGACGTCGAACGCGACGCTGTAGTACGGGTCGAGGCTCGAGTCGTAGGTCTGCGCAAGCTTGGCGGCGCCATCCGCGGTCGTGTTGTCCCACACCTGCGGTGTGAGGTGAATCACGTGGTCGTAGCTGTGGGTCTTCTGCAAGACCGCCAGGCCAACCGCGAGGCCCGCCCCGCCGATCGGCGGCGGGTTGGTGACCGCGGCGCCCTTCAGGCCTTTGTCCTTCAGGGTCGCGAGCTCCTGGACGAACTTGTTGTTGTCGGCTCCCACGATGGGAACGAATGGCTTGTTGGAAGACTGGAACTGGTCGACGACGGTCGAGTCGATGCCCGAAGTCCAGATCCCGTCGTACTGGATGCCCGAGCTGAAGATGTCCTTCATCTGCTGGGCGGCCGGGTCAAGCGACCAGTTCGTGAAGGTCTGCTTGATCACCTTGATGTTCGGGTACTGGGCGAGCGCGGTGGTGAGGCCCTGGTGCCGGTCCGTGTCCGCCGGAACCCCGTTGATGCCGCGCATCTCGATGATGTTGCCCTTGCCGTTGAGCTGCTTGGCGAGCCAGTCGGCGCCAAGCTGGCCGTACGCGACCTGGTCGTTGCTGACCACGTACGCAGTCGGCTCGGATACGGCCTGGTCCACCGCCACGACGACGATGCCCTTGTCGGTCGCCTGCTTGATCACCGCATTCAGCGCGTCGCGGTCGGACGGGTTGATCACGATCACGTTGGCGCCAGACGAGATCAGGTTCCGGATGTCGGCGATCTGACCTGCCGCGTCGGTCGTGCGGTTGGCGACGATGACCTTGGACACGACCCCCGACGCCTTGGCCTGGGCCTTGATCGAGCAGATCATCTCCTCGCGCCAGCCGTTGCCGGTCAGCGTGTTGGAGACGCCCACCACGTACTTGGTGGTGCCACCACCAGTCGACTGGTTGCCACAGGCGACGAGGGCAAACGCGGCGACCATTAAGGCCGCCATCAATCGCCCTGCCTTCAGTGGCTGTTCACGATGCGTCACAGACGATCACCTCCTGGTGTGCATACGGCCCAAAGGGCCCCTACCGACTTCCTACGCCTCCCCAAATGCTCCAGTCTTCACCTCCTGTCAAGTAGCGAGGCTGTGCGCCGCGCGTCGCGCGTGCTCCCGGTAAGCCGCCTCGAAGAGCTCATCGGAACGCCGGCGCCCAACCTCGGCGACGCTCGTGATCACCGGCGGGAGCTTCCCCTGGGCGAGCAGAAGCTCCGCGGTCCGGACCTTGATCGCATCAGCGACCGCGATGGCGGCCAGCGTCGAGCCTGGTCCGACCGGGGTTTCGGCCAGACCCTCGAGCCGGCATAGCGCGTCTCCGACGGGGGTGCAGAGGTCGATGACGACGTCGGCCTCGTCCATCAAGCGGGCGCCGACGTCCTCCTCGATCTCGCCCGCCTCCGACTGGGCGACCGAAGTGACCGCGATCACGGGTAA
>VBHJ01000109.1 GCA_005887685.1 Chloroflexota bacterium | reverse complement strand
GATCGAGAGTCCCAGGCCCGCGCCGCCGCTGTCGCGGCTACGGCTCGGGTCTGCGCGGTAGAAGGGCTCGAAGATGCGCTGCGCCGCATCGGGCGGCAGGCCTGGTCCGTGGTCGGCGACTGACATCCGCGCGACGCTGTCTTCCGTCGTCACTGCTACCTCGATCGGCGTCCTCGCCGGGGTGTGCACCAGTGCGTTGCGAACAAGGTTGCCCAACACCTGGCGCAAGCGCGTGTCGTCGCCGGCGACGACCACCGGTGCGGACGCGTTCAGCGTGATCTCACGCTGCGGTGCGACGGCTCGCGCGTCATCGACGGCGTCGCGCGCGATCGCCTGAAGGTCGACAGGCTTGGTCTCCAGAGGGCGGCCCTGGTCGAGCCGTGCGATCAGCAGCATGTCGTCGACCAGG
>VBHJ01000108.1 GCA_005887685.1 Chloroflexota bacterium | reverse complement strand
CGCGGTGCGCTGCGCGAAGGCGGCCTCGATCTGGCTGAGCATGGCGTTCAACGCGAGGCCGAGGCGGCCGATCTCGGTTCTCGGCGACGCGGGCTCGACCCGCCGGCTGAGGTCGCCCGCCGCGATCGTGTCCGCGACAGCTCCCATCCTGCGGAGCGGCCGCAACCCGATCTGGATGATCAGCAGCGCCAGCACAACGGTGCCGCCGACAACCGCAGCGCTGATGAACAGCTCCTGGAGGAAGAGCTGGCTGAGCGTGGACAAGACGTCGTCGATCGGAATGGCGAAGACGACGAAGTTGCCATCGAAGGAGTCCTCAGGCCAATCGATCACCCTGAACTGGGCAACACCGTTTGTGCCGGCGACGTTGAAAGGCTGGCCGGCTTTGTCCATACCCGCGTTGGGGAGGGGGTGAGGCAAGACGGGCAGCGCCGGTTGAGTGGTTGAAAAGGGCGGAGCCGCGACCTTGGTCACCAGCACCGCGCCATCAGGGGAAACCTCCTGGATCACCGTTCCCGTAGGAAACTGCTGCGCCGTTGATCCCGGACCGTTTTCTCGACCACCGAGTACGCCGACCGCAACCACGCGACCGCTGCTCAGCTGGCTGTCGACCCGGCCGTAGAGAAACGTTCGCAGCGACGTGTAGGTCGCGACGTCGAAGATGACGATTCCGATGACGACGAGGGAGATGACCCCGATCAACAGCCGCCCGCGCAGCGACAAGGTCATTTCCGTGGCGTTCGGAGCACGTACCCCACGCCGCGCACGGTCTGGATCAGGGCCGGGTCGTACCGGTCGACCTTGCGCCGAAGGTAGCTGACGTAGGTCTCGAGCACGCTGGCATCGCCGCCGAAGTCGTAGTGCCAGACATGGTCGAGGATCTGGCTGCGGGACAGCACCCGGCCGGCGTTGATCAGGAGATAGCGGAGGAGTCGGTATTCGGTGTTGGTCAGCTCGACCACGTGACCGTGCCGGCGCACCTCGTGAGCCTCGTCGTCCAGCTCGAGGTCCGCCAGCGACATCTTGCCCGTCTCGGAGTCGTTGCCGTGGCGCCTGAGCACGACGCGCACCCGCGCCATGAGCTCCTCGATGCTGAAGGGTTTGGTCACGTAGTCATCGCCGCCGATGGTCAGTCCATGGACCTTGTCCTCGGTGGCGTCCTTGGCGGTCAAGAAGATGATCGGGACCTTGTTGCCGGAGCTGGTGAGGCGCTTCAGGACCTCGATGCCGTCGATGTCCGGCAGCATGACGTCCAGGATCACCAGGGAGGGGGCGAACTGCGAAACCGCGCTCAGCGCGCCACGGCCGGTGGCCGCGGTCTTGACGTTGAAGCCTTCGTACCGGAGGGCCATCGCCACCAGCTCGGTGATGTTCGGCTCGTCGTCCACGACGAGGACCCGCGCCGCGCCCTCCTTGATCACAAGCTCACTCTGATCGAGTTTCCTGGGAAATTGCTCAGAAAAAGGTGGGGGCCAGCTTCGAATTGGCTGGTTCGATCCCCACGAACTCAGAGGCTACGCCGTGAGTTCGCGGGGACCCCTTGGGACGGCCAGCCGCTCACCCGGCTGACCGTGCCCCGCCGGTCGACCAGCCGGGCCGCCAGCCCCCTCGTCTCGAGCCACGCCACGGCGCCTTTTCCTTTGACGATCGCCCCGGTGGACGCGATGTTGGCGTCGACGCAGGTCGCGGCCGCCACGGTCGCCGTCCGCCAGGGCCCGGCGACGGGCCGGCCGGTCGCGGGGTCGATGATGTGGTGCAGGACGACGCCGCCGCGCGTCCAGCGGCGGACGGTCGTGCTCGAGGTGGCCATGCCGCCGGCCGAGATGCTCACGGTCTCTTCGCCCTCCTCAATCGGCGCGGCGCTGTCCTCGCTGACCTGGACAGACCAACCGCCGGCGGGCGGTTCGCCGGCGACCGCGATGTCGCCGCCGAGGCTGACCAGCACACCACCGCCCTCGATCACACGGCACGCCGCGGCCGCCGCCAGGTCAGAGGCAAGCGCCTTCGCGGTGGCGCCGAGGTCGACCTCGACCCCGCGAGGTATCCAGACGCGATTTGACGCGGCGTCGAATCGGATCGCCCGCCACCCCGGGATGCGCTCCGCATGGACGCGCAGCGGTCCACCGTCCTTGAGGACGGACGCGAAGTCCGAGTCGTAGCCGGCAAGGCGGATGGCGTTGCCGACGGTCGGATCCACCGCGCCATCGCTCAGCTCGGCGCCGCGAAGGGCTGCCGCGATCGCCTTCGCAAGCAAGGGGCTCACCGTGACCTCGCGTTCCGGCGTCGCGTTGAGGCGACTGAGCTCGCTGTCCTCGCGAAATCGGCTCGCCGCGACATCGATTGCGGTGATGACCTCATCCACCGCGGCCTTTGCTGCGGCGAGCGATCGCGGGCGCGTGACGATCACCCGCAGCGTGCCTCCGAGCGCGCGATCGTCGGCGATGCCCAGCACGGTAGCCGTCACTTCTTGATGTGCGTGCGGCGCAGGGCTATGGCGAGCACCGGGCAGTCCTCGACTGCGCGCTGCGCAAGGGGGATGAGATGCTCCGGAACCACTCCGGCGGCAAGGATGGGATAACCCCAGTCGTCGAGCCGGATGAGCTCTGGCAATAGCTCCGCGCAGAGTCCGCGGCCGTCACATTTGATGCGATCGACCGTCAGCTCGAACTGCTTGCTCACGCTGTTCGTCCCAGGTTGTGGGCGCGGTGGCTCGCGAACTCTTGGGCAAAGACCTGCAACGACGACGAGAGAAACATTGCCGCGCCGTCGGGGTGGCGGCATGCGCCACGGGTCCGCACCTCGACCGCCCAGCGCTGCATTCGCGTCAGGTCTTCGGGATTCGAGCCGCGCTGAGCGATCCGCGTGCAGGCGTCGGCCAGCGCGCGGAGCCCGAAGAAGCACGGTCCGCACTGCGCCGAGCTCTCGCCGGCGAGGTAACGCATGATCGCGGCGGTCTCGCAGACCGGGCAGCGGCTTACGGGCAGCAGTCCGACCACGCCACATCCGAGCCCGAGACCGTGCCGGCGCATGGACTCCGCTTCGAGCGCCAGGTCCCAGGCTTGCTCAGGCTCGACCCAGTGGCCGAAGTAGCCGCCGATGAGGATCGCCCTCGGGGCTTCGGTCGCACCGCCGGTGCGAAGAACCGCTTCGCCGATCGTCGTCTGGGCGTCCACCTCGAGCACGCCCGGCTTCTTGATCCCGCCGGCGAGCGTGACCAGTACCGTTCGCGGCGTCTCACCAGTCCTCGCCAGCAGCGCGACATGGGCGAGGGTCTCCACGTTCTGCACCAGCGTCGGCGCGCCGCCAACGCCCCTTTCGAACGGGTAGGGCGGCACATTGGTCGGTGTGGCAATGCCTTCGTTCAGAAAATGGATGGCGGCCGCCTCAGCTCCCGCGACGTATCGAGCCGGAGCCGCGGAGACGGTCACCATGCGGCGCTCCGGTTCTGACCGCACGGACAATGCGCGCAGCATCGCGTTGCGAGCCACGTCGTGACGCTCGCCGATGTAGAGGATCACGTTTCGCGCGCGCAACACACGGGCCGCGATGAACGCGCCGTCGAGCACGAGGTTGGGTCGCTCGGACATGAGGACCCTGTCCTTCTTGCTCTGGGGCTCGGCCTCGGCGCCGTTGACCACGATCACGGCATTTCCGCGCGATCGTTGCGCGACCGCGCGCCACTTGGCCGCGACGGGAAATGCCGCGCCGCCTCGTCCCATCAACCGAGAGCGCTCGATGGCGTCGATGAAGTCGGCGCCGACCGGGGGCAGGGGATTCAATGTGTCGGGGGTGCCGAGGAGGCGAGTCATCTCGCCTCGCGCCTGTCGACCGCGGATCGAAACATCGTGCGCGCCGATGCCAGCGGATCGGCCGAACCGGAGCTCAGCCGAAAGTAGATCGCCATTCCGACACCGGCGACGCAAGCCGCCGTGATAGCGAGCATCCACGCCGACCACGTGTCGGTCCCGGTACCCAGGCCATGCACGACGCCCACTGGCCAAGCCGCATAAGTCAGCCAGTGGATCGCGCGCCAGGCGCGATGACCGAGCAGTCCCCGCACGAGGCTGGTCACGACGATCGCAGCCAGCAGCTCGAACGAGATGACGCCGAGGCCGAGCCAGAACGTGCGGTAGTAAGAGGAGAACGGAATGAAGGCGGCGGCCCAGCCCAGGTTGGTGAAGGGGTCGACGACAGCGGTGACGATGTGGAGGGTCAGGAACACCAGCGTCATCAGGGCGAGGTTGCGGTGCAGGCCGGTGGTCAGGAAGCGAGGCCAGCTTGGACTCTCAACACGCAGTGTCGAGAGGATGCCCAGGACGACGACACAGCTCAGCAGGATTAGCGTGACGGCGCCCGCGCCTCGCGTCGTGTACCAGAGAACGCTGGAGGACACTCGTCAGGATCCGCCGGTGACAGCGACGGCGCCGCCCGACGACGAGCTGACCCCGCTCGACGATTGCAGGCCGCTTGAGGAGCTGGCGGTCGAGCTCGAGCTCGTCGACTTGGATGTCGACGTGGACGCACTCGATGTGTTCGAGGCTTGCGACGTCGATGACGACGTGCCCGGGATGGTGGCTGCGCTGACGGCGGCGAACACTCCGACGCCGGCTAGCGCGCTGGCTGCCGCGCCCATCGTCAGGCGTTGAAGCAAACGCAACGCCGCATCGCGGGAGCGGACCCTGGCGTGGGTCGAGTGGGTGGTTTCCATGGGGCCGAGCTTGCCGGAGGGGGCCAAGCCGTACCTAGGAGCAGGCTGAGAGGTTGCTGAGAGGGTTTCGGCCATCTCACCAACTCAACGAGACGCCGAGGACTCCTGTTACGTGGCGGGACCGTTTCTTAGACTTCACCGCTGCGCCCCCGTAGCTCAGGGGCGCCGGGCGCGCGCAGGGCGCATTGGTCAAAAATTCCTAGACTTCACCGCTGCGCCCCCGTAGCTCAGGGGATAGAGCAGGACGGTCCTAACGTCAAGGTCGGGGGTTCGATTCCCTCCGGGGGCACTTTGCGGAAAGCGGCTGGGCGCGTTTACCGGAGGTCTGGCCGCGGATGCCGCCTATCGGCCGGTGGCGATGTTGAAAGCAACCAAGGTCACCCCGACCCGGTCGAAACCGGAGCCTAGCCCGACCAGCTCGTCCCTGGGACCGGCAGGTACGGCATCGGGTCTATGACCTGGTCGTTGATGCGCAGCTCGAAGTGAAGGTGGGGCCCGGTCGAGAACCCGGTCGACCCCTCGAGCCCGATGACCTGGCCGCGCACGACCCGGTCGCCCACGGTCGCGTTCGTCTGGAGCAGGTGACCGTACAGAGTGGCGATGCCGCCCCCGTGCGCGATGACGACGTAGTTGCCGTAACCGCTGGCGGTGTGGCCCACCGCTACGACGAGGCCGTCCGCGGCGGCCATCACCGGCGACCCGAGAGGTGCAGCCATGTCCACGCCCGTATGGAAGTGCTTGTACGGACCGAACGGTGGCTCGAGGATGACATTGCTCGGGCCAAAGGGTTGAGAGATCGCAAATGAGGACATCGGCCACGAGAGCGCAAGACCCTGAATCGTCTTGCCGACCGGCAGCTTGTTGTTCACCAACGCGAGGCCGACGCCGACCTGGGCCTGGCTCCACGCCGTCTCGTACGAGCGCAGGACGAGGTCCTGCTCCTGCGCCTCGAGGAGCTGCGCGAGGTTCGTTGTGACGTCGGGCGGCTGGTTCTGCAAATGGGCCTTCGCGGTCTGGATCTGTGACACGAGGTCGCTGAGCTCGTTGCTGACGTCGTCCTGCATGCCCATCACCTCTTGCAACGAGCTGAGGTTGGCGTTCAGCAGGTCGAGCGTTCCGTTCTCGCGGTCGAGGTCGTTCTGGCGCGCCTCGCGGTCCGCCTGCAGTTTGGCAAGGTCCGCCTCGAGCCTGGTCTGCAGCGCGTGCGCTCGCTGGCCCGCGACCACCGCATCGGCCGTCGCGACGAGGGCTTCATGCAGGTTGCCGGACCTGGCGACCAAGAGCCAGAACGAGTCAGGCTGCCGGTAGATCGCTCGCGACATGGAGGCCAGCTCTTGCTTTTCGACCTCGATCCGCGCCTGGGTGTCCGCGATCTGGACGTCCAGTTTCGCGATCTGATCCTCCAGGTTGGCGATGAGCGCCTCTTCCTGC
Organism: Chloroflexota bacterium; assembly: GCA_005887685.1. Taxonomy (GTDB): domain Bacteria; phylum Chloroflexota; class Dormibacteria; order Dormibacterales; family Dormibacteraceae; genus 40CM-4-65-16. Next base: position 2,138 of record VBHJ01000108.1, on the reverse strand, counting down.
GTGACCTGAACGGTGAGCAGCTCCTCGGTGGCAGCGAACTGATCGAGCGTGGCGGCGACTCGCTGCTCGGTCTGAAGCGCGCGGGCGATGTCGCCGCCCAGGCGCGACTCGAGCAGCGCATAGGCGGCCTGGTTGGGGTTGGCGGCCGCGGCGGGACACGTGACTCGACCATCGGAGGCTGCGCTTGTGCTCGCGCAGGGCGAGGGAGAAGGGCTGGGGTCGGTGGCGAGAGCGCTGGAAGCCTGAAGCGCAAGCAGTCCTGCGACCGTGAAGGCGGCGGCGAGGATGCGCCTCAAGCGCGAGCCCTGCGAAAACCGAAGAGCGCGGTACCAGTGCCCAGGATGAGGCCGGCAGTGATGACCGCGGCGAGGACGTACTGCACCGCGGTCGCGCCGACGCCTGGTAGCACCTGGACATAGATCGTGTCCTCGAACCGGACCGCCAGCAGGTAGGCGCCCGCTACGACGGCCGCGGCCAGTGCGCCGGCCAGCGCGCCGGTCATCAGCCCTTCGACGACAAACGGTCCCCGGACCATCCATCCCTGCGCCCCGAGGAGGCGGATCACACCTACCTCTTGCCTGCGCGAGGCGGCGATCCCGCGCATCGAATTCGCTATCACCGCATACGCGACGAACGCGAACAGCAACACGATTCCCGCCGCGATCGAGCCGGCGATGAGCGCGAAGTGCCGCAGCCGCGAGTAGGTGTCAGGGTCGTACGAGGTCGGGTAGGTGGGATCGACCGCCGGGTCGCCCTTCACCGAGTTCGCCACCGCGGCGACCTGCGTCGGCAGCTTCACGCGCACGTCCAGGCTGGCGGGAAACGGGTTGGTCGAGCTCAGGCTGGCGAGGCTGTCCAGGCCGGGCCGCTTGCTCGCCTCGGCGAGGGCCTGCTCGGGCGTCAAGGGCGTGACCGACGCCACGCGCGAGTCGGCCGCCAGCCTGGCCTTGAGCGCGGCGGCGGCATCGGGCGTCGCGTCCGGGGCGAGGTAGACGCGCACGATCGACGCCTGGCTTGCCTGGTCGGCGACCGCGCCCTCGACGGCGATGCCCACGAGAGCGAGCGTGCCGCACAGCATCAGGAGCAGAGCGATGGTGCCGATGACCGGGGTGGTCAGCCTCGCGTCTCGACTCCAGCTGCGGAGGCCGTTGAGTACGACCAGGCGGTAGCTGTTAGCAAGAAAGGCGGCGGACCGCCGCCACACGGGCAGTCGCAACACCTTGGGCGTGTTGTGGTGGCGCTGGCGCGCGGGGATTACGAGGCGCCACCAGGCGACCCGGGTCGATGCTCCATTCACGTGACCATTCCCGTTGCCGTTCGACGCGCCGTTCGCATTCCCGTTCTGATGGCCGCCGGCCTGTCCGTTGCCGTTGAGCACGTGCCGCCTGGCTCCGTTCAGGACCACCTTCTCGCTGGGCAGGCGAAGGATGCGGCTCGCGGCAAAGGTATGTCGATGCGTCGCGACGATGACTGTCGTGCCCGTGGCGGCGGCCTCTTCAAGCAGGCGCGTGATGAGGGCGCCGTTTTCTTCGTCCACCGAGTTGAGCGGCTCGTCCGCCAGCAACACTCGGGGCCTGGTCGCCAGGGCACGCGCGATGGCCACGCGCTGGCGCTCGCCGGCCGAAAGCTGATGCGGATAGGCGCGTCGCCGGTCTGCCAGCTTCACTGACTCAAGCGCCGCGAGGGCGCGCTGCTGGATCGTTTTGTTGGGCACCTGGGGGTCGCGCACCTGGAGCGCCAGGACGATGTTCTCGAAAGCGTTGAGTCGCGGCAGCAGGCGTTGCTCCTGGAAGACGAAGGCAACCTCGCGGCGCAGCGTGCCCAAGCCGCGTCGCCACCATCGGTGCAGGCCGCGTCCGCGCACCCACAGCTCGCCCGCATTCGCGCGCAGCTGGCCGTGAAGGAGGCGCAGGAACGTCGTCTTGCCCGACCCGCTCGGTCCGGTTACCTCGACCAGCTCACCCGGGGCGACGCTGAAGGTGACGCCCTTGAGGACGGCGCGCTTGCCGAACGACTTCGAGACGCCGACGAGCTTGACCGCCGGCTCAGCAGCGAGCTCGCCGCTGGTCCCGGCGCGGTATTTGGTCGCGCCGTTCTTCTGCGCCGGAGCGCCGCCGCCGTTAAATCCTTTTTTGGAC
>VBHJ01000016.1:549-39762 GCA_005887685.1 Chloroflexota bacterium | reverse complement strand
TCGCTCATAGGTGTACGTCTGCTGCGTCGGGTCGAAGCTGTTCGGCTCGGTGCCGTTGTTCGCTCGAAGAATCTGCTTGTCCGCCGAAGCCAGATTGGCGCTGGTCGTCCCTCCGCCGCCACAGGCGGCGAGAAACACCCCGGCGGTCGCGAGCGTTATCGCCCGTAACCGGAAACCTAAATGCATACGCGTCTTACCTCTCAGACTCATCCTGCAGCCTTCTTCCCGAGCGCGGGGCGAGAGTGCGCCGGCGGCAGGTCTTACTCACAGCCTCTGCGGCCGTATCGAATTCTGTTGTGGCCGAGTCACAAGTGTCAAGTTGCTAGCAGCCTAACTGTGCGAACGGTTGTTCGAGAATGCCCTTAACAGGCTCAATGTGGGGCGATCGACAGCTGTGCGGGCGCCAGCCCGCCCGGCCACTCGTCGACCGGCGACGTGACGATCCCCCGCACGTACGGCTGCACCAGGTACCAGCTCACCGTCTGCGCGAGGAAGGCGACCGGCGCGTCCCCCACCAGCATCGACTGCGCCTGGAGGTACTCCTGGTCTCGGCGGGCGGGCTGCGTGTCGGTGCGCGCGACCCGCACAAAGTTGTCGTACTGCTGGTTCTGCCAGAACGAAACGTTGTTGGAGCTCGTGGTCAGGAAGATGTCGTACCAGTCAGCCTGGTCGGGGTAGTCGGCGTTCCAACCTCGCGGTCCGGTGATCTGAAACTGACCGTTCTCGACGCGCGAGGCCAGCGTGTTGGCGTCGAGCGCCTGCAGGTTGAGCTCGATGCCCAGGTTGGCCTTGAGCTGGTCATGGATGAATTTCGCAGTCGCCTTGCCGAAGTCGGACGACTGGTCATACGAGAACGTCAGCGACACCTGGGTGGCGGAGAAGCCGGATGCCGCCAGAGACGCCCGCGCCTGCGCAACGTCGAACCTCTGCGTCGCCAGGTTGGGCGCGTAACCGTGCATGCCCTTGGGGATGAACGTGTCGATCGGCGCGCCCTCACCCTGAAAGATCTGGGCGACGAACGCATTTCGGTCGACGGCCTGCGCCAACGCCTGCCGCAGCTTCACGTTGTTGAGAGGCGGTGAGTCGACCCGAAACACCATCCAGAACACGGTCAGGTTCGCCGTCTTGACCACCTGACGGCTCAGTGTCGTGTCGGCGACGACCGACGCCGCCTGGGCCGGCTGCACCACGATCTCGTCCAGCTCGCCGCTCCTGTATCTGGCCAATGCGGTCGCGCCGTCGATGACGATCTCGAAATCGATCCGCGTGAGGGTGGGCTTGCCCGCCCAGTAATAAGGATTGCGCTCGACGGTGATGTGGTCGCCCTTGAGCATCTCTGTGACCTTGTAGGGGCCGTTGGTCACCAGCGTGTCGGGGATCGTCGCCCACTTGTCGCCGCTCTTCGCGACGACTTCTTTCCGGACCGGCGCCGAGGCGGGCATCGCCGCGAGCCACGCAAATGCGGGATCCGGCTGCGCCAGCTGCACCTGGAAGGTGTAGTCGTCGACCGCTTTCAGACCCAGCGTGCCGAGCGCGCCGTCGATAGTCTTGGCGTCGCGCTGCGGGTCCATCAGCGCGACCCGCTCTCCATTCAGCACCGCGTTGGCAAAGAGGGTCTCGTTCGGCGCCGCGAGCCGAGGGTCGATGAGCCGCTGCCAGGCGTAGACGAAGTCCTGCGCTTTGACCGGAGTGCCGTCCCAGTATTTCGCGTTGGTGCGCAGGTGGAAGACGTAGGCTGTGCCGTCGCTGTTGACATCGAAGCTCTGCGCCGCGGCAGGCACAACGGCGCTCAGGTCGGGGTTGGGCCGCAGGAGCGGCTCGGAGATCGCACGCAGCACCGCGGTCTCATACGTGTACTGCGTCTGTCCGGGGTCGAGCGACGCGGGCTGGTCTTCCAGCATGACCCGCAGGACCTGATCCTTGGCCAGCTTTGGCCCCACCGCGACGCCGGTGTCACACGCCGCCGCCATCACAACCACAAGCAGCACGACTCCGACGGCGCGAACCATCCTTCGGCTTAAGGACACGCCCCCATCTTAACCAGCGTCATCTTGTAGGCCGGATGCATTGCGGCCGTCCCCCGCAGATGGCGGCTGTAGGCCGGATTCACTCCGGCCGTCCCTATGCAACGCACCTTCATGCCCAGCGAACTCTGCAATTTGCAACACCCGGACAACGGGAAGGATGGCCCGTGGAAGGGAACCTGGGTTCCCTTCCGCGCCGTAAAGAAAAGGGGCAACCCTGGCGGGCGCCCCCTTGTGCACGTAAAGGTCAATTGGCTCCTCCTCGAGGATCCTGGCCGCCTGCTCTCTCTGTTTCTTGTAGTAGTCCAGGCCCGTACCGGCCGGGATCAGCTTGCCGATGATCACGTTCTCCTTCAGGCCGCGTAGACGGTCGACCTTGCCGGAAATCGCGGCCTCGGTGAGCACCCTGGTCGTCTCCTGGAAGGACGCTGCCGACAGCCACGACGTGGTGTTCAGCGCGGCCTTGATCAGGCCCAGCAGCACGGTCTGAGCAGTGGCGGGTTCGCCGCCCTCGGCGAGCGCCCGCGCGTTGGACTCCTCGTACTCCCACTGCGAGACGATCTCGCCCGGCAGGAGGCCCGTGTCGCCGGCCGAGTCGATGCGTACCTTCCGCATCATCTGCCGGACGATCACCTCGATGTGCTTGTCGTTGATGTCGACGCCCTGTGATCGGTAGACCTTCTGGACCTCGTCCACAAGGAACGTCTGCACCGCTTCCTTGCCGAGGATGTGGAGCAGCTCCTGCGGTGAGATCGAGCCTTCCGTGATCTGCTGGCCGGCCCGGATCAGGACCTTGTGCCCGTCCCGGCGGTCGAGCTCCGGCCGGATTCGCACCTGGTGCGGGATCGGGTACTCGCGCACCTCCTCGTCGATCGTCCGGACCGTGATTTCCTTGGCCGACACGCTGACCTTGCCCGCGTGGCGCGTCCGGATGCCGTTGCCCTTGGGGTCGCGGGCCAGCTCCTGGCCCTCCATCGCTTCGTCGCCGCTCTTGACCAGGGCCTCCATCTTCGCCTGCATCGGGTAGGAGACCTCGAACTCCTCTTTGGAAGTGACGCGGACCTTGCGCGAGCCTTCCTGGCGGATGATCTCGAGCTCGCCGTCGATCTCGGAGATGATCGCCTTGCCCTTGGGGATGCGAGCCTCGAACAGCTCCTCCACGCGGGGCAGGCCCTGGGTGATGTCCACGCCGGCGACACCGCCGGTGTGGAACGTGCGCATGGTCAGCTGGGTTCCCGGCTCGCCGATCGACTGCGCGGCGATGACGCCCACCGCCTCACCGATCTCGACGATCTTGCCGGTGGCCAGGTTCCGTCCGTAGCACGTGCGGCAGACACCCTCGCGCGCTTCGCAGACGAGGACCGATCGCATCTTGACCGGCACTCCGGCCTCGATGATCTGTCGCGCGACCTCGTCGCTGATCGACTGTCCCGCGGGCACGAGCACCTTGCCCTTGACCGAGACGTCCTCGGCCGCCACGCGGCCGGCGATCTTCTCGAAGATCGGCTCGTTCTTCGCGCGTTCCGGTGTGATGTCGCGGATCCAGATTCCGTTGGTTGTGCCGCAGTCCTCCACGCGCACGATCACGTCCTGCGCGACGTCGACCAGACGCCGGGTCAGGTAGCCGGAGTCGGCCGTGCGGAGCGCGGTGTCGGCGAGACCCTTGCGCGTGCCGTGGGTCGAGATGAAGTATTCGAGCACGGTCAGGCCTTCGGTGAAGTTGGCCTGGATGGGAAGGTCGATGATCCGTCCGGTCGGGTCGGCCATCAGGCCACGCATGCCCGCCAGCTGGCGGATCTGCTGGATGTTTCCGCGGGCGCCCGAGCCCATCATCATCCAGATCGGGCTGAACTTGTCGAACGCGATCTCGGTCTGCGCACCAACCTCTTCGTAAGCCTTCTGCCACAGCTCGATGACCTTGCGGTAGCGCTCGTCTTCCGTCATGACGCCGCGGCGGTACATCCGCTCGACGTCCGCCACTTCCTTCTCAGTGGCGCGGATGATCTGCCACTTCGAGTCGGGGTGCGGGATGTCCATCGCGGACACCGTGATCCCGGCCTGGGTCGCGTAACGGAAACCCAGCCGCTTGATGTCGTTGACCACGATCGCCGTGACGTCGCTGCCGTACAGGCGGTACAGCTCGGCCACGAGCACTCGCAGCAGCTTGCGGTCGTAGTGCGCGTTCTGGAACGGAAGCGGGTCCATGGTGGGTTCCATGGGCGCTTTGCCCACCGGCAGCGGCTGGTTGAAGACGACCCGGCCGGCGGTCGTGACGATCGACTCTGAGCCGATCCGGACTCGAACCCATTCCTGGAGCTTCACGACCTTCGCCTCCAGCGCGAGAAGCACCTCGTTCTCGGAGCTGAAGTTGCGCAGCTTGGATACATCGGTCGGCTGCGCGCCGCGAGTGGCGGTCAGCCAGTAGCAGCCCAGCACCACGTCCTGCGTCGGCGCGACCACGGGGTGGCCGTCCGCGGCGGACAGGATGTTCTGGGACGACATCATCAGGTTCTTGGCTTCCGCGATCGCTCCGCTGAACAGCGGAACGTGCACCGCCATCTGGTCGCCGTCGAAGTCGGCGTTGAATGCGGCGCACACCAGCGGGTGGATCTGGATCGCCGAGCCTTCGACCAGCACCGGCATGAACGCCTGGATGCCCAGGCGGTGCAGTGTCGGCGCGCGGTTGAGCAGCACCGGGTGCTCGTGGATCACCTCGTCGAGGACGTCCCAGACCTCAGGCCGGCTGCGCTCGACCATGCGCTTGGCCGACTTGATGTTGGTCGTGTAGCCCTTGTTCACCAGCTCGCGCATGACGAACGGCTTGAAGAGCTCGAGCGCCATCTTCTTGGGCAGGCCGCACTCGTGCAGCTTCAGCTCGGGGCCGACCACGATGACAGAGCGGCCGGAGTAGTCCACGCGCTTGCCGAGCAGGTTCTGGCGGAACCGGCCCTGCTTGCCCTTCAGCATGTCGGAGAGCGACTTCAGCTTGCGGTTGCCCGTGCCGGTGATGGCGCGGCCGCGCCGCCCGTTGTCGATCAGCGCGTCGACCGCCTCCTGGAGCATCCGCTTCTCGTTGCGCACGATGATCTCCGGCGCGCCGAGCTCGAGCAGCCTCTTCAGGCGGTTGTTCCGGTTGATCACGCGGCGGTAGAGGTCGTTGAGGTCGGACGTGGCGAAACGGCCACCGTCGAGCTGGACCATCGGGCGCAGCTCGGGCGGAATGACGGGCAGGACCTCGAGCACCATCCACGTCGGGCTGGCGTTCGACTTGCGGAAATCCTCCACGACCTTCAGGCGCTTGATCGCCTTCTGCTTGCGCTGGCCGCTGGACGACTTCGACTCCTCGCGGAGCCGGTACATCTCGGATTGCAGGTCGATGCGCGACAGAAGCTCGCGGACCGCCTCGGCGCCGATGCCGGCGCGGAAGGCGCGACCGAATCGCTCCTGGAAGTCGCGGTATTGGGTGTCGGTCAGGATCTGCTTGGCGTGCATGGCCTCGAGGTCGGTTCGCGTCGCCTCGATCTCCTGCTGCAGCGCCTCGAGCTGACCCTGGATTCCTTCCCGCTCCGTCTTGGTGGCGCCGTCGATGGAGGACTCGAGTGCCTTCTTGTCGGCGTCGAGGCGCTCCTTGGCGCGCTTCTGCGCGACCTTGGTGTTGGCCTCGAGCTTTTCGACCTTCTCCTGCACCTTGGACAGGACGCCGCGTGACATCTCGCGAGACATCAGGTCGCCCTTGTCGATCACAATCTCCTCGTCGCCGTCGAGGCCGACCGTCAGCGTCCGGCGCGACTTGGTGCCGATTCCCGCCTTGATGTACTCGGTCGCCTTCTTGCCCTGGGTGGTGAGCTCGTCGACGGACTCCTGCAGCTCTTCCTCGAGCCGCGCGACCTCCGTGTCGACCTCGCCCTTCAGCTTCTTGGACTTGGCTTCGTGCTCCTGGCGCAGCTCACGCGCCTTGGCGTCGATGTCGGCGCGCAGGCGAATGGCACGCTCGTCCTTCTCCATGTTGAGGACGGCGAGCATGTCCTGGCGCACTTCCTCGTGGACGTCGGTGACGATGTAGTTGGCGAAGTAGAGGATCTTCTCGAGGTTGCGGGGAGACATGTCGAGCAGCAGGCCCATCCGGCTCGGGATGCCCTTGAAGTACCAGACGTGGCTCACGGGCGAGGCGAGCTTGATGTGGCCCATGCGCTCGCGGCGCACCTTGGACCGCGTCACCTCGACTCCGCACTTGTCGCAGATGATGCCCTTGTAGCGGTAGCGCTTGTACTTTCCGCAGTGGCATTCCCAGTCCCGGGTGGGACCGAAGATGCGCTCGCAGAAAAGACCGTCGCGCTCCGGACGGAGCGTGCGGTAGTTGATCGTCTCCGGCTTCGTGACCTCGCCGTGCGACCACGACATGATCGTGTCCGGCGACGCCAACGAAAGCTTCAGCGCGTCAAAGTTCTCGAGTTTCAGCAACCTTTTTCCTCTTCTTCCTTATCTATCTATGTATCTATATCTATCTATGTATCTATTCGGCCGAGTCTTCCCCGAGCTCTTCGCGCTCGAGGCTGATGCCGAGGTCCAGCGGGATCTCGGGAATGTCTTCCTCTGAAAGGACGATCTGGCGCTCGTCTTCGCTCAGGATCTCCACGCCAAGCGCAAGGCCTTCCAGCTCCTTCACCAGCACCCGGAACGACTCCGGGATGCCGGCCTCGAGCGTGTTGTCGCCCTTGACGATCGCCTCGTAGGCCTTCACGCGGCCGACGATGTCGTCGGACTTCACGGTCAGGATCTCCTGCAGGACGTGCGCGGCGCCGTAAGCCTCGAGCGCCCACACCTCCATCTCGCCGAACCGCTGTCCGCCGAACTGCGCCTTGCCGCCCAGCGGCTGCTGGGTGACCAGGCTGTATGGGCCTGTCGAGCGCGCGTGGATCTTGTCCTCGACCAGGTGGGCCAGCTTGAGCATGTAGATCATGCCGACGGTCACCGGCTCGTCGAACTCCTCGCCGCTCCGCCCGTCGCGCAGCCGCACCTTCCCGTCCACGGGAAGTCCGGCCTTCTCCAGCTCCTTGACGATCGTCGGCATCGGAGCGCCGTCGAAGACTGGGGTCGCGATCTTGATTCCAAGCGTTGAAGCAACCCAACCGAGGTGGGTCTCCAGGACCTGGCCGAGGTTCATCCGGCTCGGCACGCCGAGCGGGTTGAGCACGATGTCGACCGGGGTGCCGTCGGGCAGGTACGGCATGTCTTCCGAGGGCATGATCCGGGCGACCACGCCCTTGTTGCCGTGGCGGCCGGCCATCTTGTCGCCGGCCGAGATCTTGCGCTTCTGCGCGATGTAGACCCGGACCATCTCGTTGATGCCGGGGCCCAGCTCGTCCTTGTTCTCGCGCGAGAACACCTTCACGTCGACCACGATTCCGCGCTCGCCGTGCGGCACGCGCAGGCTCGAGTCGCGCACCTCGCGCGCCTTCTCACCGAAGATGGCCCGGAGCAGGCGCTCCTCCGCCGACAGCTCGGTCTCGCCCTTGGGCGTGATCTTGCCGACCAGGATGTCGCCCTGCTGGACCTCGGCTCCGATGTAGACGATGCCGCGCTCGTCGAGGTTGCGCAGCGCGTCGTCGGCGACGTTGGGGATGTCGCGCGTGATCTCTTCCGGCCCGAGTTTCGTCTCCCGCGCCTCGGACTCGTACTCCTCGATGTGGATCGAGGTGTACAGGTCCTCCTTCACGACGCGCTCGGAGAGCAGGATCGCGTCCTCGAAGTTGTAGCCCTCCCAGGGCATGAAGGCGACGAGCACGTTGCGTCCGAGCGCCATCTCCCCGTTGTCGATCGCGGGACCGTCGGCCAGGATATCGCCCTTTTCGACGTGCTGGCCCGGCTTCACCACCGCGCGGTGGTTGAGACATGTGCCCTGGTTCGACCGCTCGAACTTCTGCAGCGGGTAGTGCTTCTCCGCACCGCCGCCGTCCGGCTTGACGATGATCTCGAAGACCGGCGTCGCGTGCACGGCCTTCATCTCTTTCGGGTTGGCGATGTCGACCACCGTCCCCGCAAAGTCGGCGACGATCATCTCGCCGGAGTCCTTCGCGGCGTAGTACTCGACGCCGGTTCCGACCAGCGGTGCGTCCGTGACCAGGAGCGGCACGGCCTGGCGCTGCATGTTGGCGCCCATCAGGGCCCGTCCTGCGTCGTCGTGCTCGAGGAACGGGATCATCGCCGTCGCCACCGAAACGATCTGCTTCGGCGACACGTCCATGTACTGGATGTTCTGTATCTCTTCGATCTTGAAGTCGCCACGCGCCCTCGCGGGCACGCGCTGCTCGACGAAGTTGCTCTCCGGCGTCAGGGCGGCGTTCGCCTGTGCGATGCCGAACATGTCCTCCTCGTCGGCGGAGAGGTACTCGACCTCGGTCGAGACCCACGGCACGATGTCCACCGAAGCTACGCGCGCCTTGATCAGCTTCTGGATCGACTTGTCGTCCAGCACCTCGTGCGCGGGCAGCACCTCGGTGCCCTTCGGGTCCACCGCGGCCCGACGCAGCGTCCGTCCGACGAGCTTCGGCGCGATCTCCTGGTTCACCGAGACCCGGTTGTAGACGCGACGGAACGGCGTCTCGATGAAGCCGAACTCGTTGACCTTTGCATACGTCGCCAGGTTGCCGATCAGGCCGATGTTCGGGCCTTCCGGCGTCTCGATCGGGCAGATGCGGCCGTAGTGGCTATGGTGCACGTCCCGGACGTCGAACCCCGCGCGCTCACGCGACAGCCCACCTGGACCCAGCGCCGAAAGGCGCCGCTTGTGGGTGAGCTCGGACAGCGGGTTGTGCTGGTCCATGAACTGCGACAGCTGGCTCGATCCGAAGAACTCCTTGATCGCGGCGACCACGGGCCTGGCATTGATGAGCGATGCCGAGGTGACCGTATGCGGGTCGCTGATCGTCATGCGCTCCTTGATGATTCGCTCCATCCGGATAAGGCCCATGCGGAACTGGTTCTGGAGCAGCTCGCCGACCGCGCGCACGCGCCGGTTGCCAAGGTGGTCGATGTCGTCGGGGATCTGCTTCTCGCGCGGCGCGTTGTTGAGCTCGATCAGCTTGCGCAGGAACGCGATGAAGTCGCCCTTCTCCAGGATCCGCAGCTCACGCTGACGGACGCGCGCGAGGATGTCCTCCTCATCGCGGCCGAGCCGCTTGTCGACCTTGTAGCGGCCGACGCGGCCGAGGTCGAACCGGCGCGGGTTGAAGAACAACGACTGCAAGAGGTTGCGGGCGTTGTCCACACTCGGCGGGTCGCCCGGACGGACGCGACGGTACAGCTCGAGCAGAGCTTCCTCGGTCTTGGTCGTGGTGTCCTTGTCCAGCGTCGACTCCATGTAGTGGTGCTCGGGGTTGTTGTCGACGTCCGCGAACATCTCCATGAGCGCGCGCTTCTGCGCCTCGCGGTCGCTCTCGGTGCCCTTCAGCTGCGGCAGCTCGAGTGCCTTGAGCAGAACCGTGACCGGGACCTTGCGCTTGCGGTCGATCTTGACCGTCAGCAGGTCCTTGGCCGAGGTCTCGATCTCGAGCCACGCGCCGCGGTTCGGGATGAGCTTGGCGCCGAAGAGCTTGCGGCCCGTGTTTGGGTCTTCGGCTGCGGTGAAGTACACGCCCGGCGAGCGCACCAGCTGCGACACGACGACGCGCTCGGTGCCGTTGACGATGAAGGTCCCTTCGTCGGTCATCATGGCGAAGTCGCCCATGTAGACCTCGGACTCCTTGATCTCGCCCGTCTCCTTGATGGTGAGGCGGGTCCGGATGCGCAGCGGCGCGGCGTAGGTCATGTCGCGGTTGCGGCACTCTTCGACCGAGAACTTGGGCTGGCCAAACTCGTAGTCGAGGAACTTCAGCTCAAAGTTCTTGCCCGTGTAGTCGGTGATCGGGTTGATCTCGTCGAAGAGCTCGCGCAGACCGTCGGACTTGAACCAGTGGAACGATTCGATCTGCGTGGCGATAAGGTCTTTGAGCTCGACGAGGTTCGGGATGCGGCCATAGCTGAGACGCGCGGGGGCTCTCATCTCTGAGATCAATTCCGTACTCCTTCCAGGAAAAAGGGCGCGCTCAGTTAAAAGGCAGGATGAGCGGCCGGGACGTGCACAAACGGCGAGTATACGACAGATTACCCCTCTTTAGGGGCGCTTAAACAGGGCCAGGCTCACGGGGGCCCGGCCGAGGATTTCCGGGCACTATACCACCGCAAGCCACAGATGTCCTCCCCATTCATGGGTGGCGGCGAAGCCGCCGGAGGGGCTGGGGTAGCCTTGTTCGATGGTTGATTGGGGAGCCCTGAGGACCGAGTTCCCCCTCCTCGATCGCTGCGTCTATTTCAACGCCTGCTCGCTCGGACCTCTTCCCCTCCGCGGCCGGGCCGCCCTGGCGAAGTACGGCCAGGACTGGGACGAGCAGGGGACGCCGGTCTGGTACTCGACGTGGCTGCCGCTGCTCGACCGCTTTCGGGGCAAGGTGGGCGAGCTGCTCCGGGCGCCGGCGGGCTCGACGGCGATCGCCCCCTCCGTGTCGGTCGCCCTCACCACCCTGGCGACCGGGCTTCCGCTGCCCGAGGGCCGGCGCAAGGTCCTCATCGGCGGGCTGGACTTCCCCACCATCGGCCACCAGTGGCTCTCGCGCCCCGACTTCGAAGTCGAGTTCGTCCCGAGCCGGGACGGCATGACGATCCCGCCCGAGGCGTTTGCCGAGCGAATCGATTCGGCGACCGCCCTGGTCGCGACGACTCACCTCTTCTACACGACCGGCTACCTCCAGGACGTGCGCGCGATCGCCGACGCCGCCCACGCCGCGGGGGCGCTGTGCCTGATCGACGGCTACCAGACATGCGGCTGCGTGCCCATCGACGTGCAGGCGATGGACTGCGACGCCTTCGTCGGCGGATGCCTCAAGTGGCTCAGCGGGGGCCCGGGCAACGCCTTCCTGTACGTCAGGCCCGAGCTCATCCCCAGAGTCCGCCCGCAGGGCACCGGCTGGTTTGCGACCCGGGACCCGTTCTCATTCACGCTCCAGGAGCTCGTCTTCGCCGACGACGCTCGGCGGCTCGAAACGGGAACCTGGGCGATGGCCTGCCACTACGCGGGGCTTGCGGGGCTGGAGCTCTGCCTCGAGGTGGGTGTCGCGAACACTGACCGGCCGGATCCTCGAGCGATGCGACGAGGCCGGCGTGAAGACGTTCACGCCACGCGAGCGCGAGAGGCGCTGCGGCATAGTGACGCTCGAGGCCGATCACCCCGAGGAAGTGGAAGCGAAGCTCCACGCGGAGGGCGTGATCGTCGACTCGCGCCCCGGCCGGGTCCGTCTCTCCCCCCACTGGTGCGTTTCGGAAGAGGAATTGGAGCGCGGCATGGACCTGGTCCTGCAACACGTGAAAGCAGAGTCTTCCCCACTCATACGGAAGTACCCGGCGAAGCCGGGGGATGGGGCTGTCGCCAGCTAGCTTTACGTGAAAGCAGAGTCTTCCCCATTCATGGGGAAGTACCCGGCGAAGCCGGGGGATGGGGCTGTCGCAAGCTAGCTTTGCGTGAACGCAGAGTCTTCCCCATTTATGGGGAAGTACCCGGCGAAGCCGGGGATGTGGCTGTCGCAAGCTAGCTTTACGTGAAAGCAGCTTCTTCCCCATTTATGGGGAAGTACCCGGCGAAGCCGGGGGATGGGGCTGTCGCAAGCTAGCAACAGCCGGTCTCACGGCAATCGTTCGGAACCGTCATGTTGGCTCTGTGGCATTGGGCCTTCCCCCCACCATCCACGCCTGCCTCTTCGACCTCGACGGCGTGATCACCCAGACCGCCAGGGTTCACGCCCAGGCCTGGAAGCAGGTCTTCGACGAACTTCTAAAGGCCCGAGGGCAAGAACCATTCGACCAAGTTGAGGACTACGACACCTACGTGGATGGCAAGCCCCGCGACGCCGGCGTCCACGACTTCCTCGCCTCTCGAAACATCCAACTCGCGGACAACAAGGTCGAGGCCATCGCCGAACGCAAGGACCACCTGTTCCTCCACCTGATCCACCAACACGGCGTACAGACCTACGAAGGCACAATCCGATACATCCACGCAGCACGCGCCGCCAGTAAGAAGGTCGCGGTCGTCTCGTCGAGCAAGCACACCACCGAGGTGCTGCACGCGGCAAAGCTCGAGGGCCTCTTCGACGCCCAGGTCGACGGCAACGACGCGGAGCGTGAGCATCTGGAGGGCAAGCCCGCCCCCGACACCTACTTGAAAGCGGCGCACATTCTGAACGCACAACCGAAAGAGGCCGCCGTCTACGAGGACGCGCTCGCGGGAGTCCAGGCCGGCCGCGCGGGCGGATTCGGGCGAGTGATCGGGGTCGACCGCGCCGGCCAGGCCGAGGCTCTGTACGCTCACGGCGCGGACGTGGTGGTCAAAGACCTCGCCGATCTGCTGGCGAAATGACGTGATCGAGGACGACCGATTCACGTGCGAGCCCTGGAAGTTGCGTGAGACCGGGCTCGACCTCGACCGCCTCGGCCAGTCCGAATCGATCTTCGCGCTTTCCAACGGCCACATCGGGTGGCGCGCCAACCTCGACGAAGGGGAGCCTCACGCCACACCGGGCACATATCTGAACGCGGTCTTCGAGGAGGTGCCCCTCCCTTACGCGGAGGCGGCATACGGCTATCCCGAGGCAGGGCAGACGCTGGTCAACGTGACCGACGGCAAGATCATCCGGCTGATGGTCGAAGACGAGCCGTTCGACGTCCGCTACGGCAAGCTCCTCTCCCACGAGCGGGTGCTCGACCTCAAGTCCGGCCTCCTGACGCGCACGGCCGAATGGGAGTCGCCCGCGCACCGCACCGTCCGTGTGCGCTCGACTCGCCTGGTGTCCCTGCGGCACCGTGCGCTGGCCGCCGTGCTCTATGAGGTCGAGCCAATCGACGAGGCGGTCGATCTGGTGATCCAGTCGGAGCTGGTCGCCAACGAGCCGGTCCCCGTCGCGCTCCGGGAAGACCCACGCGCGTCGGAAATCATCGAGAGCCCGCTCACAGCCGAGCTGTCCGCAGCGACCGAGCGCGGTGCGGTGCTCATTCACTCCACCAAGCGCAGCCGCCTCCGGGTCGCGACCGCGATGGAGCACGTCGTGCGCGGGCCGCGGGGGACCGAGGTCAAGAGCGAGAGCGACGCAAACCGCGCCCGTTTCACCGTCACGTCCAGGGTCAAGCCCGGCCAGCGCCTCAGGCTCGTGAAGTTCGTCGCGTACGGCTGGTCGAGCATGAGGTCGGTGCCGGCTCTGCGCTCGCAGGTCGAAGGCGCGTTGGCCGAAGCGGTCGTGCACGGGTGGGACGGCCTTGCCGCTGCCCAGCGGCGATACCTGGACAGCTTCTGGTCGCGGTCGGACGTGGAGCTCGAGGGCGACGACGAGGTCCAGCAGGGCATCCGCTTTGCGATGTTCCACGTCCTGCAGTCGGCCGCCCGTGCCGAGCAGCGCGCGATTCCCGCCAAGGGACTGACCGGTCCAGGCTACGACGGCCACACCTTCTGGGACATGGACACGTTCGTCCTGCCGGTCCTCACCTACACGGCTCCCGAGTGCGTCGCCGACGCGCTGCGCTGGCGCCATTCGATCCTCGACCTCGCGCGCGCCCGTGCCCGCGACCTGGGCCTGAAAGGCGCCGCGTTCCCCTGGCGCACGATTCGCGGCGAGGAATGCTCCGGCTACTGGCCCGCGTCGACGGCGGCGTTTCACGTCAACGCGGACGTCGCCGACGCAGTCCTTCGCTACGTCAGCGCGACCGGCGACTCGCGTTTCGAGCAGACCTATGGCGCCGAGCTTCTGATCGAGACGGCGCGGTTGTGGGCGTCCCTGGGCCATCACGACCGCGGCGGTGAGTTTCGGATCGACGGTGTCACGGGACCGGATGAGTACAGCGCGCTGGCGGACAACAACCTGTACACCAACCTCATGGCGCAGCGAAACCTCAACGCGGCGGCGGACGCGGTCGCCCGCAACTCTGGAGTTGCGAGGCGCTTGAAAGTCACCGCGGCTGAAGTCAAGGCTTGGCGGAAGGCCGCGGCAAAGGTCTACATCCCGTACGAGCCCGACTTGCGCATCCACAAGCAGGCAAGCCAGTTCACCGACCACGAACATTGGGATTTCGCCCACACCAGGCCGGACCAATACCCCCTTTTCCTCCACTTCCCGTACGTCGACCTCTACCGCAAGCAGGTGGTGAAACAGGCCGATCTCGTCCTGGCGATGCACCTCCGCGGCGACGCGTTCGCCGCCGACGAGAAATCGCGCAATTTCGCCTACTACGAGGCGATCACGGTTCGCGACTCATCCCTGTCCTCGTGCACGCAAGCGGTGATCGCGGCCGAGGTTGGGCACTTGCGGCTGGCCCACGACTACCTGGCGGAGGCCGCGCTGATGGACCTGGACGACCTGGAGCGCAACGTGCGCGACGGCGTGCACGTGGGCTCGGCGGCGGGCGCGTGGATCGCCGCCGTCCAGGGCTTCGGCGGGATGCGCCACCACGGCGGTTCGCTTGGCTTCAGTCCTCGCCTCCCGCCCGCGATTCGCAAGCTGACCTTCAGGGTCACGTTCCTCGGACGGCTGATCAAGGTGACGGTCGACCAGCGGCGCGCCACCTACACGCTGGTGCGCGGCCGGCCGCTGAGCTTCGATCACCACGGGGAACGCATTCGGGTCGGGCCCGGCCGCGCGATCGTGAGGACCATCCCACCGATCACCGCGCCGCCCGAACCGAAACAACCCGCGGGCCGAAAGCCGGCGCGGCGCGGTGCGGCGCGCCCGCGTCAGCTTCGGGCTACTTCGACTCCGCCGTCGCGCCCGCTTCCTTCAGCCGGGCGACAGCCTTCTCGGCGTCCGCCTTCGAAACGTTCTCGAGCACGGGCTTCGGCGCCGCGTCGACGAGGTCCTTCGCCTCCTTAAGGCCGAGCTGCGTAAGCTCGCGGACCGCCTTGATCACGTTGATCTTGCTGTCGCCAACCGCGGTGAGGGTCACCGTGAACTCGGTCTGCTCCTCTTCGGGCGCGGCCGCCTCGCCACCCGCGGGTCCGGCCACCGCGGCCGCCGCCACCGGCGCCGCCGCCTTGATGCCGAACTCGTCCTCGATGGCCTTCACGGCCTCGACGACGTCGAGAATGCTCCAATCCTTCAAAGCCTCGACGAACTCTTTCGGGGTGATTTTTGTCGCCGCCATTTATGCCGCCTCCAGTTTGTTCTTGTACGCATCCAGCACTCCGAGAAGCTGCTGAAGCGGTGTTTGCATGATCAGGACGAGCTGGCCGACCGGGGACTGCAGGGTGCCCAGCAGCTGGGCGATGAGCGTCTCGCGGGAAGGCAGGTCGGCCAGCTGCTTGACCTGGTCCGGCGAGAAGATGCGGCCCTCGACGAGCCCGCCCTTGACATCGAGCTTGAGGCGGCTTGCGCGCACCCATTCGTTGATGAGCTTCGCCGGCGTGGCGAGGTTGTCGTCGTAGCCGAACGCGATCGCCACGGGGCCATCGAGCTCCTTCTGCAGACCGGGCACGCCTGCGGCTTCGGCCGCGCGCCTGGCCAACGTGTTCTTGACGACCCGGTATTCAACGTCGCCGGTGCGAAGCTTGCCGCGGAGATCCTGGATCTGGCTGACGGTCAGGCCGCGATAGTCGGTCAGCACCGCGACCTTGGCCCTCTTCAGCTTCTCCGTCAGCAGCTCGACCTGCTCGGCCTTCTGCTCTTTGCGTGCTTTCGGCAAAAGAAAAATCCTCCCTGCCCTTCAAAATCGCCAAGGCAGGAAGGATCCACACGTCCTTCACTTACGAATTGCCTCGGTAGGAAATTAAGCGGCTCGCGCCACACCTACGGTCTAGGGCAGAACCGTGATTATACGGAGTTCGCTTTGGCCCAATCCTCGCGCAGCAGCTCCGTCAGGACGTGGTCGTGCCACTTGCCGTCGATGAACCGGTCGGCCGTCCACCGACCGACCTCTTTGTAGCCGGCGGACTTCTGCGCCCGGGCGCTGGCCTGGTTGCCTTCGAGGTATCCCGACTTGAGCTTGCGCAATGGCAGCTGCGTGAAGGCGTATCTCGCCCGCAGCTGCATCAGCTCTCGCCCCAAGCCCTTGCCCCACGCGGTCTTGTCCCCAATCACCGTCCCGGTGGTGCCGAATCCATTCTTCCAATCGATCTGCACGATGCTGGTGCCGCCGACGATTCGGCCCTCGTGCTCGACCACCCAGAAGATCGCACCCGGGTCCCGTGCCATGCGGTCGAGGAATTCCTTCTCGAGGTCGACCGAGGGCGGGTTGCGCAGCTTGATGAAACGGGTCACCTCGAGGTCTTCGAACCAGGTGGTCATCACCGCGGCGTCCTCAGGTTGCGGCGGGCGCAGGCGGACGACCTTGCCCTGGATCACCGGCCCGTACATGGCCGGATAGCCTACTGGCTCTGCGCGCCCTCGAGAATCTCTTTCAAACGCGCGTACCTGCGCGCGTCCTGCGCCTGCACCACTGATCGCGCCTTGCCGAAGTTCAGCGTCATGCCAAGGCTTGCCTGGGGAAATGGCAACGTCACGCTGGCGACTTGCGTCATCCGCGTGCCTCCATTCGCGGGTACGAAGTCGGTCTGGAACCTGGTGCCCGATTGGTCGGCAAACGTTGTTGTGTACGAGCGACCCGGAATCAGCGCCGTGACCCGGTGCCGGGTTTCGATCTGCCGGTGCGACGTCGTCTGCATAGACGGCGGAATCGCGGTTCGGGCGACATACTCCGTGCCCACGGCGAGCGGCCCGTCCGGCGTGACACTGACGATCTCGACGTCCTCACGGTAGAGCGGCCAGTTCTTGAGGTCGGTCACGAATTCGAATACACGCTCCGGAGGAACCGAGATATCGACGCCGCTACCGAAGCGCTTTCTGCGCCATCGTCGCGGAACCCACATCGCAGTCCAGCCCGCATTGATCGCCAGGTTTGCGACCGCGAACCAAGGCTCGAACAGGAAGAGCAGTCCGCTCAGCCAGACGACAAGCAGAGCCCGGGTGATGAATCCGCGCGCGTACCGGCGCGTTTCGATTGCCGACGGGTAAACGAGCTCCCGCCGACGCTTGCGCCCGATCGTAAGTCTCCAGATCAGGGAAACGAATGCCGCGACGTATAGCAGCGCGACGAGGAACACCACGGCATCGTCCACCGGAAGCGGTCCAGGATCCAGGGCATACGCTGCAAACCCGACAGCCGGCACGACGAGACTCAATGACGAAACCACGGCCACGCCCCACAGCCGGTGCCGGGCGACCGGCACGACCCAGGCGATGGCCAGAAGGATCGCGACCGCTCCGGCGAACAGTTGCCAGACGCCCAAGCGAGGCGGCTAGCTGGCGGTGTGCAGCTTGGCGGCTTCCCGCACGTCGACCGGCACTGACGGCCCCTGCGTCGAGACCAGGAAGAAGCTGCGCAGGTACTGGCCCTTCGAGGTCGTCGGCTTGTTGCGGATCAACGCATCCACCAGCGTGGTGAGGTTCTCGTGCAGCGCGCCCTCGTCGAACGAGACCTTGCCGATCGGCACGTGAACGATGCCGAACTTGTCAGTCCGGAACTCCACCTTGCCGCCCTTCGCCTCGCGTACCGCCCGGCCGACGTCGTTGGTGACGGTGCCCGACTTCGGGTTGGGCATCAGTCCGCGCGGGCCGAGGACCTTCCCGAGGGGTCCGACCTTGGCCATCATGTCCGGCGTCGCGATCGCCGTGTCGAAATCGGTCCACCCGTCGGTGACGCGCTTGACCAGGTCGTCGCCGCCGACGACGTCGGCCCCTGCTTCCTGCGCTTCACGCGCCCGCTCGCCCACGGCGAACACTGCGACGCGGACCTTCTTTCCTGTTCCGTTCGGCAGGACGACCGATCCGCGAACCATCTGCTCGGCGTGACGAGGGTCTACGCCCAGCCGGATGTGCGCTTCGACCGTGGCGTCGAACTTGGAGATCGAGGTCTCGCGGACCATCTTGCAAGCAGTCTCGGGATCCAGGCCGCCGTTGCCGTTGCTCGACAGCGCGGCCTCGACCTTCTTGGCCGCCTCGATGTACTTCTTTCCCCTCTTCTTCGGCATTAGATTTCTCCAGTCCCAACAGCGGGAAGGAGAGGAGCGGCGCTTGCCCGGCCGCAGGCCGGGTCGGCTTTGCCGACGCCGCGATGAGAGGAAAGCGGCAGGTTTTCTCTCATGTTTCGACAACCTCGAGTCCCATGGACCGTGCGGTGCCTTCGATCATCTTCATCGCGTGTTCGGTGTCGAACGCGTTGAGGTCTTTGCCCTTCACATCCACGATCTGCCGGATCTGCTGGCGCGTCACGCTTCCGACCTTCTCGCGGTTCGGCTTGGCCGAGCCCTTGTCGACGCCCGACGCGCGCTTGAGCAGTTGGACGGCGGGCGGCGTCTTGAGGACGAACGTGAAGCTGCGGTCCTCGAAGATGGTGATCAGCGCGGGCACCACGTCGCCGGCCTGCTGAGCGGTGCGCTCGTTGTAGGCCTTGGTGAACTCCATGATGTTGATGCCGTGCGGGCCCAATGCCGTGCCGACAGGCGGCGCTGGCGTGGCCTTGCCCGCCTGCAGCTCGAGCTTCAATACCGCGCGGACCTTCTTCTTACCCATACCTATATATGTGGACTAGTGGACCTTCTCGACCTGGAGCAGGTCGAGCTCGACCGGCGTCTCGCGACCGAACATGTTGACGAGCACCTTCAGCTTGCCCTTCTCGGGGTTGATCTCGTCGACCTTGCCGTGGAAGTCGGTAAACGGTCCATCGACCACGCGTACCGACTCGCCGACCTGGAACTCGACCCGGATCTTCGGAGCTTCCTGCCGCATCTGCTTCTGGATCGCTCGCACCTCTTTTTCCTGGAGAGGCACCGGGCTGTTGGCTGAGCCGACGAAGCTGGTGACGCCGGGCGTGTTGCGCACGACGAACCAGGACTCGTTCGACATCTTCATCTTGACCAGGATGTAGCCGGGGAAGATTCGCTTCTGGACGTGGCGCCGCTTGCCGTCCTTGATCTCGATCTCGTCTTCCATCGGGACGAGCACCTGCAGGATCTTGTCCTGCATGTCCATCGACTCGATGCGCTTCTCGAGGTTCTTCTTGACCTTCTCCTCATGCCCCGAGTAGGCATGCACGACGTACCACTGCGCCTCTTCGTCAGGCGACGGGGCGGGGGTCTTCTCGACTGCCATCAGTGGACTCCGTTGTTGTAGAGGGTCCGCCTGGCGACCTCGGCCAGGATGTAGTCCGTGCCACCGATGAAGACGCCGAGGATGATCACCGTGAAGATCACGACCAGCGTGTAGCGATACAGCTCGCCGGCGGTCGGCCAAACGACCTTGCGCAGCTCGTCGTAGACGTCGCGTAGGAACTGGCCGGGCCCGACTTGCTGGGCTCTGGGCTCCTCGCGCCTTCGTGTGGTGACTGCCATTGGGCTACTTGGTCTCCTTGTGGGGTGTGTGCTTGTGGCACCACTTGCAGTACTTGCTGAGCTCGATCCGGTCAGGATCGTTCTTCTTGTTCTTCACAGTGGTGTAGTTGCGCCTTTTGCAGACGCCGCAGGCGAGGCTGATGATGTCTTCCATGGTTGTCTCTTTGCTTGGGAGAAAGAAAAAAGCCTAGGTTCCCTAGGCGGTGTCAATAGTAGCAGACGCCTCGCGGCTCCCATTGACCAACGGGCTGATTAGGGCTATAAGGGGGCTCCAAGCGGCCGCCCGTCACCAAGGAGAGGAAGCCATGCTGGGGTTCAGACGCGTTCTCGCCGCCCTCGCCGTCTCTTCCGCGATCGCCGGGCTTGGCGCGGCGCCGGCTCTGGCCTCCAACAACCCGCACGATCGGCAGCTGCAGCAGCTGCCGCCGCCCTTTACGCAGGCGATGTGCGGCCCGGCGATCGGCGACGTGACCCTATCGATCGACCCGAACACCTTCCGAGCGGCGACGAAGACGTTCACCCTCCAGGACGGCACTACCAAGATCGAGCTCAACGGCTACGCCCGGCAGATCGTGCAGGGGAACGGCAAGACCCTCGAGCTGAACGTAAGTGGTCCGGGCACCATCTTCATCGCGCCGGACGGCGCCTTCATCACCGCCATCGGCGGGGGCCACCTCTTCTACATCGGCCCGGTCGGCACGCCGCAGCAAGGTTTGACCATGTACGAGGGACATAGCGTGCTCGCGACGATCGACACCGCGGCGTACGGAACGATCTTCGTCGTCTCGAGCTTCACCGGGCACAAGACGGACATCTGCGCCTTGCTGGCCTAAAGGAGCGTTCGGCTGAGCGTGTCGGCCAGCCAGGCCACGTAGCGCTCCTGGGACCATCCTCGGTCCCGTCGGAGAAGGCCGTGTACCTCCGGACCGGCCAGGGTCCAGACGATCGCCGCCGCATCCCCGGCGGTCATTCCGCCGCGCAGCGAACCCTTTGCCGCGAGCCACGAGACGAACCGCCTCATGTTCTCGTATCGAAACTCGTGCATGCGACTGCGGAGCGCAGCGATCTCGGGATCGACCGCGGCCGCGCCGCGCATGATCTCGTCGACTGGCGCTGCGCGTTCCTGGATCTCGGCAACGTCAGCGGCAAACCTGGCGATCTGCCTCTTCTGGGTGGATTCGGCACGGACCTCTTGCGGCCCCGCGCGGTCCAGGAGCGCGACCGGCGAATCATCCCCGCCCACCCGGACATCCAGGAGCTTGTGAAGCAGCCCTGCCTTGGTCCGAAAGGTCGCGTAGACCGTGTCGGTCGCCACTCCCGCCTCGGAGGCGATGGCCTCCATCGTCGTCGCGGCGTAGCCGCGCTCGGTGAACAGGCGCTGGGCCGTGTCGAGGATGCGCAGCCGCGTTTGGCTGGCCTGCTGTTGTCTCAGCGTCGATGTGTATGGGCGCTTGGCCTTGACTCTTGGCACTGGTTCAGTCTAGACTCCGAGTATTGATCCTAGTCAACCTCGGGCTAATTCAGGAGAGGCTTTCGATGGCAAATCAAGACAATGAGAAGCGATACCGCCGACTGATCGAAGAGGTATTCAACCAGGGACGCATGGAGGTCGCTGACGAGCTGGTCGCGCCGAACGCCGTCGAACGCCAGCGCGGTGGAGCAGGCGATGGCCCCGAGGGCGTCAAGCGTACGGCCAGCATTCTTCGCTCCGCCTTCCGCGACTTCTCGCTGACGATCGAGGACCTCGTCGTCGACGGCGACAAGGTTTGGGCGCGCCAGCGTGGTGGCGGAACCAACACGGGATCTTTCTTCGGCCACCCTCCGACTGGAAAAACCGCCTACATCGAGGTGTTCGACGTGGTCCGCTTCGAGGACGGGCGGATAGCGGAGCATTGGGGCGTGCCGGACCAGCTCGGCATGCTGATGGCGCTCGGGTTGGTTGCGCCTCCCGGTCGTCCGACACCCGCCGCGGTCTGACACCCAGGTGGCCCGGTTCCGTATGGACCGGGCCATATCATTCGATCGATGGCCGCCACCACCATCGCCGTGCTCCACGGCGACCAGACAGGCGAGGAGCTGCTTCGGGAGGCGCTCCGGCTCCTTGACCCGTCCGTCCTCGGCCTCCCTATCGAGACCCGCGACTTCGACCTTTCGCTGCAGGAGAGGCGGCGGTCGCGCAACCAGTGCGTGCTCGACGCCGCTGTGGCCCTGCGGGAGTTTGGTTTTGGGATCAAGGCGGCCACCATCACCCCGGAGGGCGCCGGCGACGTAGGCAGTCCCAACGCGATCCTGCGCAAGCAGATCGACGGCAGGGTCATCGTCCGCACCGGCCGCCGCATCCCCGGCGTCCGGCCGCTGGCCGGGGTGCACGCGCCGATCTCGGTCATCCGCATGGCGGTCGACGACGCGTACGGCGCGAGGGAGTGGCGCGAGGGGCACGACCTCGATGAGTGGGCCTTTCGCACGGAGAAGATCAGCCGCCGCACGTGCCGGATCGTCGCCGACTACGCGTTCCGGCACGCGCAGCGCATCGAGGCGAAGGTCTTCGGCGGCCCCAAGTTCACGGTCAGTCCCGTGTACGAGGGCATGTTCAAAGAGGAGCTCGACGCCGCGGCCAAGCGCCACCCGGACGTACGCTACGAGCCGCAGCTGATCGATGCCACTTACGCGCTGCTGCTCGCCACGACGGGCGAGGCGCTGGTCATTCCCGCCCTCAACCGCGACGGGGACACTCTGTCCGACCTCGTGATGCAGATGTTCGGCACCATCGCGGGCGCGGAGTCGACACTGCTGTCATTCGACGACGCGGGAGGCGTCGAGGTCGCGATGACCGAAGCGCCCCACGGAACCGCGCCGGCGCTGGAGGGCAAGAACGTCGCCAACCCGATGGCGATGATCCTGGCCGTGGCATCGCTTCTCGGATACATGAAGGGGGAAAGCTCGCACCGCGCCTCGCGTGCGATCTACGAATCGGCGCTCGAGGCTGTTTCGGACGGCGTCAGGACCGCCGACCTCGGCGGCCAGGCCTCGACGAGCGACTTTACGGCCGAGGTCATCCGCCGAGTCAAGACCAAGGTCGAGGTGTGGAGCGCGCTGGCCGACATAGAGCGTTGAAATACCTGGCGCTCGGCGATTCCTACACGATCGGAACCGGCGCCTCGGCTGAATCGCACAGCTGGCCCTCGATCATCGCGCGGCGCCTGAACGTCGAGCTGATCAATCCGTCGGTCAACGGCTACACCACGCTCGATCTCATCCGCGATGAGCTGCCCTACCTCGTGCGCGTCAAGCCGGACCTCGTCTCGATCCTGATCGGCGTGAACGACCTGGTCCAGGGCCGCACGCCCGAGCAATACAGAGATTCGCTCACCCGCATCTATGAAGCGGTTCTCGAGCTCGAGATCCCGCCCCGCGTGGCGGCCGTCTCGATCCCGTCCTGGTCCTACGTCCCCGCCGCCGCGGACTTTGGAGGCATGGACCAGGTCGGGACGCTGACGGGAGTCTTCAACGCCATCGCCGAGCAGGAGGCGCATGCCCGCAACTTCACCTGGGTCGACCTCGGCGAGGCGAGCACGTCAGGCATCGGCTCGCCAGGCTGGATCGCGTCCGACGACCTGCACCCGGGCGATGCGCAGTACGCGGTGTGGGCGGAAGCCATCTGGGCCGCTCTCGGCGAGAGCTGGGCTAGACGGTGATCCTCTTGAACGACTCAGCATACTGATAGCCGGCTCGCTTGCCGACGTCCCGGTGCCGCTTGCGCATGAACTTCTCGAAATCCCACTCCCGGCCCGGTTTCGACACCTGGCTCTTGTGCTTGCGCAATGCCTCGATCTTCCGGTCGAGGGTCGGCGTGATGTCGACCAGGTAATCCCCCAGCGTCCAGAACGGGATCCAGACCTCTTTCACCTCATGCGGCTCGAAGCCTTCTTTGAGCAGGGAGCGGAACGCGCGTGGGTTGCGCGAGTCCGGGTACACGGCCGCCATCGTCGCTTCGCCGACGGCGAGGTGGTCGGGATGGGATCCGCCCATCGGCGCGTCCAGCACGCGTCCTGGGATATGGGTGATCACCAGCTCCGGCTTGTGCTTGCGGATCATGCGGACGATGTCGCGGCGGAGCTTGAGGTCGGGCGAAAGGTGTCCGTCCTTGTAACCGAGGAACTCGATCTTCTTGACGCCCAGCACTCTGGCCGCGGCCTTCTGCTCCTTCTGCCGCAACGCGATGAGCTCGGAGTCCTTCTGGGCTGGGTCCTCCCCGCCCTGCCTGCCGTCGGTGACGATCACGTACGTCACCTCGGCCCCGCCGTCGGCCAGGCGGGCGACCGAACCGCCGGCGCCGAAATCGGGGTCGTCCGGGTGCGCGGAAACGACCATGACCTTCTGGAATTTCGGAAGGCGGCCGTTGCTGCGTGCGTTCGCCATCTGAAAAAAGGTTAGAGAACTAGCGCCGGGCGCGTGCGGGAGCGCTGAGCGAGGCGAGCGGGATCGCCGGCTGGATCGGCGCCCACAGCGCGGTCAGCTGCTCGGCCGTCAAGCGGTTGCGGACCGCCATCACGCGCCCGCCAAAGGCGGCGGTCTTCACCGCTGCCCATCCCCCGCTCCCCGCCAGGCGCATTGGCACCGTCACCATCGCGTTCAGCGCAGCCGCCTCCTCGCCCGAGCGCGAACTCCCATCCGCGACCGCTCCCGACAGCACGCTGGAAAGCGCGTCGTCCATCTGCCACGGCTGCGCCAGCACGGCGCACTGGCTAGGCCCGAGCCGGCCGACCGCGGTGACGTACCGCGACACCATCGCGCCAAGCGACCGCGGGTTGGTCACCGGGATCGCCGAGGCAAACGGCGCGTATGAGGCGGCGAACTTGATCGGCGTCAGGTGGTGGCGGTGGACCAGCGCCGACACCGCGTGCCACGCGGCCACCGCCTCATCGTCGGAGCGGCCGCCGAAGAAATCGATCAGCGCGATGCCGGCGTTGACGAGCGGCGCCACCGCCTCCTCATTCGCGTCCGGCGCCGCCGCCGCGATGCGCTGCCATTCCGTCTTCGCGAGGGAGGCGACCCTGTGCGCAAACCCGCCGCCGTTCAGCTCCTCGAACGCGATCGAGGGCTCGAACGGCGTCAAGACCTGGCGGAGCTGGTCGAGGTTGAGGCGCGCGCGCGACTCGAGCGCGAATCCGGCCCGCTCGACCGCGACAAACGCGCGGCAGCGCAGGTAGGAATCGAGATCGCGCGTGCCCTCGAGCATGGCGAGGATCGACCTGACCACTCCGGCAGGCTCAGCCGCGCCTTCTCGTGTGACGCTGGAGACCAGCTTGCGGCGGTCGAGCACTCGCAGCCACTGGATCGGGCTGAGCTCGGCCACACCCTTGATGAATGCCGCCACCTCGTTGTGGTTGGGCCCGTAGGGCGCGGCCGCCCTGGTCACGGGCGCCGCGACAGCGCGGGTTCGCGGGGGTCGGGTGATCGTCTTGATCGCGCTGCCCACGGCGGCGCGGACCCGCTCGCCCGCGGGGATCTCCACGACTTCGGAAAGCGAGGCGAAGGGGATCACGGGTTCGATGGGCACCCAGAGCTCCGCGACCTCCTGTGGCGTCAGATCGTCTTGAGCGCCAAGGATGCGGCCTGCGTGCACGGCCGTGCGCACCGCGGCCCACCCGGGATCTCCCACCAGCTGGTGCGGGATCAGCGAGAGCGCTGCGATTGCCACCGCCTCTTCGCTCTTCACATGCCGGTTCTTCGCGACCGCCTGAAGCAGGGCGCGCGAGGCGGCCGGCTCGATGCGCCAGCGCCGGCCCAGCATCTCGAATTGCTCCTTGGTGAGATCGCCGAGGCGGGCGATCAAGCGCCGTGTCTTCGGTTCCAGGACGTCGGAGCTCGAAAGCGGGATCAGAGCGGCAAACGGCGCGTAGCTGACCGCGAATTTCAGCGCGGGCAATTGCGAGCGCATGACGATCGCGATCATCGCCTGCCATGCAGCCACCTGCTTGTCGTCGCTCTTCTTGACCAGCGTGTCGAACAGCACCTCGCCCGCCCGCGCGATCGGCTCCGATATCCGCGTGTCGCTGGTCCGGATCGCGGCCTGGATCGAGCGCGCCGAATCCGGCGCGCCTTCTTTGCTGACCGAGCCGACCAGGCGCCGAACCGCCAGCACCTGCCGCCATTGCCATGGCGTCAGCTGCGCCGCCGCGACGATGAACGCCTCCACCTCGGCCGTGTGCGGCCCGAAACGGTGCGCGGCGTCGTCGTTCGCTCTCTGGATGCGGCCGAGAAGACCGTGGGAGGCGGGCGCCACGGCGCTAATTCTGGGTCGCCGGGGCTGCCTGGGACCCCTCTAAACCGTCTCTACTTTCAGGAGGTTGGTCTGGCCGGGCCGGCCGACCGGGACGCCGGCCACGACGACCACGCGATCCCCTGTCCGGACAAGGCCGCTCTGGACCGCGGCTTCGGTGGCGTTCGAGATCATCTGGTCCGTATCTCGACCAGGGCTGACCAGGAGCGGGATCACGCCCGAGTACAGGGCAGTTCGGCGGAGGACCTCTGGGTGAGGGCTGGCCGCCACCACGGGCATGGGGGGCCTGGCTTTGCTGCACCGGAGCGCCGTCGTACCCGACTCGGTGAAGGCGATAATCACCTTGGCGTGGATCTCGGTTGCGGTCGCGGCGGCCGCATGCGCGATCGCGCTGCCGACCTGGCCGGGCTCTCGCCAGATCTGACGGGCGCGCTCGTACGCCGGGTGCTTCTGCGCCGCCAGGCAGATGCGCGCCATCGCGCGAACCGCCTCGACAGGGTGCGCTCCGACCGACGTCTCCTGGGAAAGCATCACGGCATCCGTGCCGTCCCAGATCGCGTTCGCCACGTCGGAGGCCTCGGCGCGCGTGGGCCGGTTCGAAGTGACCATCGACTCGAGCATCTCGGTGGCGGTGATCACCGGGACACCGGCACGGTTGGCGCGGTCGATCACGTCCTTCTGCACCGCGGGCAGGTCTCCCAGCTTCAGCTCCACGCCGAGGTCGCCGCGGGCGACCATCACGGCGTCGGCCACCTCGAGGATCGCGCTGAGGTTGCGGATCGCCTCCAGCTTCTCGAGCTTCGCGATGACCGGGACGCTGCAGTTCAACCCGCTGAGGTGCTGCTGGCAGGCGATCAAGTCCTCCGGACGCCGGACAAACGACAGCGCGATGTAATCCACGCCCAGCTCGACCGCCAGCTTCAAGTCGGCCAGGTCTTTCTCGGTCAGCGCCGGCATCGGAAGCGCGCGACCCGGCACGCTGACCCCTTTACGCTCGCCGAGCAAGCCACCGCGCACCACCGAGGCCTCGGCGCGACCGTCCTCGACGCCTCGCACCGACAGCTCGATGCGCCCGTCGTCAAGCAGGACGCGGTCGCCGGGCCGGAGCGCCTGGATGAGCTCTACGTGACTCACAGGTATGTCTTGTCCTCCCCATTCATGGGGAGGTGTCGGCGAAGCCGACGGAGGGGCAGCCACAAGCCCAACACGGCGACCCCTGACCAGCCGTTTGAACGAGCTGTCGAGCGACCCGGTGCGGATCTTCGGCCCCTGGAGGTCGCCCAGCAGGGCGATCGGACGCTCCGCGGCCTCGGCGGCCTCCCTGACGTTGGCCGCCGCCTCGCGGTGCGTCTGGGCGTCGCCGTGGGAAAAGTTCAGCCTCGCCACGTCCATGCCCGCCGCGACCATCGCCCGCAGAACGTGCGGCGACGAGCTCGACGGCCCGATGGTGCAGACGATGCGCGTGCGGCGGACCGGGCTCATTGGTAGCGTTTGACGCGGCGGGTCATCTCGTTTTCGGCTTCGATGACGCGGCGCTCGAGCTCGAGCGCGCTGATCACCGCGCCCCCCATGCCTCGCACGAGGTCGCGCTGGAATCGGTCCGAAGTCGCCACCGTGATGATGTCTCCCGTGTTGCTCGCCGCATAGGCGAGTCGCTCGATCGCGTGGTCGGCCGAATGACCTCTGCGCGTGAACACGACGTGCACCCCTTCGACGTTCTCCTCCGAGTTGGCCATCGCGTTCGAGTGATGAGCATCGAACACGACGGTCACCGACTCGCCCGTGATCATGCCGAGCACGGCAACGCGCTCGACCAACTTGTCCCGCGCCGCCTCGAGCGATGCGTCAGATAGCAACCGCTTCAGGGATGGCCACGCGTGAATCACGTTGTAGCCGTCGACGATGAGCCGTTCCACGCGGCTAGAAGAACCGCATGTTGAGCAGGCCGAGGGATACCAGCGTCGGGTCGATGTTGGCCAGTGCGGTCAACTGAAAAACGGCGTGGAAGAACGCGGTGCGCACAGGCGCGACGAACCACAGGGCGATGAAGACCCCGTAGACCCCCACGGTGGCGAACCTCATGGCGGAGTACTGGATCGAGTAGGGCAGCCAGGGCCGGATGATGCCGAAGCCGTCCAGACCCGGCACTGGAAGCATGTTCAAGATCACCGCGAGGGCCATGAAAAACCCGAGCGCAGCCAGGGCCGAAAAGAAGCTTTCGTTGTCGACGGTGATCAGCGAGCCGCTACCGGCGAAAGTGAAGACCGCTGCAATGAGCAGGCCGCACAAAAGTGTTCCGACAGGGCCGGCGAGCGAAACAGCGGAGCTCCAGGCCCGCGTGCGCAATGCCGAGTGATTGATGTACACCGCGCCACCGGGCAGGGCGATGCCGCCGAGCAAGAGAAAGATGATCGGCAGGATGAGGCTCATCATCATGTTCTGGTAGCGCAGGGGATTGAGCGACAGGTAGCCCGCTCCCACGACCGAGCGGTCACCGCCGAGGTACGCCACCACAGCGTGGCCGAACTCGTGGATGCAAAGCGAGATGACCCATCCGCCGATGACGAACGCCAACGTCCACACAGGGACATACCGCGGCAACACGTCGGTCCACAGCAGCGCGCCGGCGGCCGCGGTCACTCCGACGAGCCCGAGGAAGAACGGGCTCACACTGACCACGCCACGGAGGGATGGCCACGGCCGGCGGCGCAATGCCTTGTCGGGCGGCGGCTTGCTGTAGTCGCGCAGGGCGGCCTTGCTTCCCGTCTGCAGGTGGCTGCGCAGGTCGTAGAGGCTCAGCCCAGCCTTCTGCAGCGCGGCCGACGTCGCGGGTGAGTCCGAGTACAGCAGCGCGAGGAGCAGGTGGATCGAATCGACCTGGTAGTGGCCGAGCACCTGTGCCTCGCGACCCGCGTTGACCAACAGCTGGCCCAGCGCCGGCGACGAACGCGGATCGCCATCGCTCGGCACCTGAGCCTCGACGGCCTTCGGGTCGACGCCGAGGGCTCGAATCTCGTTGTCGGCCAGGCTGCCAGGCAGCTGCAGCGTTGCCCTTAGAACGTCAGTGGCAGTCACCTGCGACGAGCCACGGTGAGTCGCGCCGGCTGTGGCACGCTCAATGATCTCGCGCGCGTCCTGGGTCAGGGTCTCAGGCATAGGACTGCCAGTTTAGGTGGGGCTTGCCGGGATGGCCCGCTGCCGCATCACCTCGTAAAGCAGCGCAGCCGCCGCGGCCGAGGCGTTGAAGCTGGCCACGTGACCGATCACCGGAAGCCTCACCCGCGCGTCGCAACGTTCTTTGACGAGGCGATGGATGCCGGTGCCCTCCCCGCCGACCACGATGCAGACGCGCTGCGTGAAGTCGAAGTCCCACGCCGGAATCTCACCGCGCGGGTCGAGCGCGACGCACCAGATGCCCGCCCGCTTCACGTCGGCGATGGCCGATGGTAAGCCCGAAACCTTTGCGATTGGAAGCAGCTCCGACGCTCCTGAGCTGGCCTTCACGGCGGCCGGCGAAAGCGGAGCGCTCCGGTGCTCGGGAAGGATCGCGCCCTCGCTTCCTGCCACCTCCGCGCTGCGGAGAATCGCTCCGAGGTTCTGCGGATCGAGGACGGAGTCGAGGGCGACCAGCAGCGTTGGATTGGTGTCGAGCAGCTGCTTGAGGGTCCATTCACGGCGAGGCTCCAGCTCCGCCGCGATGCCCTGGTTGACACCCGGCGCCATCGCGTCGAGCTTCGCCGGCGGCACGACCTCGACTCGCGTCAGCTTCGCGATCTCGTCCAGTCGCGGGTCGTGACCGAGCCCCGTCGCCCGGTACACCTTGATCACGCGTCCTGCTCGCGCCGCCTCGAGAACTGCATTACGTCCGTGGATCAGCCGGCTCAAACTAATCGCATGGTTGCAGACTTCATGTCCAGGGCGAGGGAGATGCTCTCCGGCGGGGTCAACGAGGCGAGCTTGAACGCGGTCGGGCGCTTGCTCTCCGAGGTCTCGCGCGAACCGGGGTTCATTCCCCAGACCGAGATGAGGAGCCTGCACGGCGGCGACACCACATCAGCCGTATTGCAAACCGATCCCGACGGCCTGACCCTGATGCTCGGAAAGTTTTCGGCCAGGGAAGAGACCCCGGTGCACAACCACAACTCATGGGGAATCGCCTGCGTGGTCCAGGGTCGGGACCGGTACCGCCACTGGCACCACGACGACGAAGGCCAGTTGAAGGTCCTCTACGAGAAGGAGCTCGGGTCGGGCTCGTTCGTGACATGGCTCGACCCACCGCACGACATCCACAGCCAGCAAGGCATCGGCGACCCCGCGTTCGAGCTGGTTCTCTTTGGCAAGAACACGATGACCATACCGCGCAACTACTACAACCCTGAGACGGGGGAGGTCAGGACCGCTCTGCCCCAGTAGGGGCGACTCGTCTCCAACGCACTCCGGCCTTCGAGTCCTCGAGCGCGATGCCGCGGCGCCGGAGGTCGTCCCGGATCTGGTCTGAGCGCGCGAAATCACGCGCGCGGCGCGCCGACTCGCGCTCCCCGATCAAGCGTTCCACCTCCTCGGCAAGTCCCGGCTCTTCCGCGCGAACCACGTCGAGGTGCGCGTCGACGTCATCGATCAGCCCTAGGAGCGACGCTTTGTTGCGGGGCCCGACTTGATCGGAGTCGAGGGCCGCGTTGGCCTCGCGGATGAGGTCGAACACCACGCCGATTCCCTGCGGAAGGTTGAGGTCGTCGTCCAGCGCTTCGCGGTAGGCCGCCCGGACCGCCGCCGTTTTCTGCTCGAGGCCCTCGTCATCCGAAGCTGCCGAGGGCGTCCGCTCCACGCGGTCGAAAAACTCGCGTAGGCGCCGGACTTGCTCGGCCGCGGCGTGCAGCGCCTCGGAGCTGAGGCGAAGGCGAGAGCGATAGTGCGCGTTGGCGATGAGGAAGAAGCGGATCGCGAGCGGATCGTGTCCCGCCTCGACGAGGTCGCGAAGCGTCGTGAACCCGCCCGCGCTCTTCGACATCTTCTCGCCCGTTGCGTCGAAGAGATGCTCCGAGTGCAGCCAAACGCGCGCGAACTGTTGATGATTCGCCGCCTCCGATTGCGCGATCTCGTTCTCGTGGTGCGGAAACATCAGGTCGACGCCGCCGGCGTGGATGTCGAGCGTGTCGCCCAGGTAGCGCTTGCTCATCGCCGAGCACTCGATGTGCCACCCGGGCCTTCCCCGCCCAAACGGTGCGTCCCAGGCCGCGCCGATCTTCTCATCTTCGGGCTGGGCCTTCTTCCAGAGCGCGAAGTCGCTCACGTTCTCTTTGTCGTACTTGTCGGTCGCCACGCGCGCGCCGGCCCTGAGTCCCGCGCGGTCGAGATGCGAGAGAGCGCCGTAACCGGGAAAGCTGGCGATCCGGAAGTACACGTCGCCGTCGGCGGCGTAGGCGTTGCCGCGCTCCAGAAGGGTCGCGATCATCTCGACCATCTCAGGGATGTGCTCGGTGGCGCGAGGGTAGTGGTCCGCGCGCTCCGCGCGCAGCGCTGCCATGTCCTCGAAGAAGGCGGTGGCGTACGGCTTGGTGTACTCGCCGATGGACATCCCCGCATGCATGGCCTGGTCGAGGATGCGGTCGTCGATGTCGGTGAGGTTCATGACGTGCGTGACCCTGTAGCCGGACACGCGCAAATGTCGGCGCACCAGGTCGTAGAAGAGGAAGGAGCGCAGGTTGCCGACATGGGCGTAGTTCCAGATCGTCGGACCGCACGTGTACATGCGGACGTGGCCCTTCTCGAGGGGCTCGAACGCTTCCTTGGCGCCAGTCAGGGTGTTGTGGAGGCGCAGGGTCACGCGGTTAGTCTCGCTTAAACCGCCGGAAGGACTGGGAAGGGGGCGGTGGAGCGGGGCCTGGGTTGCTGGTGGCGGGACGGATTTGTGTTGGGGAATGTGTTTAGGGGCTTGACAACGAACTTTTGTTTGGCATACTTTTCTCATGCTCCAGCCAGCTGTTTCGAACCAGGAAATCGCCCAGGAGCTGGTCTTTCTCGAGCACCAGATCGCAAGCTGCTCCTCCCCATTCATGGGGAGGTGGCGCGAAGCGCCGGAGGGGCCGAATCAGCAACTTGCTCGGTCAACCCAAGGCGTATGCCGAGGCGCAGTCCGATGGGGCGATCAATCACCACCTCTCCTTGAGCACGGGCGAAGACGGCCACCTGCTGATCAATCGCGCCGACCGTGACATTTGGGTTGCCGAGGGGGCCGGACTAGGTCTCTTCGAGAGTCGCGACCGCCTGTGCGGCGATCCCGGCGCCGTGGCCCAGCGCTCCTAGCCCTTCCGGCGACTTGCCCTTCACGTTCACGTCGATCGTGCCGAGCTTGCTTGCGAGGTTGGCGCTCATGGCCCCCAAATGGCCGTGCAGCCGAGGCTCTTGCGCGATCACCGTGCAGTCGACGTTCACCACCCGGTAGCCGGCCTCGGCCAGCATCGCGGCGGCTGACCTGAGCATCTCGAGGCTCGACGCATTTTTGTACTTGGGATCGTCGGCCGGAAAGAGTGTCCCGATGTCGCCCAGGCCCGCCGCGCCGAGAAGCGCGTCGATCACCGCGTGCGTGAGCACGTCGGCGTCGGAGTGTCCGTCGAGCCCGGCGGGATGGTCGATCCGCACGCCGCCGAGCACCAGCGGACGGCCCGGCACCAGCGGATGCACGTCGTATCCGATGCCGACCTTCAATTGGCGGCGGTCTCGTGTTCCCTGATCAGCGCTTCCACCACCTCGAGGTCTTCAGGCGTTGTGAGCTTGATGTTCGCCGGCTCGCCGGGCACCACCGTGACCACGTGCCCCGTGGCCGCCACCAGCTGGGCGTCGTCGTCACCTACCAGGCCGGCGTCGGCCGCCTCGCGGTGGGCCCGGGCAAGCAGCTCGTAGGAAAAACCCTGGGGTGTCTGGGCGAGGACGACGCGAGAGCGGTCCAGGCTCTCGACCAGGCGGTTGCCTTCCACCCGCTTGACCGCATCGCGCGGAGAGATTGCCGGAAACGCTGCCCCGGACTCCATGGCGGCCGCGAGCACGCGTCGCACGAGAGCCGCCGTGGCGAGGGGTCGCGCCGCGTCGTGCACGAGCACGAAGTCGCAATCGCCGAGCGCGGCCAGGCCGGCGCGCACCGATGCCTGCCGGCTCTCGCCGCCCGCCCTGACGATCACTGACTTTCGAGGCTGGAGCGCGGCAACCTCGTGCTCGGCGGACTCAAGCCTGCTGGGAGGCCCGACCACGACGATCCGGTCGACCTCGTCCAACGCGAGGAAAAGCTCGAGGACCCGCGCCAGCGTCGTGCGGCCGTTCAGGCGGACCAGCGCCTTGCTCCCGCGGCCCAGGCGTGAGCCGGTGCCCGCCGCTGCGACGATGGCACCCACGGTCGCCATCACGCAGATTCCTCGTGCGGCTTGACGCGAGCGGGCGAGCGACGCGTTTCGCCTCCCGCCGGTTCGGCGAAGATCATTCGCCCGGCCGAGGTCTGGATCACCGACGTCACCACCGCGGTGATCGTCTGGTTGAGGAGCCGGCGGCCATTCTGGATCACGACCATGGTGCCGTCGTCGAGGCTGCCCACGCCCTGGCCCGGCTCCTTTCCCTCTCTCGCCACGGTGACCACGATCTCCTCGCCCGGAATCGCTACCGGCCGCATCGCCTGCGCCAGCTCGTTGAGGTTCAAAACCCCCACCCCCTCGAGGCGCGCGATCCGGTTGAGGTTGAAGTCGTTGGTCATGATCGCCCAGCCCTTGCGCTTGGCCGTGCGAACGAGATGCGCATCGATGTCGCCGGCGGGAGGAGTTTCGTCCTCGGTGACCTGCAGGTTGATCGACGGCTCTTTCTGCATGTCGGTCAAAACGTCGAGGCCCCGGCGGCCGCGGCGGCGGCGGGTGACGTCAGCCGAGTCGGCGACCATCTGCAGCTCATGCAGAACAGACGACAGGATGATGAGGGGCATGTCGAGAAAGCCCGTCTTCGCGATGTCGAGGATGCGGCCGTCGATGATGACCGACGTGTCGAGCAGCACCGCGGGCATGCGGTGTGAGTCTCGGTCGGTTGTGCCGCCGAAGAAAAGCGAGGTCAGCTCCGCCCGTCGCGTCAGGCCGACCGATGCGCCCTGCGCCGCGAGAAGGAGCGCCAGCACGGCCGAGAGGTCGTACCCATATGGAAGGTCGCGCACGAAGAATCCGATGAGCACCGCAATGACTAGACCGACGATCACGCCCAGCAGCCCGCTCAACAGATCCGGCAGCGGAGTGCTCGTCAGCCGGAAGTTGAAATTGCGCCATCCACCCAGCACGTACGGCGTGCCCAGGTACGCAAAGATCAATCCTTCCAGCGTGGTCAGCCCGATGATCGCCCAGCCCGGGTGGGCGCTTCCGCCCAGGCCCCGGACCATGAAATAACCGAGCAAAAAACCACCGATCACTCCGAGCCCGGCGCCGACCCATCGGGCCAGATACTCGGAACGCTTCACGGGTTACCTCCTCAAGAGACCGTGAGTCCGGCCCCCTTTATCAATGCGCCGGACTGGATGGGATTAGGAAACGCTGCGGAGACCGCCTCCGCCACCGACCGAACCTCGACGACGTCGAGGCCGGATGGCCGGCCGGCACGAGCGCCCGCCGGAATCAAAGCGCGCGTCAGACCATGCCGCGCCGCCTCATGAAGGCGGCGTTCCAGCTGGCCCACGCGGCGCACTTCGCCCGACAATCCCAGCTCACCGATCACGATCAGGCCGTCCGGCATTGGCCTGACCAGCTCGTTGCTGACGATTGACAGGGCGAGACCGAGGTCGGCGGCCGGCTCCGTGATGCGGATGCCGCCCGCCACGCTGACGAAGACGTCGGATTTGGCGAAGGAAAACTTGAGGCGCTTCTCGAGCACCGCAAGGATCATGTGCAGGCGATTGATGTCGATGCCGTTGGCGATTCGCCGCACCATCGCGTTCTCGTTCCTGTTGACGAGGCTCTGCACCTCGACGAGCAGCGGCCGCGTGCCTTCAAGCGCCGCAACGATCACCGTTCCCGGCGAAGAAGGCGCCGCGGTGGCGAGGATCGCCGCGGACGGATCCGGCACCTCCTCGAGCCCGGTCTCGCCCATGGCGAAGACGCCGATCTCCTCGGCGGAGCCGAAGCGATTCTTGGTCGCGCGAAGGATTCGCAGCTCCTGCCGCCGGTCACCTTCGAGGTAAAGCACTGTGTCAACGATATGCTCCAGGACCCTGGGTCCGGCGAT
This sequence comes from Chloroflexota bacterium, assembly GCA_005887685.1. Lineage (GTDB taxonomy): Bacteria > Chloroflexota > Dormibacteria > Dormibacterales > Dormibacteraceae > 40CM-4-65-16. Next base: position 4,760 of record VBHJ01000016.1, on the reverse strand, counting down.
CGAACCGTCTTTGGTCACGTGGCCCACGAGGAAGATCGGCACCCCGATCTCCTTGGCAAGCCGCATGAGCCGGGCCGCCGACTCCCGAACCTGGGTCACGCTGCCGGCGCTCCCCTCCAGCCCGGAGTCGGAGACCGTCTGGATCGAGTCGACGATGGCCAGGCGGGGGACCTCAGTCCGGATCGCCTCGCAGATCGCGTCGAGGTCGTTCTCCGCCAGCAGCAGGATGCCGGGCTCGAGCGCGCCCAGGCGTTCCGCGCGCATGCGCACCTGGTGCCCAGACTCCTCGCCCGAGACGTACAGCACGGAGCCCCCCCTGGCCACCTGCGCGGCCGCGTGCATCAGCAGGGTCGACTTGCCGACCCCCGGCTCCCCCCCGATGAGGACCATGCTGCCCGGGACGATGCCGCCGCCCAGCACGCGGTTGAGCTCGCCCCAGGCCAGGCGCCGCCTCGGCGCGTCGTCCACCGATATCGAATCGAGCGGCTGAGCGCGGACCGGCTCCAGCGGGCGCGTCCTGGATTCCCGGGCGGCCTTCTTGACCTGGAATTCCTGAAGGGTGTTCCAGGCTCGGCAGTGCGGGCACTGGCCGGCCCAGCGCAGGCTCTCGCCGCCGCACTCGGTGCAGACGAAGGTGATGGTCGACTTGGGCATGGGGAGACTGTGTACCCATGATCGTGGTTTTGACAAGCGCACCCGTACCCTTTTTCAGCCCCAAGCGTTTTATCTGGTGAGCGTCAAGGCGCCGCCCTGACTACCCCCGGGGCGGCCCTGCTCCTCCCCACTCATCAAGCAATTGCTCCTCCCCATTTCATCAAGCAGTTGCTCCTCCCCATTTATGGGGAGGTGGCGCGAAGCGCCGGAGGGGCAGCGCCGGAGGGGCAGCGCCGGAGGGGCCGGTTCATACCAGGCTCTAAGCTCCGCGACGGTGGACGCCTCGATCTCTCTCGACCACATCCGCGAAGCCGCGAAGGTCGTCGACCCGGTCTTCCTCCACTCGCCGCAGTTCGTCTGCGAACCTCTCAGCGAGCGCATACGCGTCGCGACAGTGCTCAAGGTCGAGACGATCAATCCCATCCGCACCTTCAAGGGGCGTGGCACCGATTACCTACTGCATCGACTTGGTGACGACGCACGTGGGCTGGTGTGTGCGTCGGCCGGCAACTTTGGGCAGGGCATGGCGTACGCGTGTCGCAAGCGGAGCATGAGGCTCACCGTCTTCGCTGCACGCAGCGCAAACCCACTCAAGGTTGAGCGCATGCGGTCGCTCGGCGCCACAGTCGAGCTGCGGGGCGACGATTTCGACGAGGCCAAGGACGCGGCGAAGCTTCACGCGGCGAAAAGTGGCGACATGTACGTCGAGGACGGATTGCTGGGTGCGATCGCTGAAGGCGCCGGCACCATCGCGGTCGAGCTCGCTGAGCAGGCCGAGCCGATCGATGTGGTCTTCGTTCCGCTCGGCAACGGCTCCCTCGTCAACGGGATGGGGACCTGGCTCAAGCATTCGGCGCCGAACACGCGGGTCATCGCGGTGTGCGCGAAGACCGCTCCAGCGATGGCGCTGTCGTGGAAAGCGCGGAAGGCTGTCAGCGCTCCGAGCGCGACGATCGCCGATGGCATCGCGGTCCGCGTCCCGATCCCCGAAGCGGTGGGCATCATGCCCGGCACCGTCGACGACGTGATGCTGGTCAGCGACGACGAGATGCTCGCTGCCATGCGCGCTCTCTTCGCGGACGCCGGGCTTGTTGTCGAGCCGGCTGGGGCGGCAGGTGTGGCAGCGATCGCCCAACGCGCGAAAGAGTTGACTGGCAAACGAGTCGCCACCGTGTTGACCGGCGGCAACCTGACCCACGACCAGGTCCGCGACTGGCTCTACTGACGCTCTAAGTCGGCTAGGTAGTCGAGCGCCGCCAGGGGGCCGTGCTGATTGAAGATGTCGGGCACCGCAGCCACGAGACTCGGCTGTACCTGTCCGGCCAGTTGCGCCCGCATCGGCACCGAAAGCTCCGGCCGCCTCCGCGCGTATGAGGTGATGAACCGCCTCAGCTCAGGATCGAGGCGGCGCAGGATCACCTCGGCCGGAGTCGCGGGCGCGAATGGCAGCGCCGGCGCCGGGGGCGCACCGGACGGCGGAGGAGGGGTCGAGGGCGGCGCAGCCTGCCCACCCGCCAGCTGCCACAACCCGATGTAGTCGGAATCCTTGACCACGATCGTGCCGGCGGCCAGGTCGCCGAGCCGTTTGCCTTTCCCGTTGACAAACAGCACGACGAGGCCGACGCCATAGCCATAAGGCAGGAAGTCGACAATCCGCACCACGTTGCGGATGCCGGCCTGCATGAAGGTCATCGGCTCGCCACGGTCCCCCACGGCCCGCAGCCGGAACACCTTCTTGCCGACGGTCTGGCCGGACCAGAAAGCTTCAGACGCCCAGAAGTAACCGAACACGACCACGAAGCCGCCGAGGAGGGCCAGCAGGTAAGCGACGACGTCGAGCCCGGCCTGTCCGATGGCGATCGCGGCGAAGGTGAGTCCCAACAGCACCCCGGCGAGGATGAGCAGGTCCAGGATCTGCGCGATCGCCCGCGTGCCAAGGCCCGCGACCTGGTAACCGAAGGAGACCCGTTCCGGCGTCGCGACGACGAGGTCGGTATCAGGTTGCGGCTGCTGCATGTCTTGTTAAGTTACTGCCCAGGACCATGAGAGCAGAGGACTTTGTCGCCCTCAGACGAAACGATTGGAACAGGCTCGAGGACCTGCTGGCCCGCGCGGGCGCCGGCCACCTCAACGCCCTCACCCCCGCTCAGGTTCTGACGATGTCGGCTCTTTACCGTCGCGCCACGGCCGACCTCGCGCGCGCACAACGCGACTGGCCAGGCGAGCCCGTGCATCGCTACCTGAACGGGCTGGTCGCCAGGGGCCACGGCATCGTCTACCGCCGCGGCGGCGAGGTGTGGAAGCGCATCCGCCGCTTCTACATCGAGACGCTGCCTCGCACCTACCGCCAGTCATGGCCGTTTCTGCTCGCCTCGGCGGCGCTCCTTTTCGTGCCGGCGCTCGTCAGCTTCTTCGTGGTGCTCGCCCAGCCCGACTCGGCGTACGCCATCGCGGACCCCCGCCTCATCGACCAGGTCCACCACCATCAGCTCTGGACGAACATCCCGCAGGACGAACGCGTGCAGGCGGCGGGCGTGATCATGGTCAACAACATCTACGTGGTGATCCTGGCGTTCGGCTTCGGGGTCGCCTTCGGCCTGCCGGTGATCTGGGTGATGATCAATAACGGCATCAGCCTCGGCGGCCTTTTCGGCCTGACCCAGGCCTACGGGCTCGCGGGCGGCCTGTTCGAGTTCGTCATCGCCCATGGCGTGCTCGAGCTGTCCATCGTCATCGCGCAGGGCGCGGGCGGATTGATGATGGGCTGGGCGCTGATATCGCCAGGCGACCGCAAGCGATCGGACGCCCTCGTCATCGCAGCTCGCCGTGCGTTCACGCTGCTGCTGGGGCTCGCGCCACTGCTCGTGGTGGCGGGGACGATCGAGGGCAACATCTCGCCGTCGGGCGCGCCGTTCGCCCTCAAGCTGTCGATCGGGCTCGTGACCGGCGCGCTGCTCTACTCGTACCTGCTCCTCGGCGGCCGATCTAAAGAAGCGCGCGTTCCTTGAGCTCCAGGTAGCGCTCCACGAGGGCCGGCGACAATCGACCGGCGACCACGTCCAGGCCGAGCACCCCGCCTCGACGCAGGATCTCGAAGCTCTCGCGCCGGCTGGACACGAACTCCTCCGCCGCGGCCCATTCGTAGGCTCGACTCGTGCTGACGATGGGGGCGTCGCGCGCGCTCAGCACCGCGGGATCGGACATCGCGACGACGAGCACGAGGTGCCGCGCCGCCAGCCGCAGCGCATGCGCGACGAGCTCGCGCGATGCCTCGGGATCCTGCACGTCGGTCAGCATCACGATCATCGAGCGCCGCCCGACGCGCAGTGCAAGGTGGGTCATCGCATGTCCGAAGTCGGGCTCGACGTACTCCGGCCGGATGGCGTAAAGCGCCTCGGTGATGCGGCGCAGCTGGATGGCGCCTCGCTCGGGCTTGATGAAGCTCGTGACCCGGTCGTCGAATGTCATCAGGCCCACGCGGTCGCCGTACGCCTGCGCGACCCAGGCGAGCATCAGCGCGGCGTTGACCGCGTGGTCGAGCTTGTCGAGGTCGCCGG
>VBHJ01000016.1:0-488 GCA_005887685.1 Chloroflexota bacterium | reverse complement strand
CGTCCAGCTGACGCGCCGTACGTCGTCACCGCGCACGTACTCGCGCAAGCCCGCGAACGCGGTGGATGCGCCGGGAGGTCTCGCCCGGCGCATCCCGGCCATCGCGCGCAGCCCGCGGCGCAGCGACAGCTGGATCCGCTTGATCGCCACCACGTTTGGGAAAACCGCAACCTGCTGCGAGTCGGGAAGGCGGACCTGGCGGCGCCACCACCCGTCTTCGCGCCAGACCTGGAGGTCGACAGGCCCGAACGCGTAGGCGCCACGTCTGGGCGAGAGGGTCCGGTAGCTGACCTTCAAGAGACCTTGCGGATCGAACTGGCCTGATAGCGCCCTCGGTTCCGGCCGCAGCCCGGCCGGGGCGTGGTCCGCGACCCTGGCCATCAGGCCAGACGCTGAGCGATTCTGAATCACCACAGTCACCTCTTCCGGCTCACCAAGCGAAAAGGGTTCCGGCATGCTCCTGCGGACGCTGTATCCGGAGCGGCCCG
>VBHJ01000051.1 GCA_005887685.1 Chloroflexota bacterium | reverse complement strand
ACAAGTGCTCCCTCGGGGGTGCGGGGGTGGGTTGTCCTGAGCATGCTCAGGTGGGTCCCCTGCCTCGGCTCTCCAAGTCCCGTCGAAGCGGGCATTTGGTCGGCCTTGCGGACTCCGGGGTCCCTTTCAGCGAGTGTTGGGCAACGCGCACATGCCCGCCACCCTTCGGGAGCAGGAGCAATGCTACGACGCCGGTTTCTTGGGCGGCACCACGCGAATGTGAAGCTCTTCGAGCTGTTTCGGGTCGACAACACCGGGTGCGCCGAGCATCAGGTCCTGGTGACTTTGCGTCTTCGGGAACGCAACGACGTCGCGGATGTTCTCAGTCTCGATGATCGCCATCATCAGCCGATCGATTCCCGCGGCGATTCCGCCGTGCGGCGGCACGCCGTACTCGAACGCGTCGAGGAGATGGCCGAACTGCGACCGGATCCGCTCCGCGTCCATGCCAAGAATCCCAAAGACCTTTTCCTGCAGGTCCCGTTGATGAATGCGGATGCTTCCGCCTGAAATCTCGACTCCGTTGAGGACGCAGTCGTAAGCCCGAGCCCGCACGTCATAGGGGCGAGTCTCGAGCAGCGGCATGTCCTCTGGCCACGGGGACGTGAAGGGATGGTGCCCGTAAGTAAGGTTGCCGAGGTCGTCCTCTTCGAACAGGTACATCGGATAGACCCAAAGAAAATTCCACTCACCGTGCCGCACCAGCTGACGCCGCCGCGCGATCTCCCGCCGCAACAGGCCCATCACGGTCTCGGCCTTGCGCCGCCGATCGGCGACGACGAGGACGACGTCATCCGGGCCGGCATGCACGGCGGACTTGATGGCCGACATCTCGCCGTCGCTGATGTGCCTGTCCAATGGTCCAGGAATCCACGCCAGGCCTTTCGCCCCCGCGCCGCGGGCGAGAACGCCGAGCTCGTCGAGCTCGCGGCGGCTCATGTCTTTGCCTCCCGGCACTGCAAAGCAGCGCACGACGCCGCCCGCATCGAGGGCGCCGCGCAGAACGGTCGCGCCAGTTTCTCGCAGCGCGTCGCCGACATCCGCGATCTCCAGCCCGTATCGCAGATCCGGCTTGTCGGTGCCGTACTTCAGCAGTGATTCCTGCATGTCGATGCGCGGGAACGGAGTTGGGATCTCGATTCCGAGCACGTCCTTCCAGACGTTGGCCCAAAGGCCCTCGATCAAAGTGAACACGTCCTCTTCCGTGCAGAACGACATCTCGACGTCGAGCTGCGTGATCTCCACCACTCGGTCTGCCCGGAGGTCTTCATCCCGAAGGCAGCGCGCGATCTGGTAGTAACGGCCGATGCCCGCGACCATCAACAGCTGCTTCAGCTGCTGCGGCGATTGAGGCAGCGCGAAAAACTCGCCAGGATGCAGGCGCGACGGCACGATGAAGTCGCGCGAACCCTCGGGTGTGCCCTTGAGGAGCATCGGCGTCTCGACTTCCATGAACTCGTGGGCATCCATGTAGCGATGAATCGCCTGCACGACGCGATGTCGGAGCTCGAGGTTGTGGGTCATCTTCGGCCTTCGGATGTCGAGGTACCGATATTTCAGGCGCAGCGCTTCGTCTGCCTTTACCTCGTCCTCGATCTCGAACGGTGGTGTCTTGGCCTCCGAGATGATCTCGAGGTCGTCGGCAACGACCTCCACCTCGCCGGTGGCCATCTTCGGATTCTCCGATCCTGCAGGTCGGCGTGCGACCTTGCCCTTGATATGAATCACGTATTCGTTTCTGACTTCGGTCTGGACCAGGGACACGGACCTGACGACGACCTGTACCGTCCCCCACCGGTCGCGCAGGTCGATGAACGCCACGCCTCCGTGGTCGCGCCGGCGAGCGACCCAGCCGTAGAGCTCGACCTCGCGCCCTTCGTCGGCCGCGCGAAGCGAGCCGCAGTGGGGAGAGTTGAATCCGCTCATGCCAGACGCGTCGGGAGCTCGACCCAGTCGAGCTCAACCTGGTCGCCGCTCGACATGTCACGCAACTGCGCAACCCTTCGCTTCGCCTCATCCGGCGTGAGCAGCACGACCCACCTTGCGCCCAGCTTGTTCGCGGAGCGCATCTTCGCCTTCAGGCTCTTCGGCGCGTAGTCCACCGCGACCGCGCCGACCGCGCGGCAGATGCGCGCGACTTCCGCGGCTTCGATTGCCAGGTCGCCGTCAGGAATGACGAGCACGTCCAGCGGCGGCTTGGCGGGGATGCTGTCGATGGGCATGAGCTCGGTGACCCGGTCCACGCCCCCGGCGAATCCGACTCCCGGCGTCGCCGGCCAGCCCTCCGCTTCGGCCAGACCGTCGTAGCGACCGCCCGAGGCCAGCGCGTCCTGCTGCCCAGAAGCACCGCCTGGATAGAACTCGAAAACGGTGCGGGTGTAGTAATCGAGGCCGCGCACGAGGTACGGGTTGAGGACGTACTCGAGGCTTGCCGCATCGAGCAGGCGCAGCACGGAGGTCCAGTGCGCGGAGCACTCGTCACACAAAAAGTCGGTGATGCGCGGCGCGTCTTTTTTGAACGGCTGGCACTGCGGGACCTTGCAGTCGAGCAGGCGAAGTGGGTTGCGCTCGAGGCGCAGCTGGCACTCGCCGTGCAGCTGGTCTTTCAGCGGCCGGTAGTAGGCCTTCAGCCGCTCCAGGTAGGCCGGGCGGCATTTTGCGTCCCCGATCGAGTTCAGCTCGAGCCGCAGATCGCCCAGCCCGACCTCGTCGAGCCAGGCGTCCGCCAGCTCGATCACCTCGGAGTCGAGTGCAGGCTCGGCCCCTCCGATCGCTTCGACGTTGAACTGGTAGAACTGCCGGTAGCGACCCTTCTGCGGCCGGTCGTAGCGGAACATTGGACCGATCAGATAAAGACGCGAAGGCTGCGGGCCCTGGTTCAGCCCACCCTCGAAGTAGGCCCGCACGACGCCGGCCGTCGCCTCGGGCCTGAGGGCCAGGTTGCGGCCGCCGCGGTCGTCGAATCGGTAGAGCTCCTTGGCGACGGCATCGGTGTCTTCGCCGACCCGCTCGATCAGCTCGGCGTGCTCCAGCACAGGAGTGACGATCTCCTCGTAGCCAAACCTGTGCCCGACATCCCGCGCGGCCTGCTCCGCGGCGCGCCATCGTGGCAGGTCCGCCGGGAGGATGTCGCGAACTCCGCGGACCGCCTTGATCGGTTCGGAGCGAGGCATTGAGTGTTCGATTGTAAGAAGCACCGGGTTGAGGGGTTAAACTCTCGCGCCGGTGACCACCACCTACATCCAGCTGATCACCCTGATCCTCGCCTCGCTGGCGCTGATCATGGGCGCGTACCTGCTCATCGTCGGCAGGCGGCCGTGGCGCGGAGGCGACAGCGCGCACGTCGCGCCGCGGGTTCGCCTTCTCGGCCTCAGCTACATACTCGTCTTCGGTGCGGCGATGATCCAGATCATCGTCCAGCCCACCGGCGTGGAGGCCGAGGCCCTGGGCGGACTGATGGTTCTCGGCGGCATGATCGTGATCGTCGTCGTGTACCTCGAGGCGCGGGCGTCGCGCCTGGCGACGCACGAAGACCGGCTGGACAACCGGCTCAGAAACTAGAGGCCGGAGTTCTCCCGGTTGGTGCGGTAGCCGACCGCTGCGTTCAATGCTTCGGTCAGCTCTTTGAGGTGCACCGGCTTGCTCATGTAGTCGTCGAAGCCTGCTCGCAGGCAGCGGTCCTGGTCGCCCGGGCCTGCCATCGCAGTGAGGGCGATCAAGCGAGGCCGGTTGCCCCGCGGCCAGCGCCGGCAGATCGCCTCTGCCGCGGCGAGACCGTCCATCTCGGGCATCAACACGTCCATCAGGACGGCGTCGTAGGACTGCTGCGCCACCGACGCGACCGCCTCCCGCCCCGTCGAGACCACGTCGACGGTGTGGCCGAGCTTGGCCACCAACCGCTTCAACAAGTTCTGGTTCAAGGCGTTGTCGTCCGCGATCAGCACACGCAGCGCGCCCGGCTCGACAACCTGCGCGGCCTGGGGCTGAGCGCCGCGCCCGCCGACCTGGACCATCACGTCGTGCAGCGTGCGCGGCGGAACCGGCTTGGTCAGGGTCGCCTGGATCACACCGCTGTCCGCCGCCTCGGCCTCCGCTCCGCCGGGGGTGGATGAGGCGATGAGCACGATCGGCATCTGCTCGGGACGCCTGAGGCTTCGCAGCGAGCTCGATATCTCGAGCCCGTCGATCAACGGCGGCCGATGCTCCACGAGAGCGATGTCGTACGGTCGGGTTTGCAGAGCGGCCATGGACTCTTCGGGCGTGGCGGTAGTCGCATGGGCGTCCCACTGCTCGACCTGCAGGCTGAGGAGTCGCCTTTCCGTCGGGTCGGCGGAGACGATGAGCACGCGCATCGCTTCCAGGGTGAGCTGGGTGGTGGCCACGGACCCGGGAAGCGTCTCGGCCAGGACGGTGAAGTCGAAGGTCGTGCCGGCGTCAGGTCCGGCCTCCACCCCGCCCTGCTCCACGCGGAGCTCGCCGTCCATCATCTCGACCAGCTGCTTGGTCGTGCGAAGGCTCAACACGGCGAGCCGGTCGCCGGGCTCGAGACGGTCGTAGGGTCCCGTGACTCCGTCGAGCCCGCCCCGCAGGATCCTGGCCGGGACGCCGCGTCCGGTGTCGCGAATCTTGAAATGCAGGGCGACGAGGCCGTTGCGGTCCTCCGAGGTCATCTCGACGCCAACGCCGCCTCGATACGTGCGATCTACCGAGCCGTGCAGGAGGGTGAGGAGGATCTGCTCCAGCCGGCGCGAGTCGCCGACGACGACGTTCGGCACATCAGGCGCTGCATCAAAAGAAAGGTCGAGGCCCTTCGCGCCGGCGGCCTCGGCGACAATCGCGAGACAGCTCTCGACCGTCGCGCGGGTGTCAAAGGGATGCAGGGCGAGCTCGAACTCGCCGCTCTCGATGGTCGCCGCGTCGAGCACCTCGTCCACGATGCGCGAAACCTGCTCCGCCCCTGCCTCGACGATCGCGGCCAGCTCGCGCTCCTCGCTGGTCTCCGCCCCACTCGAGAGCAGGCCGGCCGCTCCTACCAGCGCGTTCAGCTGGTTGCGCAGCTGGTGGCCCATGTCCGCGAGCAGCTCCGGATCGATCTGGATCGTGCGGCTGGGTTGGCCGTTCTTGCTTTCGTCTGGCGGCGGCGTGCCGATCTCTTTGGCCATCAGTACAGGTGCTCCTCCGGCGGCTGCGGGCTCGGCGCGAACATCGAGCTCGGAAGCTCCACGCCGTTGCTCTGGAAGTGGGCCTGGTACGTGGAGGCCGTGCCGGTCGCGGTGTGGTAGCCGACCGCGCGTCCGTCCGGGGTCACCGCGACCTGGTGGAACGTGAACAGCTCCTGCATCGAGATGTCGCCGTCGACGATGCCGAGCACCTCGGCCACGCTGACGATCTTTCGCGCTCCACCTCGCAACCTCTCGGTCTGCACGACGATGTTGATGGCCGATGAGATCTGGCCGCGAATCGCGCGCGAGGGCAGCTCCGTTCCGGCAAGCAGCACCAGCGTCTCGAGACGCGTCACCGCGTCACGCGGGTTGTTGGCGTGGACGGTGCTCATCGATCCGTCGTGACCCGTGTTCATGGCCTGCAGCATGTCGAGCGCTTCCCCACCGCGAACCTCGCCGACGATGATGCGATCGGGCCGCATGCGCAGCGAGTTTCGGACCAGGTCTCGAATCGTGATCTGGCCACGTCCTTCGACGTTGGCCGGCTTTGACTCGAGGCTGATCACATGCACCTGGCGCAGCCGCAGCTCGGCAGCGTCCTCGCAGGTGACGATGCGCTCGTCGGGCGGAATGAAGCCGGACAGAACGTTGAGCAGCGTCGTCTTGCCGGAGCCCGTGCCACCGGAGACGATGATGTTGAGACGGGTCTGCACCGCGGCGTTGAGGTACTCGAGGATCGCCTCGCTCGAGCCGCCGGCGCTCACGATGCGTTCGGGGGTCAGGACCTCGCGACCGAACTTGCGGATGGTGAGGCAGGGTCCGTAGATGGCGACCGGCGGTATGACGACATTGACGCGCGAGCCGTCCTTCAGTCGGGCATCGCACATCGGCTCTGACTCATCGACCCGGCGTCCGATGGTGGAGACGATGCGGTCGATGACGCGCCGCAGGCTGTCCTCGTCCTCGAACGCGAGGTTGGTCAGCTCGATGCGGCCGCGCCGCTCGACGAAGATCTGCTCCGGCCGGTTGACCATGATCTCGGTGATGTCCGGGTCGCGCAGCGGCGCTTCGAGGGGTCCGAGGCCGATGACCTCGTCGAAGAGGATGTCGACAAGGCGCTCGCGGTCGTCCGCCGTGACAAGCGCCGCCGGCGGCTTGGCGCGGAAGTGGTCCTCCGTCAGCTGCAGCAGCAGTCGCCTGATGCCAGCCCGGTTGGTGATGTCGATGGCGGCGGCGTGCCGGCGCAGAAGGTCGGCGTGGATCTCGGCTTTGGCGGCGGCCAGCGCGGGGCTGAGCGGGGTCGTCTCCGTGCTCCGCTGCTCGGTCACCAGCTGTGCCGCCGCTCCGTCGCGAGCCGCCGCGCGACGCTCGACAGGCGCGATGCTGGGCGTGCCGTCGACGGGTGTCAGCGGACCGGTCACCGGCTCCGGCGGCGCCGCGACTGGGGTCTGCGGCGCGGTGGCCGGCGTCTGCTGGTAGCGGCGGTCGAAACGCTCGGAGAGCTTCATCGCGGCCTCGGCAGCGCCCGCTTGAGCAGCCGGCGGTGGGCGCGCGCCGCTGCCTTCTTCATGTCCGGCTCCGGATCCGCCTCGGTCAGGCGGTTCAGGCCATCGGCTGCGGAACGGTCGCCGATGGTCGCCAGCGCCTTGCATGCCGCGAGCCGAACCTGCTTTGGCCACCGGCGGTCGTGCGCGATGCCCAGGAGGGGGGAAACCCGCAGGACGTCCCGCCGCAAGCCGCAGGCGAGGACGGCCGCGACCGCGGCTCGCTCGCTGGTGGGTTGGCGCATCAGCGCCTCGATGTCGACGTCGGAGGCAGCCCGGGCGAGCGCGATCGCCAGGCGGTGAAGGGGGATCTTGCCGTCCGCAGCCATCAGCTGCTCGACGGCCCGCCGGCCTCCAAGCCGGCCCAGCGAGCGCACCGCCACCTCCCTGACGCCGAGGTTGGGGTCATCCACCAGGTCTGAGATCCACAGGGCCGACTCGGGCAGCCGCGCGGCGCCGCAGATCCGGGCCGCCGCGGCCCGCCGGGCGGGGTCAGGGCTGGCGAGCGAGTTGAGCAGCTCGTCGTGGAGCTCTGACCGCCGGAAGAGCTCGTGGATCATCCAGTGGCCCAGGACGCCCGCGCCAGGGCGGTCGACGGCCGCCTGGATGACGGCGGCCACGGCCTCAGGCTCGGCCAGCATCTCCGCGGCGCTGATGTTAAGGACCGCCGCCCGCTCCCCCGCGAGGGCGGTGTTAAGCACCCGGTCAACGCGACCGGCTACCCGGGATCGGCCGCCACCCTTTGGAGTGGCCTGGATCGCGGGCCGTGTATTTGAGCCATTGCTGCGAAGCGGTGGGTCCATCTGGGGGGCGGTTGCTACAGTATCGGCGTTTTGAACGCCCGTGAGGTTCCCGAAACCTTACAGAGGGCGCGGGAGGAAGAGTCGCACCAGGTGGCCGCCGGCGGCAGCGGACCAACCGGAGAACAGGCGCCGTCCGCACTGCAGATGCGGATGCGCATCCTCGAGATGTCTGCCGTTTTCTCGGAGCTAAACGACGGCATATTGCGAGCCGTCGCCAGGCGGATGCGACCGGTGGCTCTGACCGCCCGGGATACCCTCCGCCTGGGAGGCCAGGGCGGTGACGTCGTGATCTTCCTCGCCTCCGGGCAGGTCGAGGAGTCGATCACCGACACCAAGGGCAAGGTCCTCCTGACCCGGCGGCGGGCGCCAGGCGACCTGGTCATCCTCCCCGTCCCCCGCACCGGCGACCGCTACGTGACCAGCATCTACGGCCTGACCGATTCCGTGCTCCTGACCCTGGACCGCGACGGGATGCTCGAAGGCCTCGGGCCGAACCTCGAGAAGGTCGCCGTCACGCTGGACAAGCTCTGGGACCAGGAGGTGACCGCAGCCGCGGCGATCGAGGCGCAGACGGCGTCCAAGACCGGGGCGCCGGTGGTCGCCTTCTTCTCGGCCAAAGGCGGCGCCGGGACGACGACCCTGGCGATCAACACAGCGGCCGCCCTGGCTCGAAAGTTCCCGCGCCAGGTCCTGCTGGTCGACCTCGCCGCGCCTTTCGGGCACGCCGCCCTTTTCGCCGACCTGATCGCGACCGGGTCCATCGCGAGCGCTTCGAAGGCGTCGCCGGTTGACTTCGAAGGCGTCCTCCGCGGCAACATCGTCAACCACCGCACCGGCATGGGTGTCCTGCCGGGCACCTTGCGCCCGGAAGAGGTCGACACGCTGACCGGGGAGCTGACCGGGCGCGTTCTTGACGTGGTGGTCGCATGGCAGAAGGTGATCGTGGTCGACCTCGGCACGTCGCTGGCCGAGGCGGGGCTTGCCGTCATCGAGCGCGCCGAGTGCCTCGTGGTCGTCGTGCCGCCCGAGATCGCCGCGATGACCGACGCGCGACGGGCGATGGCGATCTTCCGCGACATCATGAACGTGCCTGACAACCGAATGGAGCTGGTGCTCAACCAGCGCTCCCCGCATGCGCCTCTCGACCGGGCCGCGATCGAGTCGATACTCGGCCGCAAGATGTCGGTGGTCGTCGGTTTCGACGATTCGCGCCCGGAAGATTCGACACTCGCCGGCGGCCTGGTCCTGCAGCACGACCCCTCGTCGATGGTGTCCCGTGGCGCGGCCGATGTCGCGCGGGTGATCCTGGCCAGCCTCAAGCTCGATGCTTAGGCGGGCCCTGGTCGAGTTCGCCCTCGCCCTGCCGGTGCTCATCGTGCTCGTCGCGGGCGTGCTCGAGCTCGGTCGCGGATATTCGTTCGCGGTGGAGACCTCGGATGCGGCGCGCGACGCCGCGAGGTACGCGGCCGGCAAGACCACGAGCACCAACGGACCTGGCCTGGCCGCGATGTGCAGCCTCGTCACCGCCGACCTTGCCGCCGTGACGACAAGCGTCTCTTGCCCCACGCAGGTCAACCACCCGCCGCCGTTCGTTGCCGGCGTCGATTACACGACACCCGCGGCCGGACAGGCGGTGGTCGCGGTGTACTGCGGGTCGAGCAACAACTGCAGCGGGGCGGTGCAAACGCTCTACCAATCGGAGATCGACGTCTACGTCTACTACGGCTTCAGCGACCTCAACATCCTGGGCGGCGGGATCACGATCACGGGGTCGAGTCGCGCCACGACGGCGTGGTGAGCCGGGTCGGCCCCTCCGTCCGGCTTCGCCGGACACCTCCCCATAAATGGGGAGGACAAGCTTTGCTGGAGTTTGCGTTGATTGCGCCGATGCTGTTCTTGCTCATCGGCGCGACGGTCGACCTGGGACGCGGCTTGCTGATCTACACGATGCTGCAGGGCGCGTCGCGTGACATGGCGCGTCAGGCGGTGCTCGGTTACTACAGCGGCTCCAACACGCTGCCGCCCACGTGCACGGCGCTCGCCACACCGTGCTCGCTCGGCCCGCTCACCAACGGAGCGCACCAGCTCGACGCTTTGGGCATGTCAGTCGTCTATCAGGACTCGGCCGCGATCAGCAGCGCACCGTCCTACGGCAACTTCGTCGCCAACGCCAACCCGCTCCAGCCGGGGACGATCACGCTCACGGGGGCGATCAACGCGAGCAAGGTCTACGTCTTCGTCTACGAGCTCGATTCAGCCGCGGGCAATCCGAATCCTCGATGGAGCTGCCCGACATGCGCCGGCGCGAGTGGCGCGGCCGTCCGCACGTCCGGGCATCAGCTGGTCGTCGTCGACCTCAAGTTGCAGTGGAAGCCCGTGCTCAACACGCTGCTCGGCATCCCGAGCGCCATCACCTTCGACTCGCAGTCTGTGGAGAGGCTGGAGTATTGAAGCCACAACAGTCGGGGCAGGTGCTCGTCATCGTCGCCGTCTGGTTGGTGGCGCTCATCGGCTCGGCCGCGCTCATCTTGCTGACAGGTTCCGTCGAATGGCAGCGCAACCAGCTGCAGCAGCTCGCCGATCAGGCGGCCCTCGACTCCGCGCTGAAGATCGGAGTGGGCTGCAGCGCGGGGTCGGCCAGCACGGTGATCACCGAGGCGGACAACTTCGTCGCCACGCAGCGCACGCGCACCGGCGCGCTGGCCATCGGGGCCGGCTCCTGCGCCGCCGGCTACACCGGAACCGACACCTTCGCCGGCGGGCTTACCGAAACGATCCGCTATCCGTTCCGGGCCCGTCAGGAGCAAGTAGAGGTCAGCCTCACCGTGGCGCTGCCCATCTCGTTCGGCAACTTCGCCGGTGCGTCGACCACGAATGTGACCAGGCGAGCCGTGGCGCAACAGCTGAGCGGCTCGACCGCGGCGGTGACAGCCACGACACTTTCCTGCACGGGCGGCCAGTTCAACGTGGCGGGCAGCATCGTAGCGTCGAACGCAATCGCCCTGAGTGGAAGCTGTGCGGTCTATGCCCATGATCGCTTCGATGCCGCGTCGAGCACCTACTCGGACCTGGGCAACGTCTCTGTCTACGCCAACGCGCAGACCTGGGTTCGCGCCGGCGGGGCCTGCCTGGCT
>VBHJ01000257.1 GCA_005887685.1 Chloroflexota bacterium | reverse complement strand
ATCTTTGTCTCGACCGGGGTGTACCCCGACCTGCACGGCAAGCCCGCACGCGAGGAGGACTTCGTGCCGCTCAGGGGCGAGGCGCCTGACGAACTCGATTACCGCGAGGGAAAGAGGTGGTGCGAAACCACCCTGTCGCGCCTTCCCGATTTTCCGTGGACCGTCGTGCGGCCGCCCGCAGTCTTCGGCCCCGCCGACCACACGCTGCGCATCGCGGCGTACATCCAGCGCGTGGAGGACGGCGGACCGGTGCTAGTACCGTCCGAAACCTATGAGTGGCAGGCAGGTCTCGCCTGGGTGAAAGACATCGGATTCGCTTGCGCGCTCTCATGCGACCTGCGCAAGGACACCGAGCACAAGGCGTACAACGCCGCCTTCGAGGGCGTGAGCCTGCGCGACCTCGTCGAAGGCATCGCGCGGGCGCTGGGCAAGCCGGCTCGGCTGCATCCGCTGCCCTTCTCCGAGATTCCGGAGGGCGCGCGGCCGTACGGACCCGATCCAATCCGCTCTGCGGGCTACGTGCTCGACCGGGCGCGGCGTGAGCTCGGCTTCGAACCGTCCGCCCTGGAGGATGCTCTGGCCGAAACGCTGGCGTGGTATCGCGTGGCGCGCCCGTCGCACCCGGGCTACTCGAACCGCGCGCAGGAGCTCGGGCTGAACCTCGGATAGTCCGGACTATCCGGGATTGGAATGGCAGTTGAGCACGCAAAGTCCGGACTATCCGGGGGTTACTGTTCCGAGTGGCTTCGGTTCAGGACGTAGGCGGCCAGGAACGCCACCACCACCAGGCCGGGTGACCATCCAAGGCCCGGGCCGAACGGGTCGAATGGGGAAAGGTCGATGAAGACTGCGAAGCCGCTGATCGCCGCGAAGACGAGAACGATCAGCACCCCGCGGATCGCGCCGTGGCGCGCGAAGAACAGCTCGAGCTCCAGCTGCCAGGTGGGCCGATGCCGCTCGCGGACGCGCTGCACCGCCGCCGTGTGAGCGCTGATTCGCTCCCGCCGGCCCATCCGGTAGCGAGCGCTCCTGGGAAGTGTTTCGAAGGGGACATGGTCGACCTCACGTTCGCGCGGAGGAGGCGTCTCGAGCGGCTCCCACAACGGCTCATGGCGGTAGCGCCGGTACGCGACGTAGGCCAGCGCGCCGAGCACGAGCCAGCCCATGAAGATGAAGGTCGAGCTCGAGATGTTCTGAAAGACCAGCTGCGTGAACACCGTACCGATGAAAAGCGCGCCGACAAGAGAAAGGACGGGAATGCTGTCCCGGCCGAATTTTATGTTCCACGGCATGCGATACGGACGGTGGAGCGACGGTTCGATGAACCTCAGCCGCATCACTGACAGGTGGGCCGAGCAAAAGGCGAAGGTCGCGGCCAGCGAATACACCGCGGCCATCAGGTCGATCTCCTTGCTGCCGGCGACGAGGCCGGGCAGAACGAGAAGGGCGGCGACGATTCCGAAAACGATTATCGACACATACGGCGTCCTGTACTTCGGGTGCAGGGCGGCGAGGCGATGGGGAAGGAGGTCCACCCCCGCCATCGAATAGCTGAGACGAGAGATGCCGATCAGGCCGGCGTTGGTGGCGATGACGAGGATCGTGAACGCCAGGATCCCGACCCAGACCTGCGCCCAGAACCGCAGCGTCTCCTGCGGGAACCCGGTCACGATCCCGGCCACGGGGTCGGCCTTCCATGTCGTCGCGAGCTGCGTGGTGTAGCTGTGCGTGTTCGGGTCCAGGGTCACGGGAAAGACGCTCACGCCGATCGTCGGCAGGAACGCCGAGACGAACAGCACCGCAACGATGACCCACCATGTGGCGAGAGGAACGTTCCGGCCCGGGTTCTTTGCCTCCTCAGAGAGGTTGGAGATCGTTTCTATTCCCGTGTAAGTGACCATCGCGATCGAGATGCTGGCTAAGAAGTTGCCCCACGTCGGCGCGAGGCCGAGATGGATGCTGTGGATGACCGTCTGGATGTTCAAGAGGAGGATCAGCCCAAGGATCACGAGCACGAACTGGGTGATCAGGTCGGTGAAGGCCAGCACCAGGTTGAGGGCGCTCGACTCCTGGATGCCGATGACGTTGACCACGATGAGGATCGCGATCAGCACGATCGTCGCGGCGACATGCGTGGTCTGGTCGGACTTGAGCGGCGCCAGCATCGGCACGTACTTGCCG
>VBHJ01000050.1 GCA_005887685.1 Chloroflexota bacterium | reverse complement strand
GCGTTCATCGACGGTCAGACTGTCGTGCTCACCTGGATCACCGGCGCCCCGGCCCTCAAGTCGACTGTGATCGCGAACGTCACCGTCCCGTCGCTGGTCGACCTGGGACCGTCGACGATCGACATCCTGTTCCCGAACATGCTCGATACCAACAGGATCGTTGCGGCGAGCCTCGACTTCACGCAGTTCGACCTCGGCGGGACGTTCGGGGCTCTGGCGGTCAACACGACGATACGGCCGCAGGTCGAGCCCGATGGAAAGACTGTTCGCTACGCGGTAACCGGCCTTCCAACCGACAAGAACGGCGTGACGGCGATCTTCAACGGGAACAGCTGGTCCGTCGTGCCCAAGGCGGGCGGCGCAGGCTCCCCGGTGAGCTCCACGGGACCGATCACTGTCGCGGTGAATGACGCATTCGGCCTCAACGTCATCTTCCCGGTGCCGGCCGGCGCGGCGCTCGACCCAGGCTCGCTGCAGACGTTCAAGCAGGTCATGCTGAGCGGCAGCGGCCTCGGCCTCGATCCCGATCAGCTCACGATCGACGCAAGCGTCCCCGCGCTCGTTCTCGCCGATGGCGTGACCGTGCAGTACCGCGTGTCCGGACACCTCGGTACATCCGGCTTCGTGATGGCCGCCTTCGCACCCGGTTCGTGGTCGTACGCGGGCCCCGTGGCGGCGACCACCATCGACCTGGGCACCAGCCACCCCGCGACGACATACCTCGATGTCCAGTACACGCCCACCGTCGGCGGCGGAACGGTGACGTTCACCGGCGATCCCTTCACCGTGACGGCAGCAGCCGGCAGCTCGATCGCCACCCTGCAGCCGATCACGAAGACACTGATGGGGACCAACCTGTACCGCTACTACCTCACCGGCACCTACAAAGCCGGCGACGTGAGCGTCGTCTTCAGTCCCGGGAACATCAGCGACGGCAACTACTCCAACGCCCAGTGCTCGTTCACAAAGATCTGCACGCAGTCCTTCACCGTGCTCGGTCCGACGGCGACGCTCGTCGGTCCGGCCGAGGGCTCCGTTCAGGGCGCCGGCCAGCTGAACGGCCGCGGCTACATCGACGTACCGTTCGCGGCGCCCACCGGCTTGACCGTCGATCCGTCGAGCATCTCGAGCGACGACTTCGCGCTGGGCGGCTCGGGTGCCGGGCCTGGCACCTTCCAGATCGATCCGGATCCGAAGCAGGTGCCGGTCCTGGTCAGCGCGCCAGGCAGTCCGTTGGTCTACCGGTTCTGGACCGTCGGCTCTTACACGAGCGGTGATGTCCAGATCACCTTCGTGGCGGGCAAAGTCCACTTCACGAACAGCACGACGAGCAGCTTCACCGGGCCCGTGCTGCCCGTGAACTTCACGGTCGACGGAGTGGCGACACCCAACATTCACTACGTCGACGTCCAGCTGAAGGCGACGGCCGGCGATGTGATCCTCAGCACCGCCGTCAACTACACGTTCGAGGGCGCCGGCGCGAGCGGGCTCAGCGTGCTGCCTGATGCGAGGCCGACCCTCCTCACCGGCACGTCGGTCTACCGCTACTTCGTGAGCGGCACCTTCGCCGCGGGCGCGGTCACCACCAAGTTCCCGGCCGGCTCGATCACCTCCGGTCAGCCCGCCATCGGCAACCTGGAGACCTTCAGTCACTTCACCGTCCAGCAGTTGACCGCCCAGCTGGCCGACCCGCAGCAAGACAGCGCCGCAAGTCTCGGGCAGGTCAACAGCCGCGGTTACGTCGACGTCACCTACACGGTGCCGGCGTACGCACAGGGCGTGGACGTCGCGTCGGTGCTCGCCGGCGCGCCGCAGTTCACGATCGCCCCTCAAGACCCATCCAAGGGCGCGATTGCCCTCGATACCACCCAGGCGCCTGTCCTGATCGCTTCAACTGCGACAACCTATGTGTTCCGCTACTTCACGACCGGGACGCTGCGGCCCCCAGACCTGGCGCAGCTGACGTTCATCGGCGGGACGCTCAACTTTGAGGACTCCGCGGGCAAGTCGATCCCGTTGTTTGACCCGGAGCAGCTCAAGCTCGGCACCGGCGGTGCGTACGTCGATGTGTTCTTCGGCGAATCGCCGACGCTTGACATCTCGAGCGTGGGAGCCGGTGCGATCACCGTCACGGACGCGGCCACTGCGACCTTGACCGTCGGCGCCCCAACCGCGGTAGATGGCAAGCCGGGGACCTTCCGCTTCCCCGTCAGCGGTTCCAACCTGGCCGCCGGACAGCAGGTGACCGTGGCCTTCGCGCCGGCCACCTGGACCTACGAGAGCGCGCCGAGCACGCACATGGCCGCCACGCAACAGGCACCAACCTCGCTGCTCGGTGGCGATACCTACATCGATGTCCGTTTTGCGAGCGCGGGTGGTGTCGCGCTCGAGACCACTGACTTCACCACGAAGACTCAGCTCGGACCGCTGACAGGGACTGGGGCCGGAACGGCCTCGCTCGACGCAGCCGTGAAGCCGACCATCCTCGCCGACGGCCACACAGTCCGCTACTACTTCAGCGGCCAGTTCGCCGCGGGCACGGTCGACGTCACCTTCCTGCCTGGCAGATGGAGTGACAAGGCCGGCAACCTCGGCATCGGCGGCACCGACGCATTCAGGTTGTTCGAAGACCCGCAGGCGACGGGCGGCGCACAGACCACCACCAACCGTGTCTTCTTCCTGTCGATTACCGGTGGGATGGAGCTGCGCGCTGGTGGCCTGTTCAGCGACAGCAAGAACACGCCGCTGCTCGCAATCCGCGGCGGGGTTGAGCTCGATATCGGCACGCGGGTCGTCAACGGCACGACGCTCAGCCGGTTCGAGCTGACCGCGTCGGGGACGATCGAGGTGATCAAGATCGGCAACATCGCGTCGGGCGCCGCCGTGTTCGTGCTCGAGTCGGGCGGCACGCTCTCGAGCACCTCTTTCTGGGGCGTCGCCGCCTTCCAGACCAACTTCGACTTCCTGCAGCCGTACGGCATCGTCCTCAAGGGCTCAGCACTGCTCGAGATCAACACGACCAACCAGACCAAGACCGAGAAGCTGTCGCTGGAAGGCATCCCCGGCGGGACGCTGTTCGCCGTGCCGACGTCGGGGAGCAACGCTTCCCTGCTAGCCGCCCTCCCCACCAACACGTTCGATCCCGTGAACCTTCCCACCGCCTGGGCTGCGCTGTTCCAGACGCCGCCGGTCGACCGCAACCTCGACGGCATCCTGGACACCGACGCAGGTGAGCCGACGCCGCTCGCGCTGACCCTGGGCACGGGGCAGACGTACACGCTCGAGAATTTCAGCTCGATCACGCTGCAAAGCGCAAAAGTCGAGGGCACGATCCCAGGCAAGGAGTGGCGAATCATCAACGGCGACGGCCGCCAGTTCTTCCTTCAGGCTTCGACTGACAAGGACGGGAACCCGATCCTCATCGTGCGCGGCGAGCAGCGCACCTACAACCTCGCTCCCGTCTCCTTCCTGCTCGAGG
Organism: Chloroflexota bacterium; assembly: GCA_005887685.1. Lineage (GTDB taxonomy): Bacteria > Chloroflexota > Dormibacteria > Dormibacterales > Dormibacteraceae > 40CM-4-65-16. The sequence goes on along the minus strand of VBHJ01000050.1, from coordinate 5,427 downwards.
TTGTCGGCGGCGCGACGCTCTACGACCCGAGCACCATGAACAACGCGAACCCGACCGTGTGGGTGCACATGGACGGCGGCTTCCTGATCCAGATCAGCTCGACGCAGACCATCTTCTTCTTCACGGCCGGCGGGAGCATCGATCCTCTGGGTATCAGTGGCCGGGCGACTGGACTGCTCTTCATCGAGTACGGGCCCACGAACAGCTTCACCGTCGCCTCGCCTCAGTCCGGCGACCAGCTCGCGATCGACCTGGGCACGAGCAGCGACGCGACCGCCTACGGCACGGTGACGGTCACGCTGAATGGGACCACCGCGGCCAGTCTCGAAGCGGCCGCCACGGCGATCGCCGCGGCCCTCAATGCCCAGCCCGGCTTCTCCGCCTCCGCCAGCGCAGGCGTGGTGAGCATCACCCGCACGGACGGAACCAGCTTTGTCATGGCGACGCGCGTAAGTCGAAGCGACGCGAATACGGCCACGACGTCGCTGTCCATGACAGCTCTTCCCGGCATCGCGGGCACCTTCACACTCGAGATCGGCGCGGGCACCGGACCAGGCGCGCCTGGCGACAGTCGAAGCGCGCTGTCGGACATCAGCGGCATCTTCCAGTTCCACGGCAGCGCGCGCGTCACGTTCAACACGACCGGGGCGAACCTGACCTTCCAGCTGCCGCAGGAGTTCCTGGACGTGCTGCCGCCGAGCTTCCCGACGTCGATCACGATCCCCTCCGTCGCGCCGAACATCGACGGCTCGACGACCAACCAGCTGCCCGGACGCGCGGTTTACTTCCAGGCCGTCGTCACCGGCACGATCTCGATCAAGGGCCTCATCACATTGACCGGCGTGATCGGAGTCACGATCCAGGTTGCGCTGCCCGGCCCACCCGCAACCCCGAGCTTCATTCGCATCCAGGGCGCCGTGAGCACCACGATCCTTTTCCTGGGCTCGTTGTCGGGCTCGATCGACCTCGGCTTCTACACGAGCCACCCGAGCAACCCGACTCCCTGCGACCCGTTGAACCTCGGCACGTGCGATCCCGGAATCGTCGGCCGTGTCACGCTCGCACTCGACACCAGCGCCATTCCCGGCGTCACGTTCACTGGTGACTTCCTGCTCGAGATCAACCTTTTCCTCACGCAGCAGTCGATCGAGCCCACCTACACCTTCCAGACGTGTGGCGACAACCCGGCCGGCGCGACCAACTGCGCCGGCGTCAACCCGTACCAGCTGGCTCGCAAGGCGAACGGCGACCTCATCTTCGGCACGATCAACATCGACTCTGGCCTGCTGTTGAAGTTCAACGGCGACCTCAAGATCGCGGGCGACCTGGTGGACGTGAAGGGCGACTTCCTGTTCCAGTTCAGCCCGAGCCCGTTCTTCCTGTCGTTCAGCGGCACGGCGAGCGTGTCCCTCAAGGGCATCGGCGGCATCAGCGGGACGTTCGCGTTCCAGATCGACGGCGATGGGCTGTCCATCTACGCGCAGCTGTCGATTGGCGCCGGCTTCGGCGGCGGCCTTGGCCTCTCCTTCAGCGCCGGCGCGAAGCTCACCTTTACCACCGCGTCGGGCGACAAGGCAATCCAGGTCGCAAGCGGCGGCTCGCCATGTCCAAGCCCCAACCAGACCAAGCAGTGCGTGACCGTCCCGTCAGGCTTCACGCTCGACATCCACGGGAGCGTGACCATCCTGTCAGTTGTCGAGGCCAGCGGGTCGGTCAAGATCGTGATCAACAGCAGCCAGTTCACGATTGCCTTCGACGTCTCGCTGACTCTGGGCCCGCTCGACGTGCAGGCCACCGGGTTCGCGGGCGTCTACTTCGACAACCACCCAGGCCTCGTGCTCAGGCTGGCCATTTCCGTGAACTTCAACGTCATCGACATCATCAAGATCGTCGGCAACGGCGAGATCCGGATGAACACCACCACCGCCGATCGGAACGCCAACGGCCTGGTCATCCCGGCCAGCTCGTTCAGGCTTCACATCGACGGCGCGATCCACATCCTGGGCGTCATCCACCTGACGGCGAGCATCGACTTCGTCATCGGCGGCGGCGACATCACAGTTGGCTCGGGCGAGACCTCGCATCTCATCACTCTTGAGACGGGCGAGTGGGTCTTCTCGTTCAGCGCCAGCACCGACTTCTTCGGCGTCGCGACTCTGGGTGCGTCGGGTTGGATCGACTCCAGGGGTGAGTACAACCTGGCGCTCGACGGCGGCATCACAATCGGCTCGAGCAGCTTCGGGCTCCGCGGCAGCATCCATTTCCACACGTGGCTCTTCTCCGACACGGACACCAATACGGGCATCGTCACCTTCTCCTTCGGCATCGCATTCGCCGGGAGTGTCAGCGTCCGTGCGTTCGGCATATCGCTGGCCGGCTGCTCGATATCCGGCAGCCTGACCGCGACCAGCAGCGTCGGCGGCGCGGTGCCGCTGATCCTGAGCGTCCACATCAGCATCTCGTTCCTCTTCTTCTCGATCGATGCGGACGCCAGCTTCAACATCGGCACCATCCAGCTGCCCAGGCCGATCTACCTGGCCGGCGATGCCGGATCGACGGACCCGAACGTTGCCGCCAGCAACGGCCAGCGCGCCTGGCACGGCGGCGTGCTGTATCTCAACAGCGGCGCGAGAGGCTCCGTCCGCGGCATTGACGGGCCGAACGCCGCAGGCTCGTGGAAGATCGAGCACGTCGGAGGCAGCGCCGGGGACGAGACACTCCAGGTGACAGGGTTCGGCCACCAGCAGAACTTCCGCCACGTAAGCAAGGTCGTGGGCTTTGGCAGCAGCAGCGGAAGCAACAGCTTCACGGTCGCCAATGGCGTGCTGACACCGGTGGAGCTGCACGCGGGCGGCGGCAACCAGAGCAACGACAGCGTGGTGTACGACGGCACTGGCGGCGCGAAGCTGTACGGCGGGTCGGGCAACAACTACATCGAGGCAGGCCCCGACAGCGACGGCTCGATCACCCTGAAGGGCGGCTCCGGAAACGCGAACGGCAGCAGCTACGTGGTCAACTACGGCAAGGCCGCCAACGTGGCGATGATTTCCTACGACGGCCACAACACCCTGATCGGCGGGTTTGGCGCCACCAACACCTTCACGGGCGGCTCGGGCCAGACCGTGATCACGGACAACGGCGTCAACGACACCATCACAGGCGGCACCGGCGATACGGCGGTCACCATCCACATGCCGACGCCGGCCAACCAGCCGGTCATCACCGGGGTCGCCAGCGCCAAGAACGTGCTCATCATCAACGGCACCCCGAACGGCGACCGGGTGGAGATCCTCAAGTCGCTCGCCGTGGCCGGCGGCACCGAGGTCGATGTGACGAGCAGCGCGGGCATCGCGACGATCACGCCCACGTATGTCAAGGAGCTCGACCTCAACGCGGGTGGCGGCGCCAACACCATCACCGTCGACGACCTCAACGGAAGCACGATCCAGCTGCTGAGCCTCGACGCCGGCCAGAACATCGTCGACACGGGCCAGACGCGGCTGGTCAGCGACCCGAACAACCCAGGCGTCCAGGTCGAGCAGCCGGTGATCGTCACGAGCGGGCACCAGGGCGCATCCACCGTGACCATCAACGGCGGGCCTCTCGCCGACACGTTCACGCTGAGCGGCACCGACCCGAACGGCGGCGTCCAGATCGTGCGCTCGGTGGGTGGCTGGAACCAGCAGATCCTCGTCAAGCACACGCTGCCCGGCCAGAGCGACACCCTGATCATCAACGGCAAGGGCGGAAACGACACCATCGACGCCGGCGGGCTCGGGGTTTCGACCACCAACCCGAACGCGGCGCCGGTCAACCTGGTGCACCTCGAGATGCACGGTGGCGTCGGTAACAACCGCATCATCGGCTCGCCGTTCGACGAGGTGATCGACTGCGGTCTCGGCAACTGCACCGTGACCGGTGGTGGCGGCAAGGACACCTTCTTCAGCGCGGATCCCGCGAGCGACAGCAACGCGCCAAAGAAGCTCTGCACACCCGACAAGCTGGGCCAGCCCGACTGCTACACCAACACGCTGATCGAGACCCGCGACCTCGACATGGGTCTCTACGGCGATACGCTGGTCATCGGGCACGCGCTCGACAACAGCGGCCGGGTCAGCTACTGGCAGGACGCCGGGCTTCAGCAGAACGAAGACGCCATGGCCTTCGCGCTCACCCACCACATCGCCCTGCCGCAGCCCGGCTACGGTGAGCAGTGGGCGGCAGGCGCGACCGTCGAGAACCTCAAGAACATCTTCCAGGTCGCGAAGCTCAACGGTGGCGACCACAACACCACGCTCGTCGTCAACGCGGTCGACGGCAGGATCTGGGTTGACGGCGTGTCCCAGGCGGTAAAGCCGTTCACCGGCCATGCGACGTTGGACGCCAGGGTCACCGACAAGGGGACGATCGCCGAGACCAGCCACCCGGACCACTACGTGATCGCGATCCTCCCAGGCGACGCGGCTCAGATCGACATCGTCGACTCGCGTGCCGGTGGCGGCGGCCAGGCTGACGTGGTCGTGTTCGGCTCGAACCAGTCCGACAACATCACCTTGAACGCGGCCGGCAGCGGCTCTTTCGCGGTGGGCTTCGTGCAGACCACCGGCACCTCGACGATGAGCATCAGCTACCAGGGCGTGCAGCGGATGGAGCTCTACACGCTCGGCGGCGACGACCACGTGCTGTCCAACGACACCGCCGTGGTGACCAGGATCTCGCTAGGTAGCGGCGACGACGTCGTCGTCGTCGGCACCGTGCCCCTGATCCCGGACCCCGGCAACCGCACGCTCGAGTTCCCCAACGGCATCCCGGTCGCCGACACGGCGCACATGACCAACGGGAACACGGCCACGCTGTTCATCACAGGCGGCAGCGGGACGGACGAGTTCGAGGTCGACCACAACCGCGCTCGGCTCTACCTCGCCGGCGGCTCGGGCGACGCGACCTTCCTGATCCGCACGTTCCTCGTGCTGAAGGAAAACCCGGACAACCCGGATGAGGTGACCAACCTCATCAAGCTCTTCGGCGGTACGGGCAGCAACCGGTACGAGTACCTGCAGAACGCGCCGGTCATCATCATCGGCGGCACCGGCCTGAACACCCTGGTCATCGACGGGACGCCCGCCGACGACACCTTTGTGGTGACGAACACCTACGTCGCCGGCGCCGGTCGCATCGTCTCGTTCACCGGCATCCAGTCCATCCAGATCTTCGGCGGCGGCGGCAGCGACTCGGTCTGGGTGCTCGGCACCGAGGCCGGTCGCATGTTGACGATCGAAGGCGGTTCCGGCAACGTGACCGTGCACATCGGCGGCACGCCGCCGCCGCTCGTCTTCAACCCGCCGCCCTTCATCTACCAGCCGCCGTCGTTCACCGTGGCGCTGCCTCCGGCGCTGGTCTACGACAAGACCACGATCACGCTGCACA
>VBHJ01000049.1:14520-18651 GCA_005887685.1 Chloroflexota bacterium | reverse complement strand
AATCCAGTATGTAACCCTTCGGGCCGGGTTACCCGTCGGAAACCTACGGCTTCTTGTCCCGCGTTCCTTCGACCTGCCAGCGATGGTCAGGGTCCGTCGTGACCAGCCACCGGCGCCTCGGTCCCGCCATCACATTCAGGTAGTACAGGTCGTACCCCGGTCCCGCAGCCACCGGGTGGTAGCCGCGCGGCACGAGCACCACGTCTCCGTCCCGGACCTGGATGGCCTCATCCAGCGATCGATCATCGGTGTACACAAGCTGCACCGCGAAACCGTCCGGCCGCAAGATGCGGTGGTAGTAGACCTCCTCCAGATAAGACTCCCGTGGAGGGTCGTCGGTGTCGTGCTTGTGGGGTGGGTAGCTGGACCAGTTGCCGGCCGGCGTGAGAACCTCGGTGACCAGCAGCGACTCGGCGGCGCGGTCTTCCATGAGGATGTTGTGGATCGTCCGCGCGGTGCCGCCTGATCCTCGTTGGAAGGGATGAATGTCCGCGGCATGGATCAGCGACGGCTCGGCGCCATGCGTCGCGGGCGCCCAGCACAGCGCGACCACGCACTCCTGGCTCGAAGCCGTCAGCGCCAGGGACATTCGCGGCGGCGCGTAGACGGCGTCGGGCCTGCCGCCGAAGACGCTTTCCCTGGCGCCCACGTCGTCCCAGTGATGGTGGCCGACCTCAACGTCGGCGCGACCGGAGAGCAACACCGCGCATACCTCGCGCTGGCCGGTTCGCCGCTCGAACCGCGCGGCGCGCACCAGTCGGTACACGTCGAAGCCGACATACGACCATCCGGCCGTCTCGGGCGTGATCGACACCAGAAGGCCATTCGCATCGGGCTCTCGACGCCGGATCGCGAGCCGGCTCACAGGTGCCAGCGGCGGCGCTCAAGCCCTCGCACGTGCTCTTCGCGCGCCTTTTTCACCTCGCCGGAGTCCGCCACCTCCGCGACCGGCACCTCCCACCAACCGTCGTAATCGGGCACGGCTTCGTACCGGTCGACCGGTATGTAGATGACGACCGTGCGGTCAATCTTCTTGGCCGCCACCAATGCATCGCGAAGCTCTTCTATGTTGCTCGCGCGGAACACATGCGACCCAAACCCCTGCGCGTTCAAAGCCAGGTCCACGGGCAATCCTTTGCCATGTCGATGCGCCGCGTCGTCACCTAGTGAGCCGTCCTCTCGATAGCGATAGCGAGTGCCGAACCCTCCCGAGCCTTTCGACCGCGACAGGCCGCCGATCGACGCGAAGCCCTCGTTGTCGACAAGGATGATGGTGAGCTTCACGTGCTCCTGGATCGACGTGACGATCTCCTGCGCCATCATCAGGTAAGAGCCGTCGCCCACCATCACATAGACCTCACGCGACGGGTCCGCAAGCTTCACGCCAAGCCCGCCGGCGATCTCATAGCCCATGGTCGAGTATCCGTATTCGACGTGGTAGCCCTTCGAGTCGCGCGTGCGCCACAGCTTGTGCAGGTCACCGGGAAGCGAACCGGCCGCGCACACGACGACGTCACGTGGGCCGGACAGCTCGTTGACCGCGCCGACCACCTCAGACTGCGCCGGAAGCGGCTGGTGGGCGAGGTTGTAGAGCCTGGTCACCTCGACATCCCAATCCGTTCGGAGCTGCTCATACTCACGCACGTATCCTTCGTCGGCATTCCAGCCGGAAAGCCTGTCGTCGAGCGCCTCGAGGGTCGCACGGGCATCCCCTGTCAGGGCGAGTCCCCCCAGCTTGTGGCTGTCGAACTCCGCGATGTTGACGTTGATGAAATCCACCCCTGGATTCTGGAAGGCTGTGTGCGATGCGGTCGTGAAATCGGTGTACCTCGTGCCCACTCCGATCACGACGTCGGCCTTCGCCGCGATGCGATTCGCGGCGAGAGTGCCGGTCGTGCCGATGGCGCCAAGGCACCCCGGATGGTCGAACGGCACTGAGCCCTTGCCCGCCTGGGTCTCCGCCACCGGGATACGGGTGTGCTCGACGAGCTTGCTCAGCGCCTCGGACGCCTCAGAGTAGATGACGCCTCCTCCGGCGACGATCAGGGGATTCCTGGCGGCGCGGATCACCGCCGTCGCGCGATCGATTGCGCCGGTGTCTGGCAGCGGGCGGGCGATGTGCCAGCTGCGCCTGTCGAAAAATTTGGCCGGGTAGTCGAAAGCCTCGGTCTGCACGTCCTGGGGCAGGGCCAGCGTGACAGCGCCCGTCTCGGCCTGGCTCGTCAGCACGCGCATCGCCGCGAGCGCCGCCGGAACGAGCTGCTCCGGACGCTGGATGCGGTCGAAGTACCGGGAGACCGGGATGAAAGTGTCGTTGACGCTGATATCACCCCGCGACGGTGTCTCGAGCTGCTGCAGAACAGGATCCGGCCTTCGCGAAGCGAACACGTCGCCGGGCAGAAGCAGGACCGGTATGCGGTTTGTCGTGGCGGCGGCGGCGCCGGTGATCATGTTGGTGGCGCCGGGGCCGATCGAGGTCGTGCAGGCAAAGATCTGGAGCCGATTTCGCATCTTCGCGAAACCCGCCGCCGCGTGGACCATCGCCTGTTCGTTGCGCGCCTGGTAGTACGTCATCAGCTCCGGGTTCTGAGCCAGCGCCTGACCGACGCCCGTGAGGTTTCCATGGCCGAAGATGCCGAAACAGCCGGCGATGAATCGATGGTCGGACCCGTCGCGCTCCACGTGCTGCGCAGACAGGAAGCGAATCAGCGCCTGCGCCATGGTCAGACGAATCGCGGTCACGCTGAGGCTAGTGGGGTTCGGGCAGCATCACGTCGCGCACCAGGCCGTCGAGGTCGGTGCACGCCGCGATGAACTGGCGCAACGTGCGCACCGTGGGGGCAAACGAGTCGAACTCGTCCTCGGTCAGCCCGTCTTCCGAATAAGCCCGCCGGAAATCATCGAAATGGCGCAGCAGCTGATCGACCACTTTCGGGTCGACCGGGTCGTCGATCCGAGACCGCACGCTGATGTCGCTGGCGTTGAAGCGCCTCTGCCAGACAGAGGGGGGCGAGATGACCGCATCCGCGCCGATCAGCTCGCTCCAGTGCATGTGGTTGCGGAACGCGGCTGACAACAGCCGAAGCCTGTAGCCTCGCTCCCGGAAGATGGCGTACGTCTTCTTGAAGACGGCCACGCCCGCCCATTCCAGGAAGCCGGGGTCGACTGAGATTTCCCGCTTGTCGAGCAGGACTTTCAACCAGTCGTCGAGCCTTCCGACCATGATCGTGCATACCGGGCCCATCGACTTGATGTCCATGCCCTCGTTTTCGCGCCGCCGCAAGCCGCGTTCGACGGATTCGGCGACCGCGATGCACTGCGGGAGCGTGAAGCAGACTGTCGCGTTGATGCTCACTCCGCGATAGGTGGCCTCTTCGATCGCGGCGATGCCCGCCCGGGTTGCCGGAATCTTCACGATCATGTTGGGCGCGAGGGCGTTGAAGCGCGTCGTGTTCTCAAGAATCGCCGTCGTGTCGCGGAAGAGTCGCGGATCGGTCTGGATCGACAGCCGTCCATTGCGCCCGCGATGCATCGCAAACGCCGGCTCGAGGAGCTTCGCCGCCCTCACCGACATCTCTTCGATCAGCTTCCAGCCGATCTGGTCCTCGGTCGCACCTGGCAGCTCACGCATCAGCCCCTCTACCCGAGGCCCCCATACGGCGATCTCTTTCTTGAGGATCCCCAGCGCGATGACGGGATTGCACGTGGCTCCGACGGCCCCGTTCGCTATCGCGTACTTGAGCTCATCGATGTCAGCCGAGTCGTTCCAGAGACACGTCGGCGTGGTCTCTGTCATCTGGTGAAGCGGGCTCTTGTATGTCAGCGTCGCCGCCTTCCCGGTCAACTCGCTCTTCACATTACATTGGGAAGCGACACAATTTATCGCGCTTTGAATCAGCCGTCGACGCCCTCCAGCGGCTCGAGCCGCATCGTGGTCGCCAACGCGCCGGTGAGCTATGGCGCCTTCGAGCTGACCGTGGGTATCCTGCCCGAGGTCCCTGAGCCTGAAACCGTCCTCGACGCGGTTGCCGATGCAGGCTACGCGGGGATCGATCTGGGACCTCCCGGCTATCTCGGCCAGGGCGACGTGCTGGCTGAGAATCTGCGCCGCCGCGGCCTCGGCCTTGCGGG
>VBHJ01000049.1:12765-14483 GCA_005887685.1 Chloroflexota bacterium | reverse complement strand
CTGCTTGACGCTTTCGACGCCGTCGGCAACGCGAGCACCGGCCTCAAGCCGAAACCGACGCTGGCCGACGCCGGGAGCGACGCCAGGCGTGCGAATCCTGGGCGGGCGGCTACCGACCGGAGCATCGGCTTCGACCATGAGAGATGGAAGCGCTTCGCCGGTGGCGTAGAGGTGTCGGTGGCGCAGTGCCGCGAACGCGGCTACGAGCCGACGTTTCACCCCGAGACAGGGACGCACATCGAGGCGCCGTGGGAGATCGACAAGGTGTTGGAGCTCACATCGATAGGGCTCTGCCTCGACACCGGCCATCTCCTCCTCGGCGGAGGAGATCCGCTCCAGGCGGTGAGGGACTGGGGCGGGCGCATCAACCACGTGCACCTCAAGGACGCGCGGCGCGCCGTCGTCGATCAGATCATTCGTGAGTCCGCGCCCGTGATCGAGATCTGGCGGCGGCATGCCTTCTGCAGGCTGGGCGAAGGCGACCTCGAGGTCGACAGGGTTCTCGCGCTTTTGGAGGAGGGGAGCTACTCGGGCTGGCTTGTCGTCGAGCAGGACGTGCTGCCCGACCGTGAGGGCAAACCGGCGGTCGACCAGCGCGCCAACCGCCGGTACCTGGCCGACCGGGGTCTCTGACCCGCGCGGCTAGGCGAGCTCTTCGATGCGCACCGGCCGATTCTGGCGCCGCGAACGGTCGGCTGCCAGGGCGACCACCAGCGCGCGACGCGCTTCGTGCACTGTGCACAGGCTCGCGGATCCTTTCCGTACAAGTCGCGATAGCCAGGTTGGTCCGGGGCGGCGACGCCGGGTTCGACCGACCTGATGGGAGTCCGGTCGGACCAGCCGACGACGATGCTGTCACGGAGTCCGAACACCTCCATCCTCACGTCGTAACCGCGAGGGTCGTTCCGCATCCCGCTGAAGATGCCCAGACTTCCCCCTTCGAACCGGAGCACCGCGGCCGCGGCATCGACATCGTCGTGCCTCGTGAAAAGAGGGTCGTCGGCGCAAACCTCGACCACGGCCCGTCCGAGCACCCAGGGTGCGATGTCGAAGTCGTGGATGGCGAGATCGCGCCAGATTCCGCCGGAGACGGCCACGTACTCCTCTGGCGGCGGGGCAGGGTCGTGGGTGCCGATCCGGATGAGCTGAACATCGCCCAGCCCACCCGAGCTCACGGCTTCCCGGGCCGCGCGATAACCTGCGTCGAAGCGGCGCTGAAACCCGATCTGGACCAGGATTCCGGCCCGCTCCACACGCTCGATCACCGCGTCGGTCGTCTCCACGTCGAGCGCGATCGGCTTTTCGCAAAAGGCCGGCACTCGTGCCTCTGCCGCCATGTGGAGCAGCGCGGCATGAGCGGGGGTTGCTGCTGCGATCACGAGCGCGTCGACCCCGGAATCGAGGAGCGCCTGCGGCGTATCGGCAAGCTGGGCGCCAAGACGCTGCGCGACGTCCGCGGCCCGATTCCGATCCACGTCCGTCACGGTCAGCCGGTCGACGTTTGAGAGCTCGGCCAGGCCCTGGGCGTGGAAGGCGCCGATCCTCCCCACGCCGATCAGTCCGACATGCACGTCAGCTATTTTCGGCCCTTCCCTACCCAGAGGCGTACTGGGGGCGTTGCTCAAACCTGATACCATCGCGCCACGAATTTCTGCCCGCGGGGCCGCTCCTAAGGGAGGGCATGTTCAGCCTCAAAGGAGGTCGATATGCAACCAATC
>VBHJ01000049.1:0-12726 GCA_005887685.1 Chloroflexota bacterium | reverse complement strand
CCTCGATTCCAGCCATCCTCGACGCGTGCTCGATCGGGGGCTCGGCGGGGTCGAAGACGACCAAGCTGACCATCGCAGCGGTTCAGGGTGCGGAGGATGGGCCGCTCAAGAAAGTGGCTCCGATGTACCAAACGCAGACCGGCATCACGATGGAGGTCGTCGAGTTTCCCTACGACCAGCTTTTCGAAAAGCTCGTGACGACGTTCCAGGCGAACGGCTCGTCCTACGACCTCTGCATGATGGACGACCCGTGGATGCCCAAATTCGGCACGATGGGTGCCCTCCAACCGCTCGATTCGAACTTCGGCTTTTCCCGCGACTCTGACATACCGAGCATCGTGTACGACGTGGGCACGTGGCCTCCGCCGCATGGGCCGGTGCCGCCCTCGGAGCAGAGCAAGACGCAGCATCTCTACGGCATCACGATCGTGGGCAACGTCGAGATGTTCATGTACCGCAAGGACCTGGCCAGCGCGGCGCCCGCCAGCTGGGACGATGTTCTGGCCAACGCCCAGAAATTCAACAAGTCCAATTTCTACGGCTACGTCATCCGCGGCAAGGCGACCAACCCGGCGAGCAGCGACTCCCTGCCTATCCTCTGGTCCTTCGGCGGAGACATCTTCGACTCCAGCTGGAAGGTCATGCTCGACTCGACGGCGTCGATCGACGCGATCACCTTTCTTACCCAGAGCCTGAAGAAGTACGCCGAACCCGGCGCGGCGAACATCGATGCCGCCGACCGCGACAGGTTGATCGCGATCGGGCAGGCATTCCAGTCCACGACCTGGCCGGCAGAGGTCACCGGCGTGGTCGAGGCGTCGGGCGTCTCCCAGGTGGTCGGCAAGATGGCTTACATCCCGATCCCGAAGGGACCAAGCGGCAAGGGTCTGGGGATGATGGGCAACTGGCTGCTCGGCATTCCGAAGGGCTCGAACAACGGATCGGCGGCGGCGGACTTCATCAAGTGGCTGATCAAGCCCGACAACATGAAGACCTATGTCCAGAACGGAGGCATCCCGACCCGGACCAGCCTGCTGAACGACCCGACGCTGGGGCAGAGCAATCCTTACTTTCCGGCCCTGGCGCAGTCCCTGGCCGCCTCACCCAACTGGCGGCCGCGAACCGACCAGTGGAACGCCGTCGAGACCATCTACGGAACGGCCGTGAACCAGGCGGTGGCCGGGCTCAAGACGCCGAAGGATGCCCTGACCGAGGCCGCGACGCAGATCCGGGCGGCCATGAAACAGGCCGGTTACCCCTCCTAGATTGACGATGTGATCCGTCCGTTGCCGGCGAACCGGCCCCCACGGCTCCGCATGCTGTGAGGGCCGGTCGGCAGCGGCTCAGCCGAGACGAGCGCCTCGCCTACCTGATCCTGCTTCCAGCACTCGGCGCGGTCTTCGTGATCGTCACGATCCCGTTCGTGCTCGTCATCATCCAGTCGCTCAGCAATGAGGACGGATCATTCATCGGATTCGTCAACTATTCACGGGCGCTGGGCAACCCTTTGCTCTACGAGGCGATCAAGGCCACCGGCGTTTACGCGGTCATCGTCCTCCCCATCGAGATCCTGCTCGGCCTGAGCTTCTCGGTGCTCGTCCATCGCACGGTGCGGCGGCCTGGGTTGCGTGCAGCGATCTACGTGCTGGCAATCCTGCCGCTCGTGGTGCCCCCGGTGGCGATTGGCGTGATCGCGCGGTTGATCTACGCGCCGGGTTACGGCGTGCTGAACGTGATCCTCGAACGCTGGGGGTTGATGCACGGGCAGGAGATCAACTGGTTGGGCGATCCCACGCTCGCCATGCTCGCCGTGGCAAGCGTGGACGTCTGGCAGTGGACACCGTTTGTCTATCTCGTGTTCTTCTCCGGCCTCCAGACGGTGCCGCGCGAGTCGGTCGAAGCGGCGCAGATCGATGGCGCCGGATGGTGGGCACAGTTCCGCTATATCGACCTCCACTACCTGCGCCCCCTTTTCATCCTGATCATCGTCTTCAGGCTGGCCGACGTGCTGCGGGTCTTCGACCATGTCTTCATCCTCACCGGCGGCGGGCCGGGCACGGCCACCCAGCTGCTGAGCCTCTACATGTACCGCGTCGAGTTCAAGTTCTTCGACAGCGGACAGGCGGCGGCCCTCGCTGTGGTGGTTCTCGTGTCGTTCAGCCTCCTGTACACGTTCATCGCCCGCGTCCTCCCGCTGGAGCGAGCATGAGACGCTCCCCGGCATTCATCCTCCGGTCGGCCCTGGCCACGGTCGCCCTCGGAGCGGCTGGTGTGCTTTACGGCTTCCCGCTCTACTGGCTGTTTGTCACCTCCTTGAAAAGCAAGGGAGAGCTGTTCGCGAGCTCGGTCCACCTGATTCCCCACAATCCGACGTTCGCCGCGTATTCCAGCGTGCTGATCGATCGCGGATTCTGGGTGCTGCTCAAGAACAGCGTGATCGTCTGCTTCTCGACGGTGGTGGTCACCCTCATTGTCGGCCTGGTCATCACGTATCCGATCACGCGGTTGCCGGTGCCGGCGCGGCTGCGGGTGGGCGTTCTCAACTGGGCGTTGTCGCTCCGTTTTCTGCCGCCCATCGCCGTGGTGATCCCGTACTTCGCAATCGTTCGAACGCTGCAGATCTACGACCAGCCGATCGCGCTCATTGGAATCTATTCGCTGTTCAACTTGCCGTTTGCAATCTGGATGCTGAAGGGCTTTCTGTCCGAGATCCCACTCGAGCTAGAGGACGCCGCCCTCGTCGATGGGGCCACGCGCTGGATAGCGTTCCGGCGCGTGTTGCTGCCGCTGGCGGCGCCGGGTGTGATGGCCGCCGGGATCATCATCTTCACGTTCGCCTGGAGCGAGTTTCTCTTTGCCTTGATCCTGACGGCCACCCCAAACGCGCAAACCTTCCCGGTTGGAGTCCAGGGTCTGGTCACACAGTTCGAGATCATCTGGAACGACATGGCCGCCGCCGGCGTGATCGCGATGGCGCTCCCGCTGATCCTGATGGTGATCGGCCGCAACTACATCGTGGCCGGTCTGACGTTCGGTGTGATCCGAGAAAAGTGAACGGCGCGATTTATCTCAACGGCGCCACGCTGATGACCACTCCAACTGAGCGCGTCTTGGCGCTCGCGCGCGAAGCCGGCTACGCCGGCATCGAGGCGCGGGCCGAACGGCTCCTGCAGGACAGCGCCGAGGTCCGAGCCACCGCGGAGATCGCGCGACCGAATGAGGTGCTGAGCTTGAACGGGATTGCGCTGAGTCTCCGGTCGGACGGTCGGATCAGGCGGGACCTCATCGGCGCCGAGCTCGAGACGCGGCTTCGCATCTGCAGGGAGATTGGATCGCCATACCTGCTCGCGATCTCCCCACGAGCGCCTGGCCTGCAGACCAGCCACGCCATCCGTGGCACTCGCGATGCGCTGGAGCTCGCTCGCGACCGCGCGGCGGCCATGAGCATTCGGATCGCCTTCGAGTTCCTCGGCTTTGCCGACTGTCCGATCAACACCCCGGCGCTCGCGGCTGAAACAGCCGACGGCATCGATGGGATCGGGCTCGTGCTCGACTCCTGCCACTGGCACGCGAGCGGCGCCCCGCCGCTTGGCGACTACCCGGTTGGCCGGCTGTCGCTTGTCCACCTCAACGATGCCCCGGCCAAGCCGGTACAGGAGATAGAGGACGCGGATCGAGTATTACCCGGCGATGGCGTCATCCAGCTCAGCAACCTGGTCAAGGACCTGGCGGCGGGCGGGTATGCCGGACCGTGGAGCCTCGAGACCTTCAACCCTTCGTACTGGAGAGAGGACCCCGGCGCCGTAGCCGGCCGCGGCTTCGCGGCGGTTACGCGCACGTTGGCCTAGCTATCTCCAGCTGGACCGGAGTCTCAGCCGGCCACCCTTGTTGCGATGGGTTTCGACGTGGCTCGCGGCAGATCGAGGGCGAAGCAGCTTCCCACCCCGAGCTCGGTTCGTTCGAGGACAAGCCTGCCGCGATTGACTTCGGCAAACTTCCGGCTGGTGTAGAGACCCAGACCGGCACCAGGCACGCTGCTGAATGCCGGGTCTTTCGTGCGATGAAAGGGTTGGAAGACTCGGTCGCGGTCCGATTGGGACATCCCGACGCCGTTGTCGGTGACGTGGACCACGGCTCGATTGCCTGCCATGACCGCCTCCAGCTTGAGGCGCGGAGGACGTGCGGCATAGGTCAGGCTGTTGTTGATCAGGTTGTCGAGAATCCGGCCGACCTGGCGCGCGTCGGCGTCGACCGGCACGGGTTCCGGTCCGAGAGCCGTCGCGATCTTTGCCCCGCTCATCTCGGCGCGCGGCGCCGCTCTTTCGACGGCTTGCCGGACAGCCTCTCGAAGATCCATGTAGGCACGATTCGCTGGTTGAGCCTTGGCTTCGATCCGGGCGGCTTCGACCAATTCGTTCATGGTCCGGTTCACCTGCCAGGCCTTGTCCGCCATGACATTGAGGATCGCTCTCCATTTGGGCGGAGGTGGGCCGAGCTTGCCGTCAGAAAGGACGGCGAGGTAACTGATCAGCACCTCCACCGGCGGTCCCAGCTCGTGCGCCGCGACATCGATGGCGTCGGTCTTGGCGGTGATGGCCAGGCTCGCGGACCGGTACAGGCGGGATATTTCCTCGCTCTGTTGTCGTGCGTCGGCAAACGACGCGAGCAGGAATGAAGCGAGGCTGAGGCTGACGTTGAACGCCTGCAGGGTCACCATCTTTTCCATCAACGTCTCGGAAGCAAACGGGCCCACGCCGTTGACCGCGGCCCAGACGGCGATCACCGATGCGATCAGGGCAGCCGGCGCAGCGCCTGCAAGTCGAAACCGCCACGCGGCGACCGCGATGAGGGGAAGCACGAGGTACTCGATGCGAAACTGGTTTTCGAACAGAAAGTAGGTCACGACTCCGATGCCGGCCAGGAGGGCGGTCAGCTCAGCGCTGCGGCGCCAACCCAGAGGACGGAGCCCCGGACGCGGCACGAAACTCAAGAGCAGGGGGGCGACCAGCAGCACACCCATCGCGTCACCTGCCCACCACACTGCCCATGTGGGCGCGAAGCTGTTCATCGGCACCGCACCGGAAAGAGTCAGCACCGCGCTGCCGACCGTGGCGCTCACAGTCATGCCCACCAGGGCACCCAACACCACGATCGCGATCGCGTCGCGCATCCGGTCGAGCTGCGGCCGAAAATCCACACGCCTCAGCAGCTCTCTCGAGACCAATGGAGCGAGCGTGTTGCCACCGGCGATGAAGGCGGCCCCCAGCGGCGAAGGACCGAGCGGGAGGTTGACCGCGAACGCGGCGACGGCTATGGCCGGCCACATCCGGCGGCCGAGGGTAAGGAAGGTGACCAGGGCGATTCCGGTAGGCGGCCAGATCGGCGTTACCTGTCCGTGGACGAGGGCCAGGTTCAGGCTGAGGCGGGCGGCCGCCCAGTAGGCGATCGCGACGGCTGAGAGAAGCACAAGGTAGTGGACGGGACGGATCCCGTCCTCCTGCCGGGCTACTCCAGCGGATCTTCCCCGCAACTGCGCAGCCAAACCCCTAGATGTGACAACGAGTCAATCCCGGCGAACTTGCATCGTGTGACGCACGGGAAGATGGGCAGCCCGACTCGGGCAGCAACGGTAGCGGTTCAGGATGGCCGCTAACCTTTTTCCAGAGTGCGACCTGAGTTTGCCGCGGGAGCCCGTAACGCGGTACGCAGCTGCCTGAACATCGGTCCGGAAGACCGGGTCTGCATCATTCGAGACCGGACGCGCACTGAGATCGCGGCCGCCGTCGAAGAGGAGGCACGAGGGACCGGCGCCGAGGTGAGGGTATGGACGATGGAGGACCACGTCGAGCGGCCGGCCACCACCTTCCCGCGAGCGATCGGCGACGAAATTCTTGGCTTCCGGCCCACGGCATCCTTCTTCATTGGAACCGGCATGAAGGGCGAGCTTGGCTTCCGCAAGCCGATGCTCACGTTGCTCGCCGATGATCTGCGCTGCCGCCACGGGCACATGATCGGGATCAACGACCTGATCATGCGGGATGGCATGGCGGCCGACTACGACGAGATCTACCGCGTGACCCGACAGGTCTACGAGGTGGTCCGGCAGGCGGAGAGAATCACCGTCAACACCGCGCTCGGCACCGAGCTGGTAGCAACCTTCGCACCGTCGCTGAGGTGGGTGCCGTGTGACGGGCGCTACTGGGAGCAGGGACGCTGGGGCAACCTACCCGAGGGAGAGACTTTCACCTGCCCCCTCTCCCTGGATGGCGTGATTGCGGCCGAACAGATGGGTGACTGGTTCACCGAGAAATACGGCATGCTGTCGCCGCCGGTACGCCTCGTGGTCAAGGGCGGCAGGTTGGTCGGGACGGAAACTCCGGATGCCCGGCTCGCGGCCGACATTCGCGAATACATGGGGCAGCATCCCGATTCGAATCGAGTTGGTGAATTCGCGATCGGAACCAACGTAGGTCTCACCAGGATCGTGGGCAACTTTCTGCAGGACGAGAAGTTTCCCGGCGTCCACGTCGCCTTCGGCGATCCCTATGGGTTTGAGACCGGTGCCGACTGGAGCTGCCCGTCGCATGTCGACGTGCTCGCCTCACACGCCACGGTCTCGGTGGACGGGCGGGCGCTAATGGAGAACGGGCGCTTCCTCATCTAGCCATGCGAGCGGTGAGAGCTGCGCCGCTTCGGCTAGGACAGCCACAGCAATGCCGCCGCGATCGCCGCGGGCAGCGCCTGGACGATCAGGATTCGGCGGTTGACGGTCACCGCGCCATAGACCCCGGCGACCACGATGCAGGCCAGGAAGAAGGTGATGATGGGGCGACCGCCGATGAGCCCATACGCGAGCAGCGCCCAGATCAGACCCGCGGCCAGGAACCCGTTGTACAGGCCCTGGTTGGCCGCGAGCACGGCAGACGACTCAGCCGCTTCGGCGGTCGTCCCGAATGTTCGTCGCCCAAACGGCGTGCGCCAGAGGAACATCTCGAGCACCAGGAAGTAGAGGTGCAGCGCGGCGACCAGCGCGATGAGGATGGTCGCTGCGATTCGCACGGCGATAGGTTAAGTGAGGCGCCTCTAATCGGGAGGTGGCGGTGACTCCTCCAGCCAGCGCGTGTCACCGACGGCAATCGCCAGGTGCGCCATCGGTGCAGAGCTGCCCGCGCCGTGCCAGTGCTCCTCGCCGGGATCGGCCGTCACGGTGTCCTCCACCCGGATGCGCTGCGGCGCCTGCCCGCGAACCTGGACCCAACCCTCGCCCTCGACGACGTGCAGCAGCTGCCCGCCCGCGTGCGAGTGCCAGTGGTTTCGAGCTCCGGCTTCAAACCGAACCACCGCCGCAAACATGGAGGACGTCTGGGGTGAGGCCTGGATGAGACTGCGCAGACCAGCCTTGCCTATGAAATGCGAGGGATCTGCCGGACTGGAAATCTTCAGCGCGTCCGATCGAGGTGTGATCTTCATGCCGCCCTCCCGTATGCGATAGCCAGAAGTCCAATCCCAAACCTACACCTGCGCATGATCACGATGACGCGCCGACGACGTCGATCGGATCGAGCAGGGCGTGATTCTCCAGGAGGCAGCTCCGCAGCTCCGCGACGTCAACTGAGCGCGGCGTGGTTTTCGACCTGACCGATTGTGCCGCCGCCGTGCCCGCCGCCTGGCCCATCGCCATGCACGTGGCCATCGAGCGCGCGGATGCGTGGGCGTCGTGCGTGGCCGAGAAGCAGCGACCCGCCACCAGCATTCCTTCCACGCCTTGAGGCAACAGGCATCGGTAGGGGATTCCATACACGCCGCTTTCGGGCACGTAGGTCCACCTCGTGTCGGGACCCGCGGCGTGGTCCTCGATCGGCGCTCCGCACAACGCGATCTCATCTTGAAAGCGGCGGGAGCCCAGCACGTCATCGCGCGTGAGCCTGTAATCGCCGATGACGCGGCGGCTCTCGCGCACGCCAATCGCCGGGCTCGTCGCCACCAGGACCGAGCGCTCGAAGCCAGGCACTCTGTCGCGAAGGAAGCGGTGATATTCCCGCACCTGGCGCCGGCCCTCGATCTCGGCGCGCGTCAGCTGCTCCGGATCGGTGGCATCGACGTTGGGTATCCGCGTCATGTGCACCGTGACCACGCCGGGATGCGGAGTTCGGTGCCACGACCCTTCGAGCCGAGGAAGGCTGTAGTCGCCAGACTCGGAGGCACGGCGCATCATCGCCCACAGCTCGGTCTTGGGCAGAAGAGACGCCTTTTCGACGTCGACGTTTGCGGCCCGGAAGATCGTGGACAGCGATTGAAGGTTGGGCGTCGATCGCGCGTCTTCGTACGGGACCCCCGCCATCGCGCAGAGGTCCGCATCGCCCGAGGCATCGACGAGCGCGCCGGCCTCGATGTGCGACTCGCCGCCTTTGTTCCAGATCCGGATGGCGACGGCCCGGCCGTCGCGGACCTCCACGCCCGTCGCCCACGTGTGCAGCAGGACATCGACCTTCGCTTCCTCGGCCAGGCGCTCCCACGCGACTTTCAGGACCTCGGGGTCGTACGTGACGCCGGTCCCAGCGCCGTAGGTGTTCGGGCGCTCGAACGCCATGCCCTCGGCCGTCAGCCGCTCGACGACCTGCCAGCCGATCCCGCCCACGACGCGGCGGGCCTTTTCGCCTGGCGTGTAGAACGCGTAGAAGGTGTCGAGCACCGCGGTCGAGGTGCCACCGAGAAACGGGAGGCGGTCGACCAGCAGCGTCCTGGCGCCAAGCCGCGCGGAGCTGATGGCGGCCGAGCTTCCCGCCGACCCGGCGCCGACCACCACGACGTCGTAGGGCTGCCTCATGGGATTGACATCGCGAAGGCCCGGGCGGGGGTGTCGACGAGGATCTTGCGCACCACGGCATCTCCGACGCGCTTGCGCAGGCGTGGCACGAACGTATCCATCAGGTAGGTCAGACCTGGACCGCCGCCGTAAGAGCGGAAATAATCTCGCTGTCCAAGGTCCAGGCCGAGCATCATCGCGTTCTCGTGGCCGGCGTGGACCAGCGCTGCGACCAGGTCCAGGAGCTGGCTGTCGGGCCTGTATTTGATCCGCCCGACGGTGTCGTATTCGAGCGTCGCTCCACGCGCTGCAATCTCCGCGTGCAGCTCGAAGTCAGGGTTGCGATCCAGGTGGGCCAGGATGATGCGATCGGCTTTGACGCCTTCACGCGTCAGGAGGTCGATTATCTCGATCCCGCACGTGCCTATCTCCGTGTGCACGAGGATGGGCGCGCCGGTTTCGCGGCTGCCGATCGCGGCTGCAACCAACCGCCGCTCTTCGAGCGCGCTGATGCGCTGGTATGACGCCCCCGCTTTGATCACGCCCGCACGGGCCGAATCGGGTGGCGCGTCGTCGAGCCAGTCGTGGGGGTGCATTCCTCGCTGCAGGTCGGCGAGGATCCGCGCCGCCAGCATCTCGACGGGCGCCTTGCGCACCCAGTGACCCTCCGCGTAATGAGCGTCGCGGTGGTAGCCGGTAGCCGCCACGATGTGCACGCCCGTTGCTGCCGCGACCGCCCGCATCTTCTCCGGATCCCGGCCGAGCCCGATCGGCGTCACTTCGACCAGAGCGTGCATTCCGCCGCGAGCCGCGCCCGTAACCTCTTCGACCGCGCGATCGAGGTCCTCGAACTCCTGACCCGCGAGCGCCGGGCTGCGAAGGAAGAGATGGTCGTGCGCATCCGTGACGCCCAGCTTTTCGCGCGCGATGGGGCCGAGCACGGTGACGATCATCAGCGGCACTATAAGCGCCGTGTCTCGTCACCTCGGTCTTGACGTCGGCGGGACGAACCTGAAGTGGGCCGTGATCGAACGCGACGCAGAACCGCGCCTGCTGAAGACAGGCCGGCTGCCGACCGACACCCGCGGTGGCGAGCAGAGCGTGGTGCGCCAGCTGCTCGACGTTGCACAAAGCATCTTCAGCGAGGTCGAAGGCATCGAATCGGTCGGGGTCGGCATGCCAGGCGTCCTCGACCCCGCCGCGGGCGTGACCCGCTTCATTCCCAACATTCCCGGTCAATGGGACGGCGTGCAGGTGACCGGCGAGATGACCGGAGCCGTCAAGAAGCCTGCCCGGCTGATCAATGACGCGCGGGCGTTCGCGCTGGCCGAACACGGCCTGGGCGCGGGTCGCGGCGCGACCTCGATGCTCGGCATCACCCTCGGCACTGGCGTGGGTGGAGGGCTCATCCTGGGCGGGCGACTCTACCTGGGCCACGAAGGCACCGCCGGCGAGTTCGGCCACCAGACCATCCTTCCCGACGGGCCGCGGTGCAACTGCGGGAATCAGGGGTGCCTCGAGGCTCTTGCTCGGGCCGACGCCATAGCCGCAGCGTGCGGGCAACCCAGCGTCGAAGAGTCGGTGGTCGCGGCCCGCGCCGGAGACCGTCGTGCTCAGCAGGGCTTCCGCGACGTCGGCCGCTATCTGGGGATCGGCGCGAGCAACGTCGTTGTACTGGTCTCCGTGGATCGAATCGTGATCGGGGGTGGAGTTGCGGCCGCCGGCGAGATACTGCTCGAGCCGATCCGGCAGGAGATCCGGCGCCGGGTTCACGTCACCGACGTCGAGCGCATCCGGGTGGTGTGCGGGGAGCTGGGGACGTGGGCCGGGGCGATCGGGGCGGCGCTGCACGGGTCGGCTTAAAGGGTTCCGCCGGCCCCTCCGTCGGCTTCGCCGACACCTCCCCATGAATGGGGAGGAGCCATCCACGCCCCTCTCCCCGACCCTCTCCCCTGAGGGGAGAGGGGGGCTTGCTTTTTGTCTAGATGGCTATACATTTGACCGGTGGTTCTCGCGCCGGACGTTTTTACGCCTCGGTATCGGGAGATTGAGCAGTCGATTCGGCAACGCCTCGCGCGGCTGAAGCCTGGTGCTGAGCTTCCGTCTGACGCCCGGCTCTGCGAGGAATTCGGGGTCAGCCGGATGACCGCGCGCCACGCCATGAATCGCCTGGCGGAGGAGGGCCTGGTCTTCCGCGTTCGCGGCCGAGGAACTTTTGTCGGCGAGGCGCCGACGCACCGCCGCGCCAACAGCCTTCTCAGCTTCTCGAACGAGATGCGGCGCCAGGGCCGGGCGCCGAGCTCGCGACTGCTCGGTCG
Source organism: Chloroflexota bacterium (assembly GCA_005887685.1). GTDB lineage: Bacteria > Chloroflexota > Dormibacteria > Dormibacterales > Dormibacteraceae > 40CM-4-65-16. The sequence continues at coordinate 1,602 of VBHJ01000049.1, read as the reverse complement.
GGCCCTGCGCTCGCCAACGCGTGAAGAGGCCGCTCGGCTTCAGCTGAAGGACAGCGAGAAGGTGCTGTGGCTGAAGAGGATCCGCCTGGCGGACGGCCATCCGATCGCCATCGAGTCGACCCGCCTCCACCGGCGGACCGCGAGCGCGGTCCTCGCGGCGGACCTGCAGAGCGAATCGCTTCACGCCGTGCTCGTTCGCGCCGGCTGCCTCCCCACGCTGGGTCGCGCCACCATCGCGGCCGAGCCGGCCTCCGCGGACGACGCCCGCTGGTTGAAGATGCGCAGGGGGGACCCGATGCTCGTGGAGCGCCGGATCATCCTCGACCAGGAAGGACGACCCCTCGAGTTCACCGAGTCGCGCTACCCGGCCGACCGCTACGCCCTGGACGTCGACTTCGTGGTCGAAGGCCAGGGAGGTTTGAGGAGGACTTGATGACCTCGTTCTTCGACCGGCTCACGTACTCCGACGTCGCCAAGACGATCGACCATTCGCTCCTGAGGCCGGAGCTCGACGACGCGTCCGTCGAGGCTGGATGCAAGCTGGCCGTCCAGTACGACGTCGCCTCAGTGTGCGCCCGGCCGCGTGACGTCGAGCGCGTTCGCGACCTTCTCGTGGGCAGCAATGTTGCGGTCGGGACCGTGATCGGGTTTCCTCACGGCAGCTCGCGGACCGAGACCAAGGTCTTCGAGTCCCGCCTCGCCCTGCAGAACGGCGCGCGCGAGCTTGACATGGTGATCGACATCGGCGCGCTGATCTCAGGCGACGACCCGTACGTCCAGAGGCAGATCGCCCAGGTGGTGGAAGTTGCGCATGAGGAGGGCGCGCTGGTCAAGGTGATCCTCGAGAACGCCTACCTGACCGACGAGCAGAAGGTGCGCGGCTGCCACCTGGTCGAGGCGGCGGGCGCCGACTTCGTCAAGACGTCGACTGGTTTCGCGCCGACCGGCGCCACCATCGAGGACCTGAAGTTGATGCGGGCTTCCGTCTCGCCGCGCGTCGGCGTCAAGGCTGCGCACGGGATCAGGACGCTCGACGCGTTGCTCGAGGTGCTCGAGGTTGGCGTGACTCGCGTCGGGGCAACCCAGACCGCTGCGATGCTCGACGAGTTCAAGGCCCGGAAGGCCGCCTCGGCGGCGGCGGGAGCCCGCCTGTGAATCGGGTTGTTCGCATCGGGATGCTGGGATCTGGCTTCGTCGCCGATTTCTACATGGACGGCCTGCGCGACGTTCCCGGCACCGAGGTGGTGGCCAACTATTCGCGCTCGGAGGAGCGAGCCAAGGAATTCGGGCGGCGCTACGGCGTGGCCCATCAGTACACGACCATGGAGGATCTCTGCGCGGACCGCGAGGTCGAGATGGTCGTGATCGGGCTGCCGAATCACCTCCACCTCCCCGCCGTCCGTGTGGCCGCTGCCGCAGGCAAGGCCATCGTCTGCACGAAGCCGCTGGCACGCAACGGACATGAAGCCGCAGAGATGGTCAACCTGGTCCGTGAGGCCGGCGTGATGCACGGCTACGCCGAGACCGAGGTGTTTTCGCCGGACGTGATGCGCGCGCGACAGATGATCGAGAGCGGGGCGATCGGCGAAGTGCTGACGGTTC
>VBHJ01000255.1 GCA_005887685.1 Chloroflexota bacterium | reverse complement strand
CCGACGTCACTGACGTCGTCGAGCCGGGCGCCGAGAACCGGGTCACCGTGGTCGTGAACAATGTGCTGACCTGGCAGTCGATCCCGCCCGGCTACGTCGAGGAGACGCCGGAGGGCCGCCGGCAATTTTACTTCCACGACTTCTTCAACTACGCCGGCCTGCACCGCGCGGTCTGGCTCTACACCACGCCAACCTCCTACGTCAGCGACGTCACCGTCGTCACCGGTCTCTCCGGTTCGACCGGGACCGTCAACTACCGGGTCGAGACGGTCGGCGCGGAGAGCTCGGAGGTCCGCATCACGCTACGGGACGCCGAGAGGGCAGAGGTTGCCCGAGCGACCGGTAGCTCGGGCGAGCTCAGCGTCGAGGACGTACATCCTTGGCGGCCAGGTGAGGGCTACCTCTACGACCTCACCGTCGAGCTCTGGGGCACTGGCGAGGCGCCGATCGACGTCTACTCGCTGGCCATCGGCGTACGCACAGTGCAGGTGGACGGCACCCGCTTCCTCATCAACGGTGAGCCCTTCTACTTTCGCGGCTTCGGCAAGCACGAGGACAGCGTGGTGCGCGGCAAGGGCTACGACAACGCCTACATGGTCCACGACTTTGTGCTCATGGAGTGGCTGGGTGCCAACTCCTTCCGCACCTCTCACTACCCGTACGCCGAGGAGGTCCTGGACTACGCCGACCGGCACGGAATCGTGGTCATCGACGAGACGCCGGCCGTGGGTCTCAACACAGGCATCGGTGGGGGCATCTTCGGTGGGAAGCCTATGAAGACCTTCTCCGAAGAGACCGTCAACGCCGCCACCCAGGACGTGCACCGGCAGGCCATTCGCGAGCTCGTCACCCGCGACAAGAATCACCCCTGCGTCGTGATCTGGAGCATCGCCAACGAACCCGAGTCCGACACGCCGGAGTCGCGCGCATATTTCGAACCGCTGGCCGCCGAGGCTCGGCGGCTCGACCCCTCCCGCCCAGTCGGCTTCGTCAACGTAATGCTTGCTCCCGCTGACAAAGACGTGGTCAGCGACCTGTTCGACGTCCTCATGCTGAATCGCTACTACGGCTGGTACGTCAACTCCGGCGACCTCGCGAATGCCGAGCGTGCGCTAGAGGCGGAGCTCCAGGCCTGGGTGAAAAAGCACGGCAAGCCAATCATTTTCACCGAGTACGGCGCCGACACCATCGCCGGTCTCCACAGCGTCACGCCAATCCCCTGGACCGAGGAGTACCAGGCGGATCTGCTCGAGATGACCCACCGCGTCTTCGACCGCGTCGACGCGGTGGTGGGCGAGCAGATCTGGGCCTTTGCCGACTTCGCCACCGGATTCGCGATCTTCCGCGTCGACGGCAACAAGAAGGGTGTCTTCACGCGCGACCGGCGGCCCAAGGCCGCGGCGCATCTACTCCGCCGTCGCTGGCAGCGGCTCGCGTGAGCATCCATCCCAAGGAGGACTCGACATGACAGCCCCGGCAGCACCCGCCATGACTGCCCCAGCAGTGCGCGGCATGGAAAAGCTGCGCCTGCCCCAGTTCCTCGGCTACGACGCCGCCAACAACCTCGCCTTCTCGATGACGACGTCATTTCTGCTCCTCTACTACACCGACGTCGCCGGCTTGTCCCTGGCGTTGGTGGGGACACTCTTTCTCCTCGTCCGCATCTGGGACGCGGCCTCCGACATCGTGGCGGGCCGTTTCGTTGACAGCACCATGACGAGGTGGGGCAAGTTCCGCCCCTTCATACTCTTCGGCGGAATCCCCTTGCTCCTGCTCTCGGTGGCCGTCTTCACCGTGCCGAGCGGCTTCAGCCTCCAGGCCAAGATCATCTACGCCTTCGTCACCTACATCGTCTTCGGCTTCGTCTACAGCCTGGTCAACATTCCCTACGGCTCCCTGGCCGCCGCCATGACTCAGTCGACGACCGAGCGCGCCAAGCTCGCCAGCTTCAGAGTCATCGGCTCCAACCTCACCATCCTGATGCTGGCCTTCGTGGTGGCGCCGCAGATCAAGGGCTCGACGAACCTGCAGCAGTCGTTGACGATCACCACAGCGATCTTCGTGGTGGTCGGGGCCGCACTCTACTTCTTCACCTTTCTCACCGCCAAAGAGCAGGTGCAGCGTGACGTGGCCAAGGTCAGTATCCGCCAGACCCTTCAGAGCCTGCGCCACAACAAACCGCTGCTCATGCTCTGCCTCTCCAGCCTGATGTTCCTCAGCGCCCTTCTGTCGACGGGGACGGTCGCCGCCTTCTACACCCGCAACGTGCTCGGCGATGCCAACTACTTCATCATCACCAGCATCATGCAGACGATCGGCGTCTTCGCCGCCGCCTTCGCCGCCCCGCAATTCGTGCGCACCATGGGCAAGAAGAATGCCTACCTCCTGGGCGGCGTGATCGCCATCGTTGCCGCCGTCGGCCTCTTTCTGGCCCCGCCCTCGATCCCGGCCATCGCATTCGCCTGCTTCTTAG
>VBHJ01000048.1 GCA_005887685.1 Chloroflexota bacterium | reverse complement strand
CCGTGCGGGTGTCCGACGCCGTCCTCGAGCCCGACGCCGCCCTCGTGCCCGACGCCTCCGAGCCCAGCCCGCCCTGGTCGGTCGCCGCGCACCCTGTGAGGAGCAGCGCAAGCGACGCCACGAGCGGGACGATGACCCGGCGGTTCACCCTGATGACTCAACGCCGGCCGGCGGCCGAACGTTTCCCGGTGGCGGGTAAAATGAGCGTTCCCATGGGGCGGCTAGCTCAGTGGGAGAGCGCTTGCCTCACACGCAAGAGGTCATTGGTTCAAACCCAATGCCGCCCACCAATAGCGGCCCCGTCGTCTAGTGGCCTAGGACGCAGCCCTCTCAAGGCTGAGATCGCGGGTTCGAATCCCGCCGGGGCTACCAGTTCCTTCAGCCGTGAAAGGGCGCCCTGCGCGCGCCCGGCGAGGCTGAGATCGCGGGTTCGAATCCCGCCGGGGCTACCAGTTCCTTCAGCCGTGAAAGGGCGCCCTGCGCGCGCCCGGCGAGGCTGAGATCGCGGGTTCGAATCCCGCCGGGGCTACTTCATCCGCGGTCACAACCGTGCCCTAGCATGGGCGGCAAGTGCTGCGGGTTAGATATCCGTGGTGGATCAGTCCACTCTTCGGGGTCATGGCGGTGGGATTCCTCATCCCGGCGCTCGGTGGGCCGGCACCTATTCTCGCCGCGACGGTGACTTTTCGCGTGGTGCTGGCCGCGCTGGTTTCTGTGGCGGTCGGCGTGACTGGCATGTTCGCGGCGGAATGGTGGGGTCGGCGGATCGCACCACCCAGGAGCCCAGCAGACGCGACAAGACGTGGGAATCGTCGCCTTGTCGTGATGATGGTGGTCATCGCTGCTGGATTCATTGCGTTGAGGAGTGCGTCCGAGTCGCCATCGCCAATTTTCCATGCAGTCGCCTTCGGACTTCTCAGTGGCGCGTTCATCGGAGGCGCGATCTTTCTGCCATTCGATAAGAGACGTCGCGCGGCCTTTGAGGCCTCGCCCGAAGATGAGCGAGCTTAGGGCAAGTGAGTGCGGCCAATCGTTCGAGGCTCAGCAAATCGGACCCTGAGTGAAATATCGTCGTTGTCGCCCCGATTCCCGCCGGGGCTACCAGTTCCTGTGCTCCGAAATTCAACGCGTGTAGAATTCAACGCAGGTTGAATTAGGAGGACGCAGATGTCGAGCTTCAACGGAATGAGCGGCCATGGAGGCCGGGTGGAGCGGATGAGGCGGCTCGCCGCGCCGGTGATCGGAGGGCTGTTGCTGCTGGTCGCGCTGCTCGGGCTCATCGGCACCGCGATCCGAGATCCACATCCTCACGACATCCCGGTCGGTCTGGTCGGGCCCGATCCAGCTGTCCAGCAGATCGCGGCTGCGTTCGGCGCCAACGCACCGGGAACGTTTGCGTTCACCTCGTACAGCTCTGAAACGGATGCCAGGGCCGCGCTGGATTCCCGCACCGTGGACGGCGTTCTCGTCCTGGGCGGACCTGCCCCACGGCTGATCCTGGCCGGGGCGGCCGGAGACGCGGCCACCGGGGTGATCACAGCTGCCTTCACCAACGTCTTCAAGGCCCAGGGAGCGAGCGTCGACGTCGAGGTCGTTCACCCGTTCGCCACCGGGGATGCGCACGGCCTGGTCCTCTTCTTCGTGGTCGTGGCGGTGATCGTCTCGGCGCTGGTTTCGCAAGCGATTCTGTTCGTCACCGCGAGGTCTGCGGGATTTGGTACGCGCCTCAGCGTGGTCCTCGCGTTCGCATTGCTGGCCGGACTCGCTGCGATGGGCACCGCCGAATGGATCGCCGGCGACTATGGCTCTGGTATCTGGACGGCCGTGGGTCTGGTGACGCTTGCGGCGGCGGCCGTCGGCGCGGTCGTGGCCGGAAGCGCCCGGCTCCTCGGCCCCCCCGGGATTGCTCTTTCTGCACTGGTGGTGGTGCTGCTGGACCTGGTGTCGTCAGGAGGACCGGTCGGCAGCCAGCTTCTGCCCGACTTCTACCGAGCACTGGCCCCCTGGATGCCCGCCGGCCCGTTGTACGGCGCCCTGCGCGGCGCCCTGTACTTCGACGGGGCGGGGGTCGGCGGCCCGCTGCTTGTCCTCCTCGGATGGCTCGCCGCCGGGCTTGTTCTCATGGTCCTGGGCGAGCTCCTCGCCACCCTGCGGCGCTCGCGCCCGGCGAGCGCTCCGGCGCAATAACGATTTGCCCCGCACCGGGAGGCGGCCAGGAGCAGGCGGAACGAGGACGAAGATCCTTGCCGCCGCGCGCAAGCATTTCGCCCGGTTCGGCTTCGAGGCGGGAACCGTCCGCGGCATCGCCGCCGAAGCCGCGGTCGATCCGGCCCTCGTCCTCCACTACTTCGGATCCAAGGAGGGTGTTTTTCGCGCCGCCGTCGACTTCCCGGTCGATCCCGCGGAGTTCGTCCCTCAGCTGCTGGCTCCCGGGCTGGACGGCCTCGGTGAGCGGCTCGTGAATTTCTTCCTCGAGACGTGGGACTCGCCGGCCGGTCGCCCACTTCTGGCCCTGCTGCGTTCTGCGGTCGCCAGCGAGGATGCGGCTGCGCTTCTGCGCGAGTTCGTCACGCGCGAGGTGCTCGGACGCCTGGCGAGGGCGCTTCGGGTCGATCAACCACAGCTGCGCGCCAGCCTCGCGGCAAGCTCCCTCATCGGAATGGCGATGTTGCGCTACGTGGTCAAGCTCGACCCGCTGGCGACCGCCCGGCCAGAGGTCGTCGCGAGCTGGCTCGGGCCGGCCGTCCAGCGCTACCTCACCGATCCAGGCCTCACCAGTGCCCGGCCCAGACCTCGCCGTCACCGGAGCCCCGGTGTTCCAACCACCAAGGTGGCGCGCCCCTAACGGGCGACCGGCGCGCCGCTGAATGCGGAGCGCGCCGGTCCTAGCAGCGCTAGGTCAGTAGCCGAAGCACGCGGTCGGAGGCACGCCGTGAATGTCGAGCTGGCCCTTCGCCGACGTGACGTCGGCCAGGTCGCTGTTGAACTGTCCGATGAGCGCAGAGATCGAACCTGATGCGCTCGCGTTGGTCGTCTGGTTCGTGCTGCCGCCGTCCTCGCTGTACTTGAGGCACTGGAAGCTGAATGTGTTCTTGTATGTGCTGACCGCTCCGTCCGCGGTCCAGGTCACATCGACGGTGACCGGCAGGACCAAGCCGCTGGTGCCGCCGGCAAATGCGACGTCCTTGCCGCCACCGACGGGCGTCCCGTAACCCTGGCACGCTTCGTCGATCGTGAGCGTTGCGTGAAGGGCCGCCGACTGAAGGTCGCGGCTCACCGTGAAGGCGCTGTCAGGAACGACAAAGCATCCATAGCCGCCGTTGCCTGACGCATCGAACTCGCTGACGAACACCATGGTGCTGTTGCTGACGGTCCGCGGAGCGTGCGTCGGTTTGAAGGAGTTCAAACCCTGGTTGACCGAGACCGTGAAGGAAGAAGCGGGCGGTCCGCCCTTCTGCGCCATGCCGAAAAATGCGTTGGCGCTCTGGCTGGTGAACGAATACTTCCCTGGTCCGAGGCCACCCGCGGCAAAGGCGGCTGCAGCCATGGCCAGAGAACCGCAGAAAACGATCGCAAAGACAAGTGCAAGACGCCGAGCAAGCATGATTTCCGACTCCGTTACAAAGACGAATCACTCCCCCCTGCTGAGCGACGAGCGGGCACGGCTCAACGGCGCCGGCGACCACCTCCCTACGTGTTTCGCTGGTGCTTAGAACGCGACGGCGCGCCTGCTGGTTACCGGTCGCTCTTATGTGACGGTTTCGTCCCACAGCTGTGCGTCCGCGCCGTCTGAGTGATCGTTGACGTAGTCGAACGGCCGGACCAGCTCGCGCAGAGCAAGCTCGTAATGAAACGTGCCGGATGCGGTGGCCGTGCCGTGGAACGAGTAGGTCTTGGCGGCACCCTGGGCCAGGTCGCCGCAATCGAACGCGGACTCATCGCGGGCCAGCGCGCATCCGCCGAGGTCGGTCACGTGGTGACGCTCGTACCAACGGTCCGCGGTGCGGAAAACGAGACCGAGGTGGGGGATGAGCGGTCCCGTGTTGGTCACCTTGACCACCAGCTCGACTGCATCTCCGACCTTCGCTTGATGGGTCGCGACGGCGTCGACCGTGGCGGTCATCGGTACGGGCGTCGAGCACATGCCGGAAGCCAGGAGTGCCACGACCAGCCCAAAGACCTTCATCGTCGTCGATCCTTAACCCAGCGCTAAACGGCCAAGCGGTATTCTGGGCGACTTGCGCCACGAGGGGACGCGCGTAACGCATCCATACCTTTGTTCGTTTCAAGGAGCCGTGAGGAACGGGGTAGTGCTCCTCCTGGTCCTGTCCGCGCTGGCCGCGATTGCGGCCTGCACGGCAAACGGCCCCCTCACGCCGGCATCGAGCCCCGCGGCGAAGCGGCCGACCCCGACTCCTGTCTCGAGCCCCAGTCCCAGCCCGAGTCCCACACCCAGCCCGTCGGCCTCGCCGACGGCCGAGCCCAGCCCTGTCGTCGTGCCCGCGTGGGCCGCCCTGCATGCCAGCTGTGTCGGCCCCCCGACCGCTGAGGAAGCCGTGCTTCAACTCCAGGGCGCGGCCACCCCCGTCCTCGCGGACGTCGCCAACGCGAAGGCACCGCGCACGCTCTGCGGGATCAGCGGCGGCAACTTTCAACCCGAGCTCGTGACCCAGACCATGATCTCCTGGTACGCCACTCAGGGCAGGGTGGACTCCCCCGGGACCAGCGTGATCGCCGTGCTCGACCTCTTCACCGGTACCTCGACCGTCGCCGCCACGTGGTCCGGCGGGGGCTTCATGGACGGCCTCCACGCCTGGAGCCCGGATCGCGGCTTCCTTGCCTACGTCGCCTCCGACCAGAGCTCGGTGACACTCCACCTGCTGAGCGGCGGCGGCGACCGCGTCGTCGCCACGCTGGGCGCGGTGCCCGGCCGCGGCGTCAACCCCAACGAGGACGACTCGTACCTGGGCTTCTCGCCGGACGGAGCTTACTTTGCGCTCGTCCAGACCTTCACCGGCTCAGGCGACCAGCTCCAGGTCCGGCGGACGATCGATGGAACGCTCGCCTTCAGCCTCTCGCGGGCCACGATGGCCACCTGGGGCAGCAGCGGCAGCAAGCTCTACTACCGCATGCCTGGCTCGAGCGTCGTTCAGGTGTGGGATTCCAGCGCGGGCGTCTCACAGGCGTTCGGCCAGCCCGCCATGTGGATACGGCCTCGCGCAGACGCCGGAGACGACTATCTGACGTTCACGGTGCGCGATTCCGTCGGTACCCCGCACGTCTGGCTGTACGGCCACAGCGGGCGGTCGGGTGGGCAGCTTCCCAACGTGCGTTCCTCTGCCCTCTGGCTGAACTCCACCACCTTTCTCTATCTGGAGGAGGCGCCCTGCTCGCCGAACTGCGGCATCGGGCCGGCGTGGCAGCCGGACGGCAAGACGTTTACCTTCGACATCGGAGTCCAGGCCGAGGCCGCCTCGAAGATCAGCCAGGTCTACGGGGCATGGCCACGACCAGGACAAACATGACCACCGATAACCTGGCGGTGCGATCATGACGCCGACCGAGATGGATCAGATCACCGAACCTGTGGACCACTCGAGCCTGCTACCTCCCGAAACGTACGCCCCCGCGCCTCGGCTGCGGAGGCCGTCCAGGCCGTCGATGTGGCTTCCGGCGCTGCAGCTCACAGAGCGCCGGTGGTGGACTGTCGCGCTGGCGGCGAGCCTGCTCGTGGCCGCGTTCGGGATCGGCCTGCTGTACGTCGACGACTCGAACAACCAGGCGACGATCCGAACGCTCACGATCCAGAACGAGTCGCTGACCGGGCGCACCCAGATCCTGCAGGACCAGCTCAAGACCAGCCAGGCCAACCTCACGGCGACTCTTGGCGAGCTGGCCAAGACAAAGGCCCAGCTGGAGCATCCCCAGCTGCTCCTCTGGAGCTCTCCCCAGCAGATCAAGGACAACTCGACGTACCTGGCGGGCGGAATACCAGACACGTTCACCTACCACCTTCAGGCGACCTCGACGGGACCGATGTCGGTCAGCATTCTGACGCTGGAGGACTTCGCCAAGGCGCTCCAATGCATCGACTACGGCACCGGCGTGACGAACTATTGCATGCACCACACCGGTACCCCCGTCAACAGCTGGCTGAGCGTCACCAGCGTGAATTTCGACTTCCACCTGGCGGAGGGCTGCGCCGACTACCTGGCGGTGTTCACGGCCGCATCGTCGGTCACTGTCAAGCCCAACGTCAGCGTCACGTACAACCCGGCGAGCTCAGCGACCGGCACCTGTCGCTGAGTCTTCTTCAAGAAATCCCGCTTAAGCTCTAGCCGCGCCTGAAAGTTAGGCTATCCTATCTTTCATGGTAGGCATGCCAGTACTCACGATTAGGGGAGCCTAGGCGGTGGTCGAGCAGCTCGAGCGCCGCAGTCTTTTCACCCAGTCCCAGGAGGACTACCTGAAGGCGCTCTACCTTCTGGGGGGCGGCGAGCGGCCGGTTCCAACACGAGAGCTGGCCCAGCGTCTGGGCATCTCGTCCCCAAGCGTGAGCGAGATGGTCAACCGTCTCTCGGCGCAGGCGCTGGTCGAGCATGACCGCTACCGCGGCCAGCAGCTTACGCGTGAGGGTCGCAAGGTCGCCCTGGAGCTGGTGCGTCACCACCGCCTGCTCGAGATGTTTCTCGTCCAGGTCCTGGGCTACAGCCTGGACGAGGTGCATGACGAGGCGGAGCGCCTCGAGCATGTGATCTCCGAGCGAATGGAGCAGCGCATCTTCGAGCTGCTGGGCCGGCCCGAGCTCGACCCTCACGGGCACGCGATTCCGACCCTGACGGGTCGCGTCCGCCACGTCAGCCACCGCGCCCTCAGCGAATGTCGTGCGGGTGAGAAGGTGACCGTGCAGGGGGTGTCGGACGAGGACCCCGGCAAGCTGCGCGAGCTGGAGCGACGCGGCCTGCTTCCCGGCACGCACGTAGCGGTCCTGGCCGGCAGCGAGTTCGAGGGTCCCGTCGAGGTCAAGATCAAGGGCCGGCGAGCGGGTGTACCCCTCGGCCTGGCGCGCGCCGTCTTCGTCGCGGAATCGCATTAGTGGCCGTCGAAGCGGTCAAGTCCGCCGTCCTCAAGACGCCAACCCAGGTCCTGGGGGTGGAGCACGCGCTCCCGGGCGAGTTGCGCGTCCTGCGCGCCGCCGAGCGCTCGCTCACCGGCGAACGGCGGGGTCTCCGCGCCGTGCTGCCGTTCCTCGGGCCGGCGTTCATCGCGGCGGTCGCCTACGTCGACCCAGGGAACTTCGCCACCAACATGGCGGGGGGCGCGCAATACGGCTACATGCTGCTCTGGGTCGTCCTCGGCGCGAACCTGATGGCGATGCTCATCCAGTCGATGAGCGCCAAGCTCGGTATCGCGACCGGGCGCAGCCTGCCCGAGGTGTGCCGCGACCGCTTCCCGAGGCCGCTGGTCATCTTCCTGTGGGTCCAGGCGGAGCTGATCGCGATGGCGACCGACCTGGCCGAGTTCGTCGGCGCGGCCCTCGGCATCTACCTCGTGTTCGGCATCCCGCTTTTCATCGCGGGCCTTCTCACCGGGGTCCTGGCCTTCGGCATCCTCGGCCTCCAGGCCTGGGGCTTCCGCCGCCTCGAGGCAACGATCAGCAGCCTGGTCGGCGTGATCGTCATTGCGTTCGGCCTCGAGGTGTTCCGCAGCAATGCATCGTGGGGATCAGTCGCGGGGTCGACCTTCGTGCCGCACCTGGACGGGAGCGCTTCGGTCTTGCTGGCGGCCGGCATCCTCGGCGCGACGGTCATGCCCCACGTGATCTACCTGCACTCCGCGCTGACGCAAAAGCGCATCGTGGGCGCGAACCCTGACGCGAAGCGAAAGATCTTCCACTTCGAGATGGTCGACGTGATGATCGCGATGGGCATCGCGGGTCTGATCAACATCGCCATGCTGACGCTCGCGGCCGCGGTGTTCGGGTCACGTGGCCTGACCAACGCGGGAAGCGACCTCAGCCAGGTCTTCCACCTGCTGGACCAGTACCTCGGCGCGCACAGCGGAGTGATCTTCGGCATCGCGCTCCTCGCTTCCGGCGTCTCATCGTCCTCGGTCGGGACGCTGGCAGGCCAGGTCGTGATGCAGGGTTTCATCCGCCGGAAGATCCCGGTCTTCGTGCGCCGGGCCATCACAATGGTGCCGGCGATGGTGCTGATCGCGAGCCACTTCGACCCCTCCCGCGCGCTGGTGCTCAGCCAGGTCCTACTGTCGTTTGGCATCCCGTTCGCTTTGATTCCGCTGGTCATGTTCACGCGCGACAAGAAGCTGATGGGAAACCTGGCCAACAGCCGGTTTACGAACTACGCCGCCTACGGCGTGGCCGCCATGATCATCGGGCTGAACGTCTTTCTCCTGTACCAGACGCTCGTCCGCGTCTAGCTAGCGCTGCTTCTCGAGCAGGTAGCGTCAGCCCGAGGACGACCGGCAGGCCGACTATCAAGCCCCGATACAAGGTCGTGTCAGGATAACCGCGAGGTGTCGATTTGAAGCTCGGTGTGAGCGTCGGCTACTGGGGCCTCGGGCTGACTGCCGCGGACCAGCTCGACATCGCCCAAACCGCGGAATCGCTGGGATACGACTCGATCTGGACGGCCGAGGCCTACGGGTCGGACGCGGCGACCGTGCTCGCCTGGCTGGCCGCCGGGACGAGCAGGATCAAGCTCGGCGCCGGCATCTTCCAGATCCCGGCACGCAGCGCGGCGATGACCGCGATGACCGCCGCGACCATCGACAACCTGTCGGGCGGCCGCATGCTGCTCGGCCTGGGCAGCTCCGGCCCACAGGTATCGGAAGGCTTTCACGGTGTGCGGTTCGGCAAGCAGCTGCAGCGAACGCGCGAATACGTCGCGGTCGTCCGCATCGCGCTGGCCCGGCAGAAGATCGAGTTCCACGGCGAGACGATCGAGCTGCCCCTGCCCGACGGTCCTGGAAAGGCGCTCAAGCTCACCATCCGCCCGGTCCAGGAGCGAATCCCGATCTTCCTTGCGGTGCTCGGCCCCAAGAACGTCGCGCTGGCGGGTGAGATCGCGGACGGCTGGCTGCCGGTCTTCTTCTCGCCGGAGCACACGACAGCGCTTCGCGGGCCCCTCGAGGAAGGCGCGGCGCGCGCCGGCCGCTCGCTTGACGATTTTCGGATCTGCCCCTCGGTCAACGTGATGATCGGCGACGACATCGAGAGCGCGCGGAACGCCATGCGTCCGATCCTCGCCCTGTACGTCGGCGGCATGGGATCGCGAGAGCAGAACTTCTACAACCGGCTGGTTTCCAGCTACGGGTTCGAAAGCGCGGCCCGGGAGGTGCAGGAGCTGTACCTGGCGGGCAAGCGGACCGAGGCGATGTTTGCGCTTCCCGACGATCTCATCGACCTGGTCTCGATCGTGGGCCCGCGCGACAAAGCGAAGGAGAAACTTCGCGCCTTTCGCGACGCCGGCGTCGACACGCTGATCGTGTGGCCGATCATGCCCGACCAGGACGAGCGGAAACAGCAGATGCGCCTCATCGCGGAGCTGGCGAACGAAGTCG
>VBHJ01000047.1 GCA_005887685.1 Chloroflexota bacterium | reverse complement strand
GCGGTACGCGGCGACCACGACCGCATCCTGACCGGCTTGCCGTTGACGCGCGAGGTCATGGTCGAGGGCAAGAGGATCGTCGTCGTGCACGGCAATCGGTCGCGTTGGTTGGAGGAGCCACACACGTTGCTGTGGACGCTGAGCCTGGGCTACTTTCGTCCGCACACCGGGCTGCCGCGCACTCTGAGGCGACGGTTTCCGAATGCTGACGTGATCGTCTTCGGCCATACACACCGGGCTCACATGCGCAGGCTCGAAGGGATTCTGCTTTTCAACCCGGGAGGAGTCCACCAGTGGGATGCGGCGTCGGTGAAGCGGCGGCTCCAGCAGAACCCCGGTTGGTTCGAATGGTGCTGGCTTCAGGTGGCACGTCACATGCGGAAGCGAGAGGCCCCTTCGCTCGGCATCCTCGAGATCGACGAGGATGGGATCGTGCCCAAAATCATCGGGCTCTAGCATTCCTCTTCGTGTTCACGGTGACCTACAGGCCGGCGACGCTTGACGACGCACCTCATGAATGCCGCCTACGCCGGGATGGAGCACGACCCGGTCATGACCCGGCTGCGCTGGAAGTGGGGCCGGACCGGCTTCTCCATCGGTCGCTTCATCGTGGAGCAGGATCGGAAACCGATCGCGTTTGTCGCCTGGATGCACGGACCGTGGGAGATGCTTCCGGAGCGCCACTGCGAGGTGGAGGTTTGGCTCGACCGGGGATCGATGGACCGTCGCTTGCTGTCGGACCTCTGGAAATGGATCGGTGCGCGCGGCATCGCTGAAGAGGCCGGTCTGCTGCTGGCTTACGCGGCCGAGGACGAGCCCGAGATGCTCGACGTCCTCGCCGAGCTGGGCTATGAGCGGGCGCGCCTCGAGAAGGTCTGGGAGCTCGACCTTCGCGCGCACGGCGCCCGCCTGGTGGCGGAGGCCGCAGAAGCCCGCCGGCGGATGGATGCCGAGGGCATCAGGCTGGCATCTCTGGCTTCATGGGACGACCCGGACAAGGGGCGCAAGCTGCATGAGCTGAACAAGATCACCGTTCAAGACGTGCCGCATTCGGTGCCGATAATTCCCGAGCCTTACCCGGACTTCGAGAATCGGCTCAATGCGCCGGACCGGCCTCATGACAGGTTCTGGATTGCCCTCGACGGCAACGACGTAGTCGGGATGTCGTACCTCAGGTTCCCTCCTGTCCATGGGACCGTGTGGACCGGATACACCTCCACCCACCCCGACTTCCGCGGCCGCGGCGTTGCGAGGGCGGTAAAGCTGCAGACCCTCGCCCAGGCCGCGCAGCTCGGCGTGCCTGTGGTCCGCACGGACAACGACGCCGAGAACGCCCCGATGCTCCATATCAACGAGAGGCTCGGTTACGTGCGCCGGCCTGGATTCGTCGAGCACCACAAGCGGGTAAAAGAAACACGGAATGCCTAAGACCAAGGACTTCTACGACGTGCTCGGCGTTCCGCGTGGGGCGACGCAGAAAGAGATCGCGTCCGCCTTCCGCAAGCTCGCGCGCAAGCACCACCCCGACCTGAATGCGGGGGACAAGCAGGCCGAGGCGCGCTTCAAGGAGATCTCCGAAGCGCACGAGGTGCTGTCGGACTCGAAGAAGAGAAAGCTCTACGACGAGTTCGGGGAGAACTGGGCCAGCGCCGCAGCGGCGGGTGTCCAACCGGGCGCCGGGGGCTTTCGCCCCCAGGGCGGTTCGGGACCAGGCCCCCGCGTCCAGTACCGGAACGTGAGCCCCGAGGAAATGGAGGATCTCTTCGGCGAGGGCGGTGGTTTCGGCGATATCTTCGGCTCGATCTTCGGCAACTCGCGCGGCCGTGTTCGCCAGCAGCCAATCGACGTGGAGCTGCCGATCACGGTCAGCCTCGCCGAGCTCTACACCGGCGCCAGCCGGACCGTTGAGCTGCCAGGGGGCAGGCGCGTCGAGGTCAAGGTGCCGCCCGGCGTGAAAGAAGGCACGGTCTTGCGCGTGCCGGGGCTTCGAGCGACGGTCCAGGTCGCGCCGGACCCGATCTTCACGCGCGAGGGCAAGGATCTGCGCGTGACGGTTCCGGTGCCGCTCTACGTCGCGCTGAATGGAGGCGAGGTCGCCGCGCCGACGATCAAGGGTGGCCAGGTCAAGTTCAAGGTGCCGCCCGAGACGCAGAACGGCACCAAGATCAGGCTGCGCGGTCTCGGCCTGCCCGATCCGAAGGGTGGCCCTCCCGGCGACATGTATACGGAGGTGCGCGTGCAGCTGCCCGTCCCGATGGACGAGGCGACACGCAAGTGGGCGGCGGAGCAACCCAGCTGATCAGCCCGCTCCATTCGCGGCGTCTGCTGCTTCCCCTCGTCTTCATTTCCGGCATGGCGTCACTGGGCGTTGAGTTCGGCGCGTCTCGGCTGCTTGCGCCTTACTTCGGGACGAGCCTTTACGTGTGGGGCGTATTGATCGGCTTGATCCTGGTCTACCTCTCGGCGGGCTACGTCATCGGCGGCCGCCTCGCCGACCGCCATCCGCGCGACGAGGTGCTGTACCAGATCACCGCGTGGGCCGGCCTCTGGATCGGAATCATTCCGTTGGTCAGCTACCCGATCCTGCTGGTGTCGCAGCAGGGATTCAAAGAGGTCAGCGTCGGCCTGGTCCTGGGCACCCTCCTCGCGGTGGTGTTGCTGTTCGCGGCGCCGGTGATCTTGCTCGGCTGCGTGAGCCCGTTTGCGATCCGGCTGCTGCTTCGCGACGTGGCGACCGGGGGCAACACGGCGGGTCGCGTGTACGCGCTGTCCACCGCCGGCAGCATCCTCGGCACCTTCCTGCCGGTCTTCTGGTTCATCCCGACCTACGGCACGCGCCCGACGCTCGCGGGGTTCGGCCTGGTCCTCGTCGGCGTTTCCATCGCGGGGCTGTGGCCGCGGCGACGGCTGTACGCGTCGTTCGCCGCGGCTGTGATCCTTGCTTGGATCTTTCTGCCTTCAGGCATCAAGCCTCCGCAGGTCGGCCAGCTGCTCTACGAGAAAGAGTCGGCCTATGGATATATCCAGGTGGTGCGAGACGGATCGAAGACCGAGCTGATCCTCAACGAGGGCGAAGCGATCCACTCGATCTACGACCCCAACTCGTTGCTCACGGGCGGCCCCTGGGACTACATGCTCGTGGCTGATTCATTTCGTCCAGCCCAGGCGACGGAGCCGGTGCCGAAGGACGTTGCGATCCTCGGTCTCGCCGGTGGAACCGCGGCTCGCCAGTACACCGCGGCCTACGGCCCAGGTGTCCAGATCACGGGCGTGGAGATCGACCCCGAGATCGTCTCCGTCGCGCACCGCTACTTCCATCTCGATGAGCCGAACGTTCATCCGGTCGTGTCAGATGCGCGCTACTGGCTCGACACGCAAGCGTCGCAGTACGACGTGATCATCATGGACGCCTACCGGCAGCCTTACATCCCGTTTCATCTCACGACGCGTGAGTTTTTCAGCGAGGTCCACGATCACCTTCGGCCTGGAGGCGTGGCAGTCGTGAACGCCGGCCGGACCGCGACCGATTACCGGTTGGTCGATGCCATCGCCAGCACGATGGCAGCGGTCTACCCCAGCGTCTTCCTGGTCGACGTTCCCGAGTTCAGCAACACGCTCGTCTACGGGAGCACGGTGCCCATCACCATCGCAGACGTCGAGCACAACCTTGGACTGGTCAACGAGCCCGTGGCCCAGGACGTCGCGCGGAGCGTGATCAACGATGGGAGGCTGCGCGTCTCGCCATATCACAACCAAGTTTTCACGGATGACCTGGCGCCGGTCGAGCGGTTGATCGACGAGATCATCTTCAACTACGCGACGGGCAAGTGATTCAGTGCGCCGGTTGTCCTGGAGTCACCCAGACCGTCCACGTCTCGAGGGTCCGGAACCCGAGGCTCTCGTAGACCCTGAGGCCGGCCGCCGACGATTGGAGGTACGCGAACTCAGCGCCTGAGTTGTAGCCGTCCAGCGCGGCGCGGGCCGTGATCGCGGTGCCATAGCCCCGGCCGCGATGCGCGGCGGGAGTGGCGACATTGAAGATTCCGACGTGATCTCCTGCGGTGCTGCCGAATGCCGTCACCACGTCCCGGCCATCGATGCTTCCGACGTAGGCTCGCGAGCCGGCCTGATCCAGCACTCCGCGCGGCATCAGCTGTTCGAACATTTCAAGCGGGGCCTCGAAGCCTTCGGCGGCGATCGCCGCGTGAATTTCCGCTTCATCTGGATGGAGAAGCCGGATCGTGAGGTCCGGGTGAAGCGCGGATTCGCGGATCCTGTCGCTCGGGAGCTGCATGGCCATCAGAGGAAGGGGCTCTTCCTCGACCATGCCTCGCTGTTTTGCGAGGCGGACGAGCTCACTGCTGCAACCGGGACGCATCAGGATGGAGTGGGGAAGGTTTCTCTTGGCCACGACGTCCAGCAGGTCGCGGACGTCGTCTTCGCTCGCCGTCGGCCGTATCGTCAACACTCCGTTCAAGGTTGGGATGGCAACGCCCGTGATCATCAGAGACGCCTCGCCGGAGGTCATGGTCGAAGCTTTGACGCCGAGGCCTCTGACCAGGCTGACCCCGTCGTCCACCAGAGCAGCTGTAACCCTGTCCGCAGTGAGCGGGCGCGTCACTCGACTCGAGTCACCTTTGGCGGACAGTCTAGGCGCGGGCTAGCTCGGCGGGTGAAGCGCTCCCTGGACCTGCTCGCCGGCCAGCGACTGGTCGGACTGCAGGCAGAGCAACCGGACCCTCCCGGTCGCCACGATGCGCTCGCTCTCGTCGACCACGCTGGCCTGCCAGACCTGCGTCTGCCGTCCGCGCGTCACCGGCTTCGCGACCGCGCGCAGCTTCGTGCCCGCCCGCACTGCGCGGATGAAGCTCGTGTTGTTCTCGAGGCCCACGACGTGCTGGCCGCGCTCACGGGCGACGAGATACGCGCCGATCGATGCGATGGTCTCGATGACGCCGCAGTGGACGCCCCCATGAACGATTCCGTAAGCCTGAAGGTGTTGGGGTCCGACGGTCAGCTCGGCGCGCACCTCGTCTTTGGTCGCGTGGGTGATATGCATTCCCATCGCCTCGGGCCAGCCCTCACGCCTTTCGTTCATCTGGGTCGCGAAGTCCTGGCTCACGAATGCAAATCCTAGTGAGAGAAAAAAGTGAGGGCCGGAACAACCCCGGCCCTCACGTCGTCTACGTTCGCAGTGCTACCGCCTCCGACTCCAGGAGCCGGTTTCGGATCTAGGAAGCCCTAGAGGTTAGAAGCTGCCTTCCTCCCGAGCTCCCGGCTGGCAAACGAGGCGGCTGGCACCACGACTCGGTTTATCCAAGCTTCGCCTCACCTCCTTGCCCCACGGGCGTTGAACTTCGCAGCAAAGTGTACCGAATAAACTCTCCGAGATGCCCCGCAGATATGTCGCCGTGTGCGGTGCGACCGAGGCGACGCCGTCGCAGCTCGACTCCGCACGAGAGGTGGGCAGGCTGCTGGCGAAGTCTGGTGCTGTGGTTATCAACGGCGGATACGGCGGAGTTTCCGCGGCGGCGAGCGAGGGCGCGGCGGGCGAAGGCGGCACGGTGGTCGGTCTTCTCTCGGAGGGCCATCGCGATGGAGCCAACCCCCACCTGACGGTTTCGCTGCCGACTGGACTCGGGCAGGGACGCAACCTCCTCATCGTCACCGCAGCGGAGAGCGTGATCGCGATCGGTCGTGGATGGGGAACGTTGAGCGAGATCGCCCTTGCCCGCAGGCTCGGCCGCTCGGTGTTCGCCCTCGACAGCTGGGACGTGCAAGGGCTGGAGGTCGTCGACACGCCGGCTGAGGCGGTGAGGCGCGCGCTTGGCGCCTGAGCGAAAGTTGAAAAAACGCCTGGTCAAAAAGCCTGACGGCCGCTACCTGATCTATTTCGAAAAGGCGTGAGCGAGCTCCGCTGGAATCCGCTGCTGGAGGAGTGGGTCACGGTCGCGCCGTGGCGCCAGGACCGCACCTATCACCCGCCCGCCGACCACTGCCCGTTGTGCCCGACAAGACCTGGCCAGGCCGAGACGGAAATTCCCGAGCCGGACTATTACATCGCTGTTTTCGAGAACCGGTTCCCCTCGTACACGGGGGAGCAGGGAAGATGCGAGGTCGTCTGTTACACGCCGGACCACGACTCGTCGCTCGGCGAGCAGAGCGTCGCCCACATCCGCGACCTGATTGAGGTGTGGCGCGACCGCACCAACGAGTTGAGCCGCCTGCCCAACGTGAAGTACATCTACGTGTTCGAAAATCGCGGTGAAGAGATAGGGGTCACACTGAGCCATCCCCACGGGCAGATCTACGCGTATCCATTTGTCCCGCCAGTGCTGCAGCGCGAGCTTGCGGCGGAGGCGCGGCACATGCGGAAGACCGGTCGGTGTCTTTACTGCGACGTCATCGAGGGGGAGAGGAACGGAGTGCGGACCGTGCTGCGCGACGAGAGGTGGATCGCGTTCGTGCCGCCTTTCGCACGCTGGCCTTACGAGGTTCACCTCGCGCCGACCAACCATCGCGGTGGACTCACGGACCTCGACGCCGAAGATGACCGCTCATTTGCGGCGACCCTGAAAGCGTTGCTCCAGAAATACGACCGGCTGTTCGAGCGTCCTCTTCCTTATGTCATGGCGATGCATCAGCGACCGCCCGGTCGCGGAGCGCGCCACCACCACTTCCACGTCGAGTTCTACCCGCCGAACCGCACACGCGACAAGCTCAAGTACCTCGCAGGCTCCGAGCTTGGAGCGGGCGCGTTCATCCTCGACGCGCGAGCCGAGGACACCGCCGCGGAGCTTCGTGCCCTCTGAAACATGGCACGGGAAGGCTCCCGGCCGGGTGAACCTCATCGGCGAGCACGTCGACTACCTCGGCGGGGTCGTCCTGCCCGCGGCCGTGGACCGCTTCACAGAGGTGGAGGGCAGGCCGGCGGATGAATGGTCGATCGAGAGCGACGTGCAGGGCGGCCTCGCCTACGTGCGGGCAATCGGTGACGAGCTCGACGCGACTCCGCAGGCCGTGCACGTCGTGTCACAGGTCCCGCCCAACGCGGGCATCAGCTCCTCGGCCGCGTTGCTGGTCGCGGTTGCGGCCGGCTTGCAGCCGGGCATGGAAGGCAAGGAAGCAGCTCTCGCGTGCCAACGCGCGGAGCAGAAGGCGACCGGCGTCCAGGTCGGGGTGATGGACCAGTTCGCATCAGCGCTCGGCCGGCGCGGCGACGCGCTGCTGCTCGATTGCGCGACCCTGGAGTACGAGTTGGTCCCGTTCCCCGACGAGGTTGCGATCGCGGTGATCGATTCAGGCGAGCATCGCGCGCTGGCGGCCACTCCGTACAACCAGCGGCGGCGCGAGGCGGAGTCGGGCGATCCGAAACGGATGCGACATGTTCATTCGGAGATCGCACGAGTCCACGCGTTCGTCGCGGCGATGCGCGAACACGATTTCGCACGGATGGGCGGGCTGCTCAAGGAATCGCACCAGAGTCTCCGCGACGACTTCGAGGTCTCGACCCCGACCGTCGACGCCCTGGTCCAGCTGGCGAGCGGGATCGACGGCTGCTACGGAGCGCGCATCATGGGCGCCGGTTTCGGCGGCAGCATGCTCGCCCTTGTCGAACGGCGCAAAGCGGAAAGGTTCGTCGCAGCGATGGGCAGGCCCGTTCTCATCTGCTCCACCGCGGACGGCGCCTTCCGCCATGCGCACGCAGGGCGAGCTGCTCAGTGAGGGCGACGTGAGCGATTCGCTCTTCATGCCGATCACGCAGCGGGTAAGCGCGCGTGAGCTGACCGGTTGGGAAGCGGTCTGGATGCCCCTGGGTGAAGGCGAGGCGGAGCGGCTGACCATCGGACGCGGCACGGGATGGAAGCCGATCGAGGTGCCGCGGCAGCTGGCGGGGCGCGAAGGCCGCCAGGCGATCTGGTATCGCACCGAGTTCCCGCGTCCGGACCATGCCGGCCGCGTTGTGCTGCGCATCGGCGGAGCGTTCCTGGCGACCAACGTGTGGCTGAACGGCCGGCTCCTCGGCTCGCACTACGGCTACTTCGCGCCGTTCGGGTTTGACCTGACCCCATATCTCAAAGCGGAGAACCTGCTCGTCATCTGCTGCGAGTCGCCGGTCGAGCCACAGCCGGAGAAGAAGCGACACATCATGGGCCTCTTCAACGACGGCGACCTCAAGCCGTATCCGGCGTGCGCGTACTCGAGCCTGCCGGAGCCTTATGCGATAGAGGTCCCGGTTGGACTGTGGCAGCCGGTGCAGCTGGAATACGTCGGGTCGATCGCGATCGACTGGCTGCGGCTCAAGCCGACCTTCGAAGGAACCGACGGACGGCTCGAGTTGGAGGCGCGGCTGCGCAACCTCGACGGCCGGCAGATGGAAGGCGAGGTCGAGCTCTCGGTGCCGTCGCCCGGGCGCGACCCCCTGCGGCTGCGCCGCGAGGTGCGGCTCGGCGGCGGGACAGAGCAGACCGTGACCATGCGTCTTGCGCTTCCCGGCGCCAGACGCTGGCATCCGTGGCGTTTTGGCGAGCAGCCTCTCTATCACGCCGAGATCGTCGCCCGGTCGGAAGGTGGCGAATCGTCACGCATCGACGACGTCTTCGCGTTTCGCGAGCTGGGCTGGGACATCGGCCCGCGCCGCTGGAGCTTTGCCGTCAACGGCCGGCCGATGTTCCTGCGTGGTGCGTGCTACGCGCCGTCATATCGCCTCGACGAGTTGAATGCGCAGACCTTTGCGTCGGATCTCGCGACAGCAAAACAGGCCAACGTCGATGCGCTGCGCGTCGTCGCCAACGTCCTGCCCGCGGACTTCTACCGCCAGGCGGATGAAGCCGGCATGCTGGTGCTCCAGGACCTGCCGCTCACGGGGACTTACGTCTATCACGGCCGAACGGATGAGACGAAGTTCTTCGAGACCGCGGCGCGCGAGCAGCAAGCCCAGATGGTCACCCTGCTGCACAACCATCCATCCGTCGTGATGTGGATCGCGCATGACGAGCCGCCGTGGCTCGCCACCAACTTCGACCTCGGCGATGTGCATGCGGTGCGGCAGAACCACTCCATCGACCAGGACCTGAAATCGCACTTCGACAAACTCGATCCGAGCCGGCCCTCCATTGCTGCGTCAGGCGATGTGGACCTTCACCTCGGCCTGGGCTGGTCGGCCGGTCCGTGGCGCGACATCGCACACGTCGAGCCGTTGATGGTGACCGCGTTCGGCGCGCAATCGCTGCCGGCGGTCGACTCGCCCGCGTGGGATGGAATCGAGAAACGATGGCCGGTTGCGGACGAGGAGCCGGCCTGGCGCTACGCCGGATTTCAGCCCGTCAACTGGGCGGAGCGTGGGGTGGGGCTCCCCTCATCTCACCAGGCGCTGGCGGAATACGTCGCGCTCTCTCAGTCCTACCAGGCCGATCTTGTCAAATACGCTGCCGAGCATCTGCGCACGCGGAAATTCGAATCGTGCTGGGGCGCGTTCGCCTATCACATGGTCGATCCGCATAAAGGCATTGGGTTCGGGCTGCTCGACGGCGCGCGCATTCCAAAGCTCGCACTCGAGGCGCTGACCGAAGCGTTCAAGGCGACACGGGTGATCGTCGAGCCGCTGGCCTTCGAGCCCGCGCGCCCGTTTGGCTTCCTCCAGAATCCGCGTGTCCCATTCGCCGCGAGACTCGTGATCGTCAACGACGATCCGCAGCTCGTGGGTCGGGGGATCGTGCGCTGGTCGGTCACGCGGGAGAAGGCGGCCGGTGCGCGTGGGCTGGACCGCGTGCGCGACGCCGTGCAGAAAAAGTCTTACTCCGGAAGCGTCGAGGTCGAGGTCCCGACCGCATTCGAGCCGGCGGTGAGCGCAACGACCCTGAGCCTTCCACTTGCAGCGGAGGGCGAGTACCGACTGGAGGCGTCGCTCACGATGTCCGGGCAAATCGTCGACCGGACCTGGCTCTCATTCAACGTCACATCGACGCTGCCCGCGATTCAGCCGCGGCCTGAGATACCCCGTTACCTGGCCGAGCGCCTCGCCGATTTGCGCAGCCTGAGACCGGAGGCGCAGGGCCTCAGCTTCACTCTGGAGAACCGCACTCGGCCGGCGGTGCTGACTGGAGTTACCGGCTTGCGGCTGGATGGAGTGCTCGTCACCGGTCACCAGATGCAGATTGAAACGAACGCGGGTCTCGCGCCTCTGCCGAGGCGGCTCGACATGCCGTTGGGCAGGCGCTTGGTGCTTCACGTGGTGACCGGCGAGCCGATCGGGGCGGGCGCGCACTCGCTCGAAGCGGACATCACCGTGCCCGGTATTGCGTCGGGCCGATTGGTGATCGAGAACGACTCCAACGCCTATGGCGGAGGCTGACCTCAGTGGCATACTTCTGCACTACGCATTCGGCAGCTGACGAACTGAACCATGGCCGTCTAGGCGAGAAGGGAGGCTCCCCACCGCATGTCAGATGAATATCGCCTGATCCTCGACATCATCCTGGCGGTATTCGCCATCTTCGCCGCGATCTTTTACCTGAGGACGCGTCGCCGGCGTAAGAAGAAGGCCGCGCCACCCGTTCGGCCGCCGGCTCCAGCCAACCAGACCGCGGGCGTCGCCGCCACGTGGGCTCCGCCCACTCCGGCTCGGCCCACGATCGCTCCGACCGTGGTGGCTCCGCCGTCGCCTGGATGGGGCGCGCCCGCTTCGCCCGCGGTGGCCTCGCCTCCAGCGTCGGCGTCGCCGTCGTGGGGCGCACCCTCGGGCCCCGCACCGGCATGGGGCGGACCCCCGGCCGCTCCGGCTCCGGCTGCGCCACCCGCCGCGTCCCCGACGTGGGGCGCGCCACCTGTCCAGGCGACCCCGAACGCCGCCCCGACGTGGGGCTCGCCGGCGCCCGCCTCACCGCCCGCGTCCGCGCCCGCGCCCTCGTGGGGTGCGCCGGCCGCCGCCGCCGCACCATCGGCGGCCCCCGCGCCGTCTGGCCCCGCCCCCTCCTGGGGTGCACCGCCTCCGCCTGAACCCGCGGCGCAGCCGGCCGTGCCTTCAGCGCCCTCATGGAATCCGCCAGCTCCCGCCGCGCCTCCGGCCCCGACCAACAACGACTGGGGCGCCCCGCCGGCCGCATCGACGTCATCGCCGCCCACGGTTGCTCCGTCCTGGGAGGCGCCCGCGAGCCCGGGCCAATCGGCGCCGGCTCCGGCGTGGAGTGAGCCGGCCGCCGCCCCGGCGTGGGACATCCCCAAGACCGAGGAACCCGCCGCGCCGGCCGCTCCGTCGTGGGGCGCACCCCCCGCCCCGGCCCCAGCGTGGGGAGCACCCGCGGCGCCGCCGCCCGCTCCTCCGGCCCCCCAGCCGGCGAGGCCCATGGAGGCCGCGCCGCCGCCGTGGAACGCTCCGGCGCCGGTGTGGTCCGCCGCCGCACCCCCGGCTGCACAGCCTGCCGCCCCCGCCTCCACGGACGCGGACCTGGCGGCCGGCGCCCGCGCTCAAGAAGCGGCGGTCGAGGCTCCGCCTGTCGAACCCGAGGTCGCCGAACCGGTCCCGGCTCCCTGGTCGGCGCCTCCGGCTGGAATGGATGTCGCCGCGACGATGGTCGCCCCACCGCCGGGTTTGGGAGGTGCTGAGCGCGAGCCGACCACGCTCATGCCGGCCTGGCAGCCGCCGCCCTCGGCTCCGCCCTCAGTGCCCGACACGATGGCGATGCCGACCCGCCCGCCGGCGGCCGCGGGTACCGGGCCGCAAGCCGAGCTGACGATTGAAACCGGTCCGGACGCAGGGCATACCCACCGCGCCGGCGACCACGCCCTTCGCATGGGGCGCTCACCTGACAACGACGTGATCCTCCGCGACCCCGCGACGAGCGGGCACCACGCGCGGCTCGAGCGGCGCGGCGAGCAGTTCTGGGTCGTCGACCTGGGCAGCACGAACGGGACGTTCGTCAACGGCGAATCTGTCCAGGAGAAGCAGCTGAACCACGGCGACCGGCTCACGGTCGGCCAGAACTCGGTCCACTTCGCGGTTCTGGGAGCCTAGTGCTGGTCCGGCTCGTTATCTAGCACGATGCGTCTACGTATCGCGTGGGCCACGGATCCCGGTCTCGAGAGAGAGGAAAACGAGGACTCGGTCGCGGTCTGGCGGCACAAGGCCGGACTGGACACGCTGATAGTGGTTTGCGATGGCATGGGCGGCCATGCTGCCGGTCAGCATGCGAGCTCGATCGCGGTCAAGACCGTGACCACCGTCCTTGCCGAGGACGGCCAGGAGGGCCCCGACGTCGAGCGCTTGAAGCGGGCTTGCAAGGATGCCAACACGGCGGTCTTCAACGCGGCCCGCGACAACCCCGACTGGAGCGGCATGGGCAGCACGATGGTGATCGCCGCGATTCGCTCCGGCGAGATCGCGCTGCTCAACGTGGGCGACAGCCCGGCCTACCTGTTTCGCAATGGACTGCCGAAGCTCATCTCGCAAGACCACTCATGGCCCGCCGAGCAGGTGCGGCTTGGATTGATCAAGCCCGAGGAGGCGGCGAACCATCCGCTCAAGCACCGCCTGACGCGCGCGGTCGGCGTTTGGGAGCAGATCCAGCCGTTCACCGACAAGATCAAGCTCGAAGAGGGCGACGCGATCGTGCTCTGCAGCGACGGCGTCGAGACAGCGGGTGTGGGCGTCGAGGAGATGGGACACCTGCTGCTGCGCGACGGCAACCTCGATCGCGGCGCCGAGCGTGTGATCGAGCGATGCCGCGAGCTGGGCGCACCGGACAACGTCACCCTGGCAGTAGCCAGAGTCGAAGTAGATGTGACGAAGACCGCAGTTCTCCCGAAACTAAAAATCTGAGTTAAGTCTCCTCCCCATTCATGGGGCAATCAATAGGCGCGGCCCCGCGTCCTAAACGGGCTTGGCCCGCAGGTGGCGCGCAGCGCCGGAGGGGCTGATCCAGACCCCCGCGAAAGGCTCAATACGCGAGCGCCAAAAGCTCGGAGACATGCAGCACTTTCATCTCTGAGCCGCGCTGTCGCAGGCCGGACTCCAGCTGCATCTGGCAGCCCGGGTTGGCCACCGCGACGACGTCGGCCCGCGTTGCCGTCAGGTCGTCGAGCTTCTCCTGCAGGATGCGATTCGACATGCCCGGCTCGAGCGTGCTGTAGAGCCCCGCGGCGCCGCAGCAGATATCGGCGTGGCGCATCTCGACCCACTCGACGCCGGGGACCGATCGGATGAGCTCGCGCGGCTGCTTCTTGATCCGCTGGGCGTGGGCGAGGTGGCATGCGTCCTGGTAGGTGACGCGCAATTTCACCTCGCGTTTCGGCTCGGGCAACCCGATTTCGGCCAGCCACTCGCTGAGATCCTTCACGCGGCCCTTCAGGGCGGGATAGAAATCCTTGAGGTGAGCGCCGCAACCGGCCGAGTCGACGATCAGGGCGTCGAACTCCCCGCCCTCGTACATGCGAGTGTTGGCGTCCCGCAGGCGCTGGGCGCCTTCCAGGTCGCCGTTGTGCGCGAACAGCGCGCCGCAGCACTGCTCGTCATGCGGGAACCACACCTCGCATCCCGCGAGCTGGAGCAACGTCACCGCGGCGTCATGCGATTGCGGATACAGGATCGGCATCACGCAACCGACAAGAAATGCGACGCGATGCTTTCGCTCGCCGAACGCGGGCGCGATGTCCCCGTCCGGCGGCTGAAATCGTGGCCCCAGCCTGGGCAGCATGCGTCCGGATCGTGAAACCGACGTCAGGCGCAGCTTCTGCGCCAGGCGTGTCGCCGCGCCGGCCGCGCGCAGGCGACCTTTATGACCCACGAGCTGGCGCAGAGCGGTCCGGCTGGCCGCCCGCTTGAACGAGGGACGGCGCTGATCCTCGACGTCGGCTCGTCCCGCCTCGATGATGCGGCCGTACGGCACGCCCGACGGACAGACGCCCTCGCAAGTGCGGCACCCGAGGCAGAGGTCGATGTGCTTCACCTGCTCCTCGTCGAACGGCAGGGTCCCGCGCTTCCACTGCGTCATGAGGTAGATGCGGCCGCGCGGCGACTCGGTCTCGAGGCCGGTGACGCGGAACGTGGGGCAGGCATCCAGGCAGAGACCGCAGTGGACGCACGTGGCGAGGTCGTCGTCGGACAGGCGGGAAAAAGGAGTTGTCAAACGACAAACCGCCCAGGGTTCAACACGCCGTCCGGATCGAACGCCTTTTTCAGGCGCCGCATGATGTCGATCGTCTTTGGCGCGGTCCCCCACGCGCCGACCTCGCGCATGAAACCCTCGGGCGCGGCCAGCATCACGAGCGTGCCGCCGGCGGCTTCGACCTTGGCCCGCATGGCCCGCACCGACTGCGCATCCGCGCG
>VBHJ01000015.1 GCA_005887685.1 Chloroflexota bacterium | reverse complement strand
AAAGGCTGGGCTACGACCTGGAGCGTGGTCGCCAGGACCTCTCCACGCATCCGTTCTCGACCGCGT
Organism: Chloroflexota bacterium; assembly: GCA_005887685.1. GTDB lineage: Bacteria > Chloroflexota > Dormibacteria > Dormibacterales > Dormibacteraceae > 40CM-4-65-16. The sequence goes on along the minus strand of VBHJ01000015.1, from coordinate 82,822 downwards.
TCGGCCCCGGTGACGTGCGCATCACAACGCGCGTGTCCCGCGATTTCTTCAACGAGTGCCTATTTGGATCGATCCATGAGTCGGGACACGCCATGTACAACCAGGGCATGGGCCAGAACATCGACCGGACTCCTTTGTGGGGAGGTGCGTCGCCAGGCGTGCATGAATCGCAATCCCGCTTCTGGGAAAACCTCGTCGGCCGCAGCCTCCCCTTCTGGCGCCACTTCTATCCGAGCCTGGTGGCGACGTTCCCCGAGCCCCTGCGCGGAGTCGACGAGGAGGCTTTCTACCGCGCGGTCAACCGCTCGTATCCATCCTTGATCCGAGTCGAGGCGGACGAGGTCACCTACAACATGCACGTTCTGCTCCGCTTCGAGCTCGAGAACGAGATGCTTGAAGGCACGCTCAAGGTGAAGGACCTTCCGGAGGCGTGGAACGCCCGATTCAAGTCATACCTGGGCCTCAACGTCCCGAATGACCGCGAAGGCGCGCTCCAAGACATCCATTGGTCCTACGTGAGCTTCGGCATCTTCCCCGGCTACACGATCGGCAACCTGATCAGCGCGCAGCTCATGGAGAAGATCCGGACCGAGATCCCGGACCTCGAGGCCCAGATCGGGAAGGGCCAGTTCGCCGCGCTCCTGGGCTGGCTGCGCAAGAACGTGCACCGGCACGGACGCAAGTTCACGCCCAACGAGCTGCTGGAGCGTGTCACCGGCAAGCCCCTGACCGCGGCACCCTGGATCGCCTACGTGCAGCAGAAGTTCGGCGCGCTGTACGGCCTGCAGGCCGCTCGCCACTAACCGAACTCGACCGGCGCCGCCACCTCGCGGTTGACTTCGAGCTTGAAGATGTCCGGACGACCGTAGTGACCGGCGACGTCGAGGGTTCGTTTTGCGGCCGGAGCAACCGCCGGGTCGCATTCCGCATACAGGATGCCGTGCTGCTCATGCAGCGGACCAGCGACGATCTCACCGCCTGGGTTGACCACCACGGAATCGCCCGGGTTGTACCACTCGGCTAGATCGGGGAATATCTTGGCCCGCTCCGGGAAGTCCGCCGGGATGTCCTTGCCTCGCATCGCGCACCCGTTGCCAAGGACCCAACACCGTCCTTCCGCGGCGATGTGCCGCATCGCGACGATCCACCTGTCCCCCGCATCCCAGGTTGGCGCGATATAGATCTCACAGCCCTGGGCGAAAACGGAAAAGCGCGCAAGCGGCATGTAGTTCTCCCAGCAGATCAGGCCACCGAGGCGTCCCATCGGCGTCGGCACGACGCGTAAGCCGGACGCGTCCCCGGCCGCCCAGACCATCCGCTCCGGATTCGTCGGCATCAGCTTGCGATGCCGGTTGAGCACCGTGCCGTCGGGTCCGATCAGCACGACGGTGTTGTAGAGCGTCCCGCGGCTGTACTCACCGTCTCTTTCGTGGATGCCGACAGAGACCGTGACCTTGAGGCGGCGGGCTGCCGCCTGCAGCGGCTTGAGGTCGCCCGCCTTGAGATCGACCGAGTTCGCAATGAGCCGGCGGTGGATTCGCGAGGTCAGCTCGTAATCCTCGCCTGGCCGAAGTCGCCAGAGCCATTCAGGGTATCCGGGAATCCACGTTTCGGGGAACGAGATCAGCGATGCGCCCTTGGCCGCCGCCTGCTCGATCAGCTCCACCCCGCGGGCAAGGGTCTTCTCGCGGTGGAGGGTGACCGGCGGCTGCTGAATTACTGCAACGCGATTGGGAGTCGCGCGCTTAGCCATCGCGCACAGGGTAGTCCCCCGCGCGTGCGACCATTCCCGGCAGGTCCTTGCCGAGCTGCTCTCCGAGCCAGTGCGAGGTCTCGATCAACCTGTCAAGGTCGATCCCGGTCTCGACGCCAAGTCCGCGAAGCAGGTAGACGAGGTCTTCGGTGGCGATGTTGCCTGTGGCCCTGGGCGCGAACGGGCATCCCCCGGCCCCACCGACCGACGCATCAAGCGACACGACACCCTCCTCCAGGGCGGCCACCGCGTTCGCGTAGCCGGTATTGCGGGTGTTGTGAAAGTGGGCGCCGACGCTGGCGCCCAGGGAACGCGCCCCACGCACCAGCTCGTGTACCTGGGACGGCACCCCGACGCCGATGGTGTCGGCCAGGCAGATCTCGTCTGCCGGGATGGCCATCAAACGCTCCACGATCTGGAGCACGCGCTCCGCCGGAACGGGACCGTCGAACGGGCTGCCGAACGCGACGCTGATCGTCACCGTGATCGGCATCCGATCGCTGCGGGCTCGCGCGACCAGGGCGATCGCGGTTTTCAAACCTTCGTCGGTGGTTGCGTTCTGGTTGCGCCGGCCGAACTCGTCTCCGGCCGAGAACGCGTAGTGGACCTCGTCGACGCCGGCGGCAAGCGCGCGCTCATAGCCTTTGTCGTTGAGGACGAGGCCGGCATACGTCGTGCCCGGCTTGCGGTGGAGCGCGCCCATGACCTCTTCCGCGCCCGCCATCTGGGGCACCAGCTTGGGATTGACGAAGCTCGCCGCCTCCATCCTCTTGATGCCGGCCGAGGCCAGCCGGTCGCACAGCTCCGCGCGTACCGAGGGCTCCAGGGTTCTCGCCTCGTTCTGCAGCCCATCGCGTGGACCTACGTCACAGATGGTGAGAGTCACATAGATAAGGTAGAGGGAGTTCTAGACCAGGTCGTTCATCGGCGTCGCGTTGGCGGCTTCACCCAGGCGACCAACCCCAAGCAAGTCCTCGATGGTCGCCAACAGCGAGTAGTGCGTGTAGCTCCGCTGGCTCGACTTGTGGCTCATGCCCGGTGCGACGACCAGGGTGAGCACTCTGTTGTCAGAGCTCCCATCGTCCTCGTCCCAGGTGATGAAGAGCACTCCGCTGGACTTCCAGGCCGCCGACGCCGTGATCATGCCGACCTCCTGACGAAGCCAGTCGTCGCCCACCGAGACCCGGCAGTCGTGCGTGTCGTGGCAGCGGTCGGGCGTGATCCATGAGAACCGCGGCGTCGACCCGTTGAGGTCGCCGGACAAGGCGGTTAGAGGCACCACGTTGGACGGACACTGCCCCCCGTAGTAGGCGAAGGGATTGTGCCCTGGGTCGTACGGCACCGGGCTCTTCAAGCAGCCGGCGCTGCCAAGACCTTCCATGTAGGCACGCCAGCTGATCGAGGCTTTGGTCAGCTGGGAACCGATGTCGCTCTTGGGTAGAACGTGGTAGCCGTCGTCGCGAAATCCCCAGGTGCTGCCGGACGTCAACGCAAGGTAGTTCGGCACGCTTGGATGCGACACGGCGTGATAGTTCTCGGCGACGCCATACTTCGCGGCCAGCGAAGCGGTGAACGGCGCGCTCGCCGCTTCGTCGAAGGAGCGGTTCTCCATCACGATCACGAACACGTTTCGCGGTTGAGTCTTCGAGGTGGGTGTTGCATGCGTGCATGCCGAGGCGAAGAGTGCGCAGAGCATGAGCACGGCCCACGGCCTCATCTCTCCGCAGGTTACCGCGACTTTTTCTCAGGCGGCTTTAAGGCGGATGATCGGAATCTCGCGGTCGGTCTTCTTCCGGTACCCGGCGTAGCGCGCTGAGGTGGCTACGACCTTCGCAAAAGCGGCGTCGCGCTCGGCGCCTTGCAGCAGTGTCGGCTGCACCTTCAGCTTGCGGTTGCCGACCTCGAGCCAAACCTGGTCGGGGTTCTTGCACATGTTGATGAACCAGTGCGGATGCGTCGAGGCGCCGCCCTTGGAGGCGACCACGACCCAGGCGTCTTCACCGTCCTGGAATCCGCCCAGCACGTGCGTGTGCTCGTTGCCTGTTCGCGCACCAACGGTGGTGAGCAGGACGGTCGGGAAGCCCATCATGATCGGAGGGGTTGGACCCGTGGCTTTTCTGTAGCGCGAGACCTGTAGGCGCATCAGCGGCGTGAACAACCGGATGAGGAAGGGCCATGGCGTCCAGGCGCCTCGTGTGCCGCTCGGCGGGATCTCGAGTTGCTTTGTGGGCTCGGCCATCACCGACGCTAATCGAGCGGTGTGCCGTCCTTATTCCTGCGGACGCGTTTTCTCCAGTCCGTTCCAGGACCAGTGCGGCATCGGCATGTCCGGCTCGACCTGCGTGCCGGGAGGCGCGTAGGAGTTCACCTCGCGGGTCGCCCACTCGATGTAAGACCGCATCGCGGCCCTGAAGGTGGGATCGGACGGCAGGCGCGCGTCATCCATGGCCGCGATGAAGCAGGCGGCAAAACGGTCACCCATATCCTCGGGCGCGCCCTCGCCGGCGTGGATGGAAAGCATCCCGGAGTGGCCGCCCAGGGCATTCGAGTAGCGCGGCGGACCGCCCAGGACCTCCGCCCAGTAGGCCGCGAGGTGCTCCGTGTGCCCCGGGCTCGTGTGGTGGGAGAACGGGTGGTTGAGCTCCGGGTCCTGGAGGCAGCGCTCATGGGTCGCGGCCGCCAGGGCGAGGAATGCTTCCTGGCCGCCGGCAAAGTCAAAAAGCGAGGGTCGGGCTTTCATGTGGCCAGCGTACCGCCCGCCCCCAGAACGGCAAGTGGAGTTGGTTGCTGATCGCTCATCTCCCTCATGGCCGGGAGTGTCGCGTAGGTACCGAAGTAGCTGTAGCGAACCTGCCGAAGGTCTGTCGTGCGGCGTTTTGTCGCCCAGGAGGCGAACTTGCACAGACAGATTGGGGTGGCTAGCGGGATTTGAACCCGCGACACCCAGATCCACAATCTGGTGCTCTGCCTGCTGAGCTATAGCCACCACGGCGCGGTCGGAACGGCTGCCTGGAGGAGATGACGATTCTACCGCCCGCCCCGTATGTACCAGAATTGAGTTGATGCCAACTCAGGCCGAATTCGAACAGACCATCAAGTCGGGCGAGCTGATCGAGTCGACCCGCGAGATGACTCCCGAGTACCTCCGCGAGCTCAAGCACACCCTGATTGTCTCGGGCGATACCGAGCTCATCTCCGCCCCCGCCTACTACCTGGCCGCGAAGCGCGCCCCCTCGATCAACGCTTTCATGACCGGGATCGCGATCATCCAGGATGAGCTGGCCCACGCGCACATCGCGTACCACATCCTCGAAGAGCTCGGCGAGGACCAGGAGAAGCTCATCTTCAGCCGCGACCCCAAAAGCTTCCGCTACCCCTACGCGTTCGACGTTCCGCTCGACAGCTGGACCGAGCTCGTCGTCGCCAACGGCTTCTATGACCAGGCGGGCTTCTGCCTCCTCGGCGATATCCATGACAAGTGCTCCTACGGGCCGTGGAAGCGCGGACTGAACAAGGTGATGCTGGAGGAGAACTTCCACCTCCGGAACGGCCGCACCTGGATGAAGCGCATCAGCGCGTCGGGCGGCGCGGCCAAGGACGAGCTGCAGCGCGCGGTCGACTGGATGTTCCCGCTCAGCGTCGAGTGGTTCGGCCTGCCGGACTCGAAGAAGATGCATTCGACCCAGCTCGAGTACCGGCTCAAAGGCCTGACCAACGACCAGCTACGTCAGTGGTGGCTGTCGACCGTGGTTCCTTACTGCGAGCAGATCGGCGTCAAGGTCCCTGCCCACAAAGACGAGCGGGACGGAAAGGACGTGTGGGAGCTCGACTATCCATTTCCATGCGAGTTCGACGCCGAGCACAAACGGTGGGATTTCAAGCGGCCGAGCACCTGGGACGACGTGCTCGCCCGGTGGCGGGCGCGAGGTCCGCGCAATGTCGAGATGGTGGCAATGTTCCAGGAAGAGTTTCACAACTTCCGCAAGACGCATCACCGCGATTCATGAATGAAACCTTGTGGGCCGCGCTCTCCGAGGTCCAGGACCCGGAGATGCCGGTGAACCTGGTCGACCTCGGCGTCATCTATGGGGTCACTGAGGACGGCGGCGTGGTCGAAGTCGACCTCACCTTCACCGCAATGGGCTGCCCGGCGTCGGAGTTCATCCTCGACGACGTGCGCGAGCGCCTGCTGCGCGAACCGGGCGTGAACGAGGTTCGAGTCAACATCGTGTGGGACCCGCCCTGGACCACCGCCCGCATGACCGAGGCGGGTCGCGACGCGCTCGAGGCGTGGGGCCTGGCCGTTTGACCGGTTACAAACGAGTCAGCGGAGACGCAATCGAATACGAGGTCTTCGCCCGCAAGACTCGAGTCGAGCCGCTGCACCAGGTCGGCAGCGTCGTCGCGCCCGACGCCGATCTGGCCATGGCCTATGCCCGCGCGACCTACGACGAGGAGCGGTGGTGCGAGATGGCCATCGTCCGCAAGGACGACGTGATCCATCTCTGGTCGCCGGGAGAGGGATGAGCCTCCCCGACCTGGTCCTGTCCCTCGCGGACAACAAGCAAATGCTCGGCCTGCGTTACGCCGAATGGGCGACGCGCGCCCCTTCGCTCGAGGCCGACATCGCGGCGGCGGCGATGGGACTCGACGACCTCGGCCACAGCCGCGTCCTTTATGGATGCCTGGAGCCCCTCGGCGCCGACCCGCGCGGCCCGCAGCGCGAGTCCGACCCCGCCAGTCTCAGCAATCTGGCCTACTTCGACGAACCCTGGACCGAGTGGAGCCAGTTCGTGGCGGCCAACGCGATCCTCGACACCGCCTTCACGGCGATGATCGAGGCCTGCGTCGGGGGCTCGGTCGAGGTGCTGCAGCACCGCCTGCGCAAGATGCTGATGGAGGAGCGCTACCACTTTTTGCACGGGCGCAGCTGGCTGCGCTCCGGAATCGACAGCGGCCCACTCGATCGCGCCTGGTACGAGGCGATCGAATGGTTTGGGCCGCCAGACGGCGAAACCGCCACCCTGCACCGCGAAGGCAAGCTCAGCATGGGGCCGGCCGACCTTCGCGCGCGGGTCGAGGAGCAGCTCGAGATGAAAGCGCCCCGGGTCACGATCGACTGGAAGACCTGGGACCCGGTGCGGCGGCGCAGCGGCGCCGGCGCCGTCGACCAGCACACCTTCGCCATGCTGCGTGGCCTCGAGGAGAAGAAGTACGCGCCGCCAAGCGCCGCCAAACAAGCCGCGAGCTGAACCGAGCTGCCCTCACTGCAAGGCGGCGGACGCCGAGGTCATCTCGCTGTTCGGCACCCAGGCGATGACGCTTCAGTACCGGTGCCGCAAGTGCGGCACGGTGTTCGAAGCGATCAAGTACGACTAGCCCCCCTCCTCATCCTCCGCGCCGCCCGATGCGCGGCGCCGCCGCAGCACCGCCAGCGGCAACCCGGCGAGAACCACGACGACGATCAGCACCGCGACGATGATTGGCAGGACCTGACCACCGCCGACGACGACCGCTCCAGATGCCGGGTGTGACTCCTTGTAGCCCGCCGCGAAGTAGCCCAGCTTTGTCGTGCTGGTGATGATGGCGAACGGCGGCGCCGACGATGCGTGCCCGATCGCCGTCCATGGTCCGTCCGGGTCGTCGGCCCGGTAGACGTCGTCCGGCTGTGGCTCGAGGTTGGAGTAGCGCATCGTCATGCTGGACTGAAGGATCAATGGTGCGGTGGCGGCGATCTGATAGACGTTGGTCACGAACCGAAGTCCAGTCGGCTGCGGACACGTCGGCAGCGGTGTGATGTCTACCGCGACCGACGTCTTGCCGGTTACGTCGAACGCCCCTGGCAGAAAGCCGATCACGAGTTGACCGTCTTCAGTGAAGGCGGACTCCACGTCGCTCTTGCCATTGATCACTTTGATGTCCAGGTGGCCTGAGCTGGGCTTGATGTTGGCACCCGCCTGCGGCGGCGGACACGTCCAGTTGTACGGCTGTGGCGGGCCGAAGCCGTCGTAAAACCCGGGAGCGACCATCCACGCCGACAGCACGTACGCGATTGCTGCCGCGGCCAGCAGGGCGATGCGCTTCACAGCGCGAGATCAGCGATGACGTGGCCGAGGATCGGCCCGACCAGGTCCTTGCAGGCCCATCGCCACAGGGCGAGCAGAAGTCCGGCCGCGGCAACAACGCCGAGAAATGCGGGCGGATGCGAGAGGACGTGGGCGAGGGTCCACAAGAGGGTGCTGCCCAGGATGGCCAGCGGCGCACCACCGACTTGCTCGAGCGCGGCGTATAGCACGCCGCGGAACGCGATCTCTTCGCCGATCGAAACCGCGACCGCGGCGAACGCCAGCCCGGCCGGCAGAATGGGCGCAGCACCGGATCGTGCGGCTGCCGGCACTAGAAGGACCGCTCCAAGCGCCAACCCTCCGAGCACGCGCAGCCCGAATCTGGATGCGCCGAGCCCCAACTGTTCCGCGCGCCACCCAACGGCGACGGCTGCGAGCGCTGCGCCGCCGAGAAGAAGAGCCGCCGGCGCAAGGCCTGGTTGCTGCACGAGCGGCCCGCGCGCCCACTCGGCCAGCAACACATATGACCCGACGATGGCTGCGCGGACCAACGACCGGCTTTTGGCCGTCGAGATCAACGCGCCAGCCGTTTGGGTGCGGCGTACACGTTGAAGCGTTCGCCGCGAAGGAAGCCCACCAGGGTCTGGTTGAACTCACGCGACAGCGCCACCGCGAGGCTCGATGGAGCTCCCACGGCGGCGAGGACCGGGATCCCGGCGGTGATCGACTTCTGGACGATCTCGTAGCCCGCCCTCCCGCTCACCACCAGGATCGAATCGCGTGTCGGCAGCCGGCCGTCGAGGAGCATCCGCCCCACCACCTTGTCGACGGCGTTATGGCGGCCGACGTCCTCACGCATGCAGATCGGCTCGCCATGCGGATCGAACAACCCTGCTCCGTGGAGGCCGCCTGTGCGGTCGAAAACCCCCTGGCTCGAGCGCAGTCTTTCGACCAACCCGGGCAAGAGCGTCGCGTCCACCGATGGCCCGGCCGGCAACACCGCGAGGTCCCGCCGTAGGTCTTCGATCAGCACGGCGCCGCAGACGCCGCAGGCGGAGCTGGAGAGCATCGATCGCTCGGGCCTTCTTCGCGGGGCACGCGCAAGATGAATGTCGACCTGGTTCGAGTCGACGATCGAAGCGTCGACCTGGATCGCATTCTCGCTCTCACCCGATTCGGCGCTGATCCGAAGCTGTCGCACGTCGTCCAGCGAGCGAACGATTCCCTCGGCGAACAGCAGGCCCAACGCGAGCTCGATGTCCTGGCCGGGGGTTCGCATCACGACGGAAAGGGGCTTGCCGTCGAGCAAGAGCTGGAGGGGTTCTTCGGTGACGACACTGTCCGGCGCATCGCTCCACTTCCCCGCATCCCACTTCTGGATCCGAATCTCCGGCGCGGACGGGCGCGTCATCAGCCTTCCGCGGCGTGAAGCTGACGCGCCGAGCGCGGCACCGCGGTCGTGATCGCAAACCCACGCCAGGATGTGACCCGCTCCGGCTTGAGGTCGATGACAGGCGGCACCTCCGATGTCTCGATCCCGTATCGCTCGGCGATCGCCGCCCCGTCCGACGCGGAGCTGAATGTACCGCGGACACAAGCCCCAACCATCAGCGAGGGACGGAAGCGATGATGAGACTCCACGACCAGCGCGCCCGGCGAGCCGTGCCGAGGGCGGCCGCTGGTCGGAGCGACGCTCACCTGGCCGTGGTCGACCTCCCAGAACGCGGGCCGCACGACCGGCATCCCGCCCTCGATCCAGCACGCGTAGCCTCGCGAAACGCCGGCGAGGCGGCGGCTGACATCCGCCGGCACGGCGGGCACGCGTGCTGCCTGCGCCGGAGGAAACGGCGCTCCTTCGACGAGGTCGGCATTGCCCAGCTTCATGCGCAGCACCACGCGGTTGTAGGGCATCCACTCGCGTGGCAGCTTCGTCAGGTCCAGCGCATATCCGGCGACGAAGGGTGCGTTGCGGAGTGCATAGCCGGCCATTCCGAAGAAGTAGCTCGGTCCTTCGAGCATGGCGCGCACCTGGCTCGAAACGTTTAGAGGGTCGAAGACCTCGAGTGCGCCACGCAGCAGAACGGCTTCGGATCCGCCGTCAACCAGAAAAGCGGCCCTAGGATCGCGCTTGGCGATGGCCGTCTTGGCGGCGAAACGCGATGTCGTCATCCAGATGGAGCCGCCGGCAAAGCTGAAGACCGCGGGATTGACCAAGGGGGTGCGGCCCGCACGCAACGCGAGCATCCCGATCGTGGTTCGCCCCAGGATCGCGCTCGCCTCGCGAGTCAGCTTCATAGCGTCACTTTAGAACTCAGGTCTCCAGCGTTTCTCGAATGCGAGCGAGCGCTCGCTCGAGGCGCTGGCGAACCATCCCGTCGAGCCTGCGCGCGACGGCGGCCCCGATCACCGAGGCGGGCGGCTCGTACGCGATGTGCAGCTCGATCCGTACGCCCTCCGGGGTCTGCTTGAAGCGGAAGCCTCCCTCCTGCTTGATCAACCCGGATTCCGACATCCAGCCGATCTCCTGGGGACGCCGCCAGCGGTCAAGGCGCAGCACGTTCCTGACCGGCAGGCCAAGCACGGCCATCTCCACCGCGTAGCGCGCGCCGGCGCCCTTGATCTTGGCGCCGATCGGGTCCCAGCGGTTGACGCCTTCGAGCACCTGCGCCACGTGACGGTAGTCGGCGAAGTAGTCGAAGGCCTTCTCAGGCGTGGTCTTTGCCGTGACCGCGGCCGAGAACTCCAGGCGCGCCATCAAAGCAAGATATGCGTGTGGTCACCTGGGATGACGGACGGGTCTCGACGGTTGCTTCCGTCGCCGTCACCGCGCCGCTCAGCGGGGCCGCCCTGCGAGGCGCATACGCGGACTCGCTGCGCCGCCTCACCCGGGGCCTGGTTCAGCTGAGGGACGGTGCGGTGCGCGCCGGGCCGGTCGCCCTGGTGAGGTTCGGAGCGCCCAAGGTGACCCGCAACGCCGTCGACTGGCCAATCGAGGGTGGACTCCTGGCGCGGGGTCCGGGCGGCCGCTGGCGCCTCCAGGCGAGTGCCGGACGCGTCGAAGCCTCGCTCAGCGGCTACCGGCCGGCGCTGCCGCGCCCCCTGTACCTCGTCACGCACCTGCAGGTCCACCAGCTGTTCACGCGACTTTTCCTGCTCCAGGTTCACGGCCGGGAACCGGCCCCCGGAACTCGTGCGTCCGCCGAGGAACGCAGGCGGTCGGCGGCGGTTGACGCGGCATTGTGCTTCACCGTGGCCGGTTTCACCGGGCGCCGCCGGCTCCGGCGGGTGCTGGCGATCGCCTTCATCTACCACGTCGTGTGCTGGAGCACCGGCGGGCGAACACTGGGTGGGTTGGTGACGAGGCAGCGGGTGGTCGCCGTGGACGGCTCGCGCCTCACCCCCGCGCAGTCGCTCCTCCGGCTCTCACTATTGCCCGCCTCGTGGATCGCCCGGCGCCCCATCCACGACGAGATGGCATCCACGGAAGTCATAACCGACTGAAAAAGAAAAGGGGCGGCAGAGCCGCCCCTTCAGGATTGAACGGTCGCTTTGCTTACGCGCGGGCTCCTGAGGTGGTCCCGCCCTGCTGCATCCAGAGAGCAGGCTTGTTGGGGTAGAGCACGAGGATGATCACCGCAACCAGGATGCCGATGATGAAGGCCACGATGTCGAACTGACCAAGCGTGATCTGAGCGAAGACCTGGTAAACGATCTCCAGGATCGCGTACACGATGACAGCGCGGACCCAGCTGATGTTGGCGATCGGGTCGAATCCCGCAATCATCACGCCGGCGCCAAATGCGATACCGGCCACAGGCCCGGTTACAGCACCGGCGATGCCCGTGTTCGTGGGGAACACCGCGGCCCCGACGAATTCCGAAGCGGAGCTAACGACGAGGAGCACACCCATTACCCACATCAGGACCTTCAGCGCCAGGGGGTTCCACTTTGCCACTACTTGCCTTCCTCCATTTTCGACCGCTGGTTGAATTCGAACTTTACTGAGCGGCGGCCGTTCAGGTGCAACTTATAGGCTGATTGCACGCATTTAGCAACCTTTAATCACGCAAATACTTGCGCGCCTCTCAGCCACACGATCCTGGGCTTGAGCCCGTAGGCCCAGGCAAACGCCCCCTCGTGCTCGGCTTCCCAGAGCACCAGATCGGCAACCTTGTGCGCCGCCACGACACCCCGGTCCGCGCGGGAAAGCGAGTACGCGCCGCCGAGGGTGGCCGCCAGCAGAGCTCGCTCGACCGACATCTTGAACACGGCAACCGCGAGCGCGACCACGACGCTCATGCTCGTGATGCCGCTTGTGCCGGGATTGTGGTCGGTTCCGAGCGCAATGACGGTGCCGGCCTCGATGAGCTCCTTGACCGGAGGCAGCTTTCCGATCGACAGTGCGGTTCCCGGCGCGAGCGTGGCCACAACTCCCGCCCGGGCCAATGCGAGCGCATCGCCTCGATTGGCGCGGAGCAGATGATCCGCCGAAACCGCGTGGAGCTCCGCGGCCAGCCGTGCGCCGCCGGTTCGATCGAGCTCATCGGCATGAATGCGCGGGATGAGCTTTGCATTCAGCCCTGACTTCAGGATGGCGCGTGACTGCGGGACGCTGAAATATCCCTGGTCGCAAAACACGTCGCAGAAACGAGCCCCCGCCATGTACGCGTCCTCGCACCATTCGGCAACCTGCCTCGCGTACGAGCCCATGCGAGCGCGGCGGTCGGGTGGCAGCGCATGAGCGGCGAGAAATGTGATTTCGATGCGGGGCAGGTCGTCGCGCTTGCCGAGGCGAGCCAACAACCGCGCGCTTTCCAGCTCACCCTCGCGCTCCAGGTGGTAGCCGGTCTTTGCCTCGACCGTCGTCGCGCCGCCTTCAAGCCATGACCAGAGCCGGCGCGCGGTGGCCTGTTCGAGCGCGCTGATGCTTTCACGGCGCGTCGCTTCGACGGTGGCGCGGATGCCGCCTCCGGCCTTCGCCACCTCCGCATACGATGCGCCGGCCGAACGCATCGCGACCTCCGCCATGCGGTCGCCGGCGTAGACCGGGTGCGTGTGGGCGTCGATCAACCCCGCGGTGACGAGCCCTCCCGCGCAGTCGTACTCATCGGTGACCGACTCCAGGAGCTCGCGCGGCTCATCGCCGTGCTTGCCGCACCAGGCGATCTCCTCAGCGTCGAATATGACCGCGGCGTCTTCGATCACGCCCGTGCCGGTGCCCGTGAAGAGCCGCCCGACGTTGCGGAGACGCTTCATTTCTGGACCACGGTTTCGCCGCCGACCACGACGTTGGTGACATCGCGGCCGGAGAAGCCATAGACGAGATACGCGGGGGAGATGCTGCGCCACTGCAGGCGGGGCTGATCGAGGGTGACGAAATCCGCCAGCATGCCGGCCCTCAGCTCGCCGGCATTCCAACCCAGCGCGCGCATGCCGTTGAAGGTCGCGGCGTTGAAGAGCTCCTCTGGTTCGTGTTGAACTCGGCGTCCCGTAGTGCGTCGCTGGTCGAGCTCCAGCCCGCGCGCCTCCTCGAGCATGTCGACCACTGCGTTGGAGTCGCTGCCCACGGTCAACGCGCAACCGGCATCCGCGAGTGCTGTCAGCGGCCCGACGCGATCGCCCAGGTCGCGTTCCGTTGTCGTGCAAGAACAGACTGAGACCTCGTTCTCGCCGAGCAGAGAGATGTCGTGCTGGTTCACGTGGATGGCGTGCACTGCAGTCAGGTCAGGTCCCAGGATTCCTTCTCGCTCCAGCAGCTCGGCCGGCGTGCAGCCCTCCACCCGCAAGCACTCTTCGACCTCCGCCGGCTGCTCCGCGAGGTGGACGTGGAGCGGCGCTCCATGCTCGCGCGCCCACGTGGCGACGATTCGCATCGACTCGGGGTCGACGGCCCGCACGCTGTGGATCGCGGCGCCGATCCGCACTCCATCCGCTTCCTTCAGCTCGTCCATGCGCCGTGCCCAGCCGTCGGCATCGCCGTCGGAAAACGACAGTTGCTCGGCTTCGAGCGGCCGGCCGTCCAGGCCGCCGCGCAGGTAGCAGGCATCGATGAGCGTGATCCGGATCCCCTCCTCCCGAGCGGCATCGATCAGCGCCACTCCCAGCTCGTTGCCATGGGCGTGCAGATAGTGGAACTCTCCGACCGCGGTGATGCCGGCCTCGAGCATCTCCCGAAAAACCAGGCGACCGTGGTTGAAGTAGTCGGCGGCATCCCATTCCGTGAAGCGGTACATCCGGTCGCGCCACTCCCAGAAGTCGCCGCCACCAGACTCGACCTCGCCTCGGAGCAGGCGCTGGAAGGCATGGCTGTGCACGTTGGCCAGGCCCGGGATCGTCCAGCCTTTCAAGGCGATCGCGTCGGGCGTCGGGTCCGCTCCCTCGGTGATGCGCGTGATGCGTCCACCCTCGACCTCGATCATTACGTTTTGCGCGGCGTGGCCGACCCACGCCTGCTCGGCGTGCCAGCGACCTGTGCCGTTCAATTAGTCCCGCATCGGGATGCGAACGCCGCGCTCTCGCGCCACCTCGATCGCGCGCTCGTAGCCGGCGTCGGCATGTCGCATTACACCGGTCCCTGGGTCGTTCGTCAGCACGCGCTCGAGCTTTTTCGCCGCCTCGTCGGTGCCGTCGGCGACCACGACCATGCCTGCATGGATCGAACGCCCTATGCCGACGCCGCCGCCGTGGTGCACGCTGACCCACGTCGCACCGCTCGACGTGTTGAGAAGCGCGTTGAGGATCGGCCAGTCTGCGATGGCGTCGGAGCCGTCCAGCATCGACTCGGTCTCCCGATATGGCGAGGCCACCGACCCTGAGTCGAGATGATCGCGGCCGATCACGATCGGCGCCTTCACCGCACCCGTGCGCACCAGCTCGTTGAACCGGTGTCCCGCGCGAGAGCGTTCGCCGTAGCCGAGCCAGCAAATTCGCGCCGGAAGTCCCTGGAACTGGACGCGTTCACGCGCCGCCTCGATCCACCGGACCAGCGCGGCGTCCTCGGAGAACTCGTCGAGCATCGCGCGGTCCGTCGCCGCGATGTCGGCCGGGTCTCCTGAGAGCGCGACCCAACGAAACGGCCCCTTGCCCTCACAGAAAAGCGGCCGGATGTAGGCGGGAACGAAGCCGGGGTAATCGAAGGCGCGCGTGCTGCCCCCGAGCCGGGCTTCGGCGCGCAGGCTGTTGCCGTAGTCGAAGACCTCCGCGCCGCGGTCGAGGAATCCGACCATCGCGTCGACCTGGTGCGCCATGCTCTCGCGCGCGCGTCTGACGTACGCATCGGGTTCATCGAGCCGCAGCTCGGCCGCGTCTTCAGGAGACAGCCCGGCGGGCACGTAGCTGAGCGGGTCGTGGGCAGGGGTCTGGTCGGTCACGACCTCGACCTCCACGTTGCGCCGTAGCAACTCGGGAAAAATCTCGGCGGCGTTGCCGAGCAGACCGATGGAAAGAGCTCGTTTTGAATCCTTCGCCTCCCGCGCGAGCCGCAGCGCGTGCTCCAGGTTGTCCGCACTCACGTCGAGGTAGCGATGCTCGAGGCGCCGCGCGATGCGGTCGGGATCGACCTCGACGCACACGGCGACACCGCCGTTCAGTGTCACGGCCAGCGGCTGCGCCCCACCCATTCCACCGAGCCCCGCGGTCAGCGTGATCGTTCCCGCCAGCGACCCTCCGAATCGCTTGCGCGCCACAGCGGCAAACGTTTCGTACGTCCCCTGCAGGATGCCCTGGGTCCCGATGTAGATCCACGAGCCCGCAGTCATCTGGCCGTACATGGTCAGCCCGAGTGCTTCGAGCCGGCGAAACTGGTCCCACGTCGCCCACTCGGGCACGAGCATCGAGTTGGAGATGAGGACCCTGGGCGCCCATTCGTGGGTCTGGAAGACTCCGACCGGTTTGCCCGACTGCACCAGCAAGGTCTCGTCCCCCTTCAGACGGCGCAGCTCGCGCACGATGGCATCAAATGCCTCCCACGAACGGGCGGCGCGGCCTGTGCCGCCGTAAACGACGAGGTCCTGAGGGCGCTCCGCCACCTCAGGATCGAGATTGTTCATGAGCATCCGCATCGCAGCCTCTTGAGGCCAGCCAAGGCAGCTGATGCCGGCGCCCCGTGGTGCCCTCACGGCCCGGGTCACCGGAGAGACCCGACGACGGACTCCGCTGCTCCGATGATCGTGCCGTCGCGTATCAGCGCTTCCGCTGCGGCCAGCTCCGGCGCGACGATGCGGTCCGGGCCGACGCCGGCCACCTGCTTGCGCAGGGCGGCGCGCACGGCCGCGGTCGCCGGGGAGGCCTCGAGCGGACGGCGCAGCTCCTGGGCCCTGGCGGCGGCGCACAGCTCGACAGCGAGGATGTGCGCCACGTTGTCGAGCACGGTTCGCAGCTTCAACGCTGCGCCCCATCCCATCGAGACGTGGTCCTCCTGCATTCCGGAGGTCGGGACCGAATCGACGCTGGCGGGAGCGGCAAGGCGCCGGTTCTCGGCGACGAGTGCTGCGGCGGTGTACTGCGCGACCATCAGGCCCGAGTTCACGCCAGGCTCTTCGGCGAGGAAGGGCGGCAGGCCCTGCGAGCGATGCGGATCCAGCAGGCGGTCGACGCGCCGTTCAGCGATCGATCCGACCTCGGCCGCCGCGATGGCGAGGAAGTCGGCAGCGAAAGCCAGCGGCTCGCCGTGAAAGTTGCCGTTCGATTCGACGTCGCCGTTCTCCATCACGATTGGGTTGTCGATCGTCGATGAGAGCTCGACCTCGGCGATACGGCGCGCGAAGTCGAGCGTGTCTCGCGCCGCCCCCGCGACCTGGGGGCTGCATCGCACCGAGTACGAGTCCTGGACAGCGTGCTGGGAATGCCGGTGTGAGGCCACGATCTGGGAATCGCTCATCAACCGCGTGAGGTTGGCCGCGCTCGCGGCCTGACCGGGGTGCGGCCTGACCTCTTGCAGCCGCGACTGAAAGGTGCGGTCGGTGCCGAGAAGGGCCTCGGCGGACATCGCTGCCGTGACGTCGGCGGTTTTGAGCAGTAGTTCGGCGTCGGCGCACGCCAGGAGCAGCATCCCCAGCATTCCGTCGGTCCCGTTGATCAGCGCGAGACCCTCCTTGGTTTCGAGCTTGACCGCCTTGAGCCGGGCCGACTTGAGCGCCTGAGCCGCGCTCCGGCGCCCGCCCTGCGCGTCCACCACCTCACCCTCGCCGACAAGCGCCAGCCCGATGTGCGCCAGCGGCGCGAGGTCGCCGCTGCAGCCGACCGAACCGTAGCGCGGCACCAGGGGCGTGATCCCCTCGTTGAGCATCGCGATCAGCGCGTCGGCCAGGAGCGGCCTGACGCCCGACATGCCCATGGCAAGGGTGCGGGCGCGCAAGAGCATCGTCGCGCGGACGACCTCCCGGTCGACCGGAGGCCCGACACCCGCGGCGTGGGACCGGATGAGCGCCAGCTGCAGCTCGGGCTGGCGCAGCGGAGCGACGCGCGTGCCGGCGAGAGCACCGAACCCGGTCGACACGCCGTAGACCGGCTCGCGCGACGCGGCCGCCCGCTCGACGCGCGTGCGGCTGCGCTCCATCTTCGTGCGTGCCGCGGCGGCGAGGACGACCTGCTCGCCCTGACGGGCCACGGCCACGACCTGGTCTTCGGTAAGCCCAGCGCCGCGCAGCGTGACCGTCATGGGTGGACCCTCGGTGCAGCGCCGCGCAGCGTGACCGTCACGTCGGCCTTACGTTAGCCGATGTTCTTGAGCGCTTCGCGGCGACTCAGGCCGCTCAGCTGAGCCTCGTGCCCGCGTACGTACCGCGCCACCTCTTTCGGATCCGTCCACGCATACTGCCGCAGCGCCCATCCGATCGCCTTTCGAATGAAGAATTCACGGTCGGCGAGGTTGGGCTCGATGTTCCTGTACAGAAGCTCGAGATCGGTATCGCCTTTGAACCGCAGCTGACAGATGATCGAGACGCGCCGCTTCCACATGTTCGCGTCGGTGCTCCAACGCCGCATCACGGGCCGGATTCGTTTCGGATGTTTTCGCAGCAGCTCGCCGATCACCGCAGCAAGCTCGTCGACGTGATCCCACCATGCGCCGGTCGTGACGAGTTCCTCCGGCATCGGCATGTCGGATGGCGTGAGACAGCCGGCATGGCGCCTCATCGTGAGCAGGACCTGGACCGCATAGCGCTCCTCGCGGTAGCGAGCCCCGCGCCACAGCTCGAGGATCGTTTTGCGCCACTCGTCGCAGCTCATCTCCGATCCGTCGAAGACCCTGCGGCTGATCGCCCTGACCTGGGGGAGGTTGATTCCGTAGTAGGGCATGGTCGATTTCATATAGGCCTGCATACCAGACGCCTTTTGAGGATTGGCCACGGCCCTCATCTCCCGCCGTAGCGCGTCGATCACGGAGCCGCGATGTAGCGCGCTCGCTCCGCGACGCCGTGCTCGTCCACCTGGAGCACCCACGTCGAGCCCTTCTCGTATCCGCCTTCCCCGGCCTTGATGACCTCGCGTTCGACCAGGTCTTCGACCAGCTCCCAGATTATGTCGCCGTGGGTGCTGAGCACGACCTCGTCCAGCGATCGATCGCCGAGGAACTCGGTCAAGCCCTCGAGGCCATGCCCTTCTTCGAGCGACGGCGACGGTTTGACCTTGAGCCGCCGCGCACGCGCGAGTGGCTCGACTGTCTGCACGCACCTCACGTAGGGGCTCGAAAAGATGTCGGAGATTCGAAAAGCTTTCAGGGCCGCCACGAGCTCCTCGGCCTGATTTTTTCCTTTGGTGCTCAGCGGGCGGAGACGGTCGTCGCCCGACCAGTGGGTGCGGCTCCCCGCCTTGGCGTGGCGGACGACGTAAAACGTACGCGTGTCAGGGCATCCATTCGCGAAGGCGCTTGCGGTCCAGCGAATTCCAGACCTTGCGCCACTTCGCCCTCGCCGCGGCAGCCGCGATCCCCTCCAGAGCGATCAGCTCACCGGCTACGAAAGCGCGCCGGCCGCTCACCCTGGCGGCCCGCAACCAGGCCTGCGCGGTGACGCTGTCCTGGTGCTCGCCCAGGATGGTCTGCAGCTTTGCCGCGGCCCTGGCAAAGGCCTCCGCGCCCGGCCCTGCCACCGGCGCAACGGCCTCCGCCGCATAGCGAGTGCGCTTGGCGAGGATGCGGATGCGGTGGAGCTCGGGGTCGGTCGGCGTCTCAGGCAGCTGGCGAACCGCCGAGCGCAACCGCCGCCAGGGTGTCGTGGCCAGGGCGGGCAACACCGCGCTCGCGGGCTGATCGGCCTCTGGCAGCGTGGCCGGCGAGTGGGCGGAAGCGACCAGGTTCTCGAGCAGGTCGATGTATCGCTGCGAATCGAGATCGACGGCGAGCTGGTTGCGCAGCCCATCGATCTCGCTGGCCAGCAGTTGGAGCAGCGAGGCTGCGGACCGCGTGTCGTTGGCCGGCAGCGCTTGGGCGCGTTCGCGCAGCCTTTCGAGCAGCACCTCGCGGTCGCGCACCGCGCCAAGACTCATCGCGAGCCAGCCGAGCTCGGACCGTAGCGGCTCGGTCCATTCCAGGTCGAGCAGCGGTCCGAAGGTGCGCAGATTGGACCGCAGCTTGCGCGTCGCAACCCGGGCTTGATGCACGGCTTCGGGGTCCCGGCCTGTTCGCACCAACGGGTCGTTGTGCAGGATGGCGGCGACCGACTCGGCCAGCGCGTTTCGGATGACGTCTCTTGCCGGGGCGTTGGGGAGGAGTGGCTCGGGTGCAACCTCAGGCGGCTCGATGGCGCGCGGGCCGAGGGCCCTGATGTGCTTGGGCGTCGGGTCAGGAGCTCCGGCACCCGCTCCGCGGAGCCTCGTGACGAGCGGAGTGATGATCCCGTCCGTGCTGTCCGCGCCGTTCTGGCCGGCGACCTCGACTTCGATCTCGCGAAAACGCGCTGCGACTCGCCTTCCATCGCGCACCGAGACCTCGTCATCCACCACCTCGGCCACGCGCACCCCGTTTCCGTCGACGAGTCGGATCCGGTGACGTACGGTCGACAGCCGGGCAACCGGCACCAGCTCCGCTTTGCGCACGTATGCGCGAACGACCTCGAGCGCGGCGTCCGGTGGCTTCCTGGAACGGCCCTGGAATGTCAGCTCGGCCCGTTCCAGCACTGCGGCCGGCTTGCCGGGAGCAGACGGCGGAGTCGCCAGCTTGAGCGTCCAGCCTTCGCCGGCACGGTGCCGCAACGAGACGCCCCAGCGCGCGAGGCGCAGGTCGGGCGTGTCGTAGTAAACGGTCTCGAGGCGTACGGTCTCCGAGGGCCCGACGGCGACGCCGTCGATGACTCCCGCCAGGTCCGGGAGGTGGAACGCGGGGCCTGCCCCGAGCTTCACCTCACGTTCGATCAATGTGGTCTAGACATGCGGTACGCCGTTCAAACCATTGCCGTGAGCGCTCTCCAGCGCGAGCTCCTTGAAACGATTGTGCGAGTTGAGACCGCGGGCCGTGGGCACCTTGTGCCATCCACCATCGGGTCCCAGCTCCCAGGCGAGCACGTCGTCCGCCAGCGAGACATCGAGGATCTGCTGCAGGCGCTGACGCAGCTTGGAGTCTGTGACCGGCACCACCGCTTCGACACGGCGGTCGAGGTTGCGCGGCATCAAGTCCGACGAGCCGAGGTAATACTCGGGCCGTCCGCCGTTGCCGAAAGAAAAGATGCGCGAATGCTCCAGGAACTGGCCGACGATCGAGCGAACATGGATCCGCTCCGAAAGGCCTGACACGCCGGGGCGCAGCGAGCACATGCTCCGGATCAGGAGATCGATCTGCGCGCCGGCCTGCGACGCCGAGTACAACGCATCGATGATCTCGGGGTCGATCAGGTTGTTGACCTTGATGATGATGCGGCCGCCCACGACGCCTTCGCGTTCTATGAGCTGGGTGATCCCGGATCGCAAGTTGGTGGGGGCGACCAGCAGCTTGCGATAGCGGCTCTGCCGGCTGTACCCGGTCAGCAGGTTGAACAGCTCGGTCACATCCGCTCCGAGGTCAGAGTCCGCGGAGAGAAGGCTGACGTCCTCGTAGATTCGCGCGGTGTTCGGGTTGTAGTTGCCGGTCGAGACGTGGAGGTAGTGCTGGATGTGGCCGCCTTCACGCCTCACGACAAGCGTCACCTTCGCGTGCGTCTTCAGGCCCAAAAGCCCGTACACCACGTGCACGTTGGCTTCCTCAAGCGCCCGCGCCCACCCGATGTTCGCCTGCTCGTCGCCGCGAGCCTTGATCTCGACGAGCGCCACCACCTGCTTGCCGCGCTCGGCGGCACGGATCAGCGCGCGCACGATCGGGCTCGCGGGGCCGGACGTGCGGTAGAGCGTCTGCTTGATCGCCAGCACCTCAGGGTCGCCTGCCGCGTGATCGATGAAGGCTTCGACCGACGTGGCGAACGAGTCATACGGGTGATGCGCCAGGACGTCACCCGCGCGGAGCACGGCGAAAAGGTCGGGCACCTCTGCAGCGATGCCGCGCAGCCGAGGTTGGGTGGTCGGCGTCCAGGTCTCTTCTTTGAGGTCAGGACGGTCGAGCTGCGTCAGCAGTGAAAGACTTCCCATGTCGAGCAATCCGTCGATCTGGTACACATCGGCGGGCTGCAGCTCGAGCTCGCGCATCAGCAGCTCCAGCACCTCGGATGACATTCGTGGATCGACCTCGAGCCTCACCACGCGAGCGTGGCGGCGCCGCCGTCGCAGCTCGGTTTGGATCGCGGCCAGGAGGTCTTCCGCGTCGCTGTCCACGTCATCGAGGTCGCCATCGCGCGTGACGCGGAAGGGGTAGTGGGCGATGATCTCCATGCCTGGAAACAGCGCCGGCAGGTGGAGCGCGATCACGTCCTCGAGCGGCATGTAGCGCTCACCGTCGATCAGCGGGATGAATCGCGGAAGGACAGGCGGCACCTTCACGCGCGCGAAGCGAGGCTGCTTCCGCTGTGGGTCGCGCACTCGAACCGCCAGGTTCAGCGACAGGTGGGAGATGTATGGAAACGGGTGACCCGGATCGACCGCGAGCGGTGTGAGGACCGGGAAGATCTGCTCTCGGAACACCGTGTGGAGCTGGCTGAGCTCTCTCTTGCTCATGTCTTCCGCTCTGACCACGGAGATACCCGCCTCGGCCAGGGCGGGGACGATGCCGCGGTTGTAGATGTTGACCTGCCGGTCGACCAGACCCTCGACGCGATTTCGGATCGCCTTGAGCTGCTCGAGCGGCGACATGCCGTCCGGCGACGCCACGGCCACGGCCGCCAGCACCTGCTCCTTCAACCCCGCGACTCGGACCTGGAAAAAGTCATCCAGGTTCTGGCTGAAGATGGCGAGGAAACGCACCCGCTCCAGGAGCGGCAGCCGCTCATCCTCGGCCATCGCGAGCACGCGTTCGTCGAAGTCGAGCCGAGACAGCTCGCGATTGATGTATCGGGAGCTGGCCAGCGCGAGGACAGGCAAAGGTTCGGGTTCGGGGTGGGCTCCGACCGCCACGGAAGAACTCTAGCGGGTGATTGAGAACCCCAGGTTAAGGAGCCGGTAAAGGACCAAAGGCATCCCGTCACGGTAGCCAGGCTACCGCCGGTCGCCAGGCAAGCTCAGGCCAACTGCCACGCCGCCGAGTTCGGCGGCAGGTTCAAAACGCCCCCGTCAACCCGGATGAGTGGGCTGCTTCCGAAAAGTAGCCTGCCCTGGGCAGGGAGCCGCGTGGGCCGGTCGAGGAAGTTGCAGGCGACAGTCAGCCGGCCCCGGGAGTAGGCGAGGATCCCCGCCGGAGCCGGCCGCCAGGCCATCACCTGCGGGAGGCGGCCGGCCAGGCGTCGGCGCTCCGCCAGCGCCTCCCTGAAGTGCCCGAGGGTGGATTCGCCAGATGCGGCCTGGACGTCAACCGCGAGCCGGTCCCAGGCCGGCGGCATGGGCAGCCACGGGGCCGCATCCGAAAACCCCGCGTTCGGCTGACCGCGGCTCCAGGGCAGCGGCACGCGGCACCCGTCACGACCTTTCTGACGGCCCTCGGAGTGGAAGAACACAGGGTCCTGCCTGTCGCTGTCGGGGAGGTCGACCTCCTCCAGGCCCAGCTCCTCGCCCTGGTAAAGGAAGACCTGCCCGGGCAGACCCAACAAGAGCAACAGGGCGGCCACGGCACGGGCCCGTCCCTTCGAGCCACCGCCCAGGCGGGTGACAGGCCGCACCACGTCGTGATTGGCGAGTGTCCACGTCGGTTCGGTTCCAGGAGCGCGCAGGGCGCTGCGGCTGACCTCGATCGACCGCTTCCACAGCGCCGCGTCCCAGGGCAGATGAATGAGTGCGAACGCCATGTGAAGCTGGTCGGGGACGATGTACCTCGAGTGGCGGCGAGGGTCGAAGATCTCGCCCACCAGGACTCGGTCGGGCTGGTACTCGGTGGCGATCTGGCGCCATCGTCTGTACACGTCGTGCAGCTGTGGTTGGTCGATGATCCCGAAGGCCGAGTCGAAACGCGCTGCGCCTGTGACGCGGTCGGCGATGAGCGGCCGATCGGCCAGGTCCTTGCGCTTGAAAAGCGCGGCCGCGACGTCGATCCGGAAACCGTCCGCCCCGCGTTCGAGCCAGAACTTCAGAATGCGCTCGAACTCGACCGGGACAGCGGGGTGCCACCAGTTGAGGTCGGGCTGCTCAGGCGCGAAAAGGTGGAGGTACCACTGCGGGCCGTTGGGCTCGGGCGACCAGGCGGGGCCCCCAAAGGACGACGTCCAGTTGTTTGGCGGCAGGCCGCCTGGCTTGGGATCGGCAAAGTGGTAGCGCTTGCGCATCGGGCTCTTGTGCGAGGCGACCGCGGCCTTGAACCATTTGTGCTGGTCCGAGGTGTGATTGGGCACGATGTCGACCAGGACCTTCAGGCGCAGCTGGTGGGCCCGCTTCAGCAGGTGGTCGAAGTCTTCCAGCGTTCCGTACGCGGGGTCGACGCCGAAGTAATCGGCGACGTCGTAGCCGTGGTCTTTCTGCGGCGAGGGATAGAACGGCGTCAGCCAGATGGCGTCGACGCCCAGATCGCGGACGTAGTCGAGACGTGAGGTGATACCGGGCAGGTCGCCGATCCCATCGCCGTTGGAGTCGGCAAAGCTGCGCACGTAGACCTGGTAGAAGACCGCGCTGCGCCACCACGGCTGGGGCATGCCCTAACTATCGGGAAAACGGCTCCCGCTTGGAGCCGGTCGGCCGGCCCCAAGCGTCAAGGCGCGGAGCTCAGGCTCCGAGCGCGGCCACCACGTTGGAGAACACGTTCTGGATCTGGTTGCCCATGGTCAGAAGAATCACGATGACGACGATCGAGACCAGCACCAAGATCAAGGCATACTCGACCATGCCCTGGCCGCTTTCACTGCGGCGAATCCGCGAACTCATCTTTACTTCCCTCCTTTCCCGGTGACGGGCGTTGTGAACGGTAACTCGTACAACGTTCGACTTCAGCTTTCATTAAGCCACTTGGTCTCAATTGTTTGTAATGAGTTGCATAAGCCCGACTAATATGTCGCGGTGCGCAAACCGGCCTTCACCCTGGAGCAGATTCGGTCCTTCGTCGCCGTCGCCGAGACCGAGCACGTCTCCCGCGCAGCCGCCTCCCTTTTCCTGACCCAGGCGGCGGTCACCCAGCAGCTGCGCCACTTCGAGCAGGCCGTGGGCCTGCAGCTCCTCGAGCGCGACGGGCGGAGGGTCAGGCTCACGGACGCCGGCCGCTCGCTCGCCGAGACGTGCCGGGCCGCGCTGCGCTCGGTCGAGGTCGTGGACGACTCGGCGCTGGCGATGAAGCACCTCCAGGCAGGCTCCCTCCATCTGGGCGCCAGCCCCACCTGTGCCGCCTACTACCTCCCGCCCCGCCTGGCCGACTTCACCCGGCGCCATCCGGGTGTAAAGCTGAATGTCACGGTCGAGCCATCGGCGGACCTGAACCGCCGGGTGCTCGTCGGCACGCTCGACTGCGCCCTCATCGAAGGCGCGTCCGACCCTGAGCTGGTGGCGGTCGAGTTGACTCGCGACGAGCTCGTCCTGGTCGTGCATCGCGACCATCCGCTCGCGAAACTGCGGCGCGTATCGCCGCCGGACCTGGTGCCCTACCTCTACCTCGGCCGTGGCCCGCAGTGGTCGGCCGAACGGTATGTACGGGAGATGCTCGGCGACTCTTACGACCAGGTCCAGAGCCTGAACCTGGGGCATCCGGAGTATGTCCGCGCCGCGGCGGCGGCCGGCCTGGGGTTCGCGGCTCTCTCCAAACTGGCCGTCGCGTCAGACATTTCCACCGGTTTGCTCAAACGGCTGCCTGTCGCGTCCATCCTGCGACCCATCAGCGCGGTGCGCCGAAGGGCGCGCGGTGGCCCCGCGCAGGAAGGGTTCTGGGAGCTGGTCACCGGCGCGAGGGCGGTCGCATCCGGGAAAATCGCTGCGGATGGTCACGCCACAGCCTGAATCGGTAATCCAAACGCGTGGATTGCGCCGCGTTTTCAAGTCGCGTAAGCGCGAGGTCGAGGCGGTAGCGGGCGTCGACCTCGACGTCCGCCAAGGCGAGATCTTCGGCTTCCTCGGACCTAACGGCGCGGGGAAGACAACCACGCTGCGGATGCTCGCCACGTTGCTGCCGCCGAGCGGCGGCACGGCCAGGGTCGCCGGGTGCGAGCTTGCCACCCAGGCGGCGCAGATCCGCGACCGGATCGGATACGTCGGCCAGGCCGGCGGCGCCGACCGCGAGATAACAGGGCGCACCGAGCTCGTGTTTCAGGGCCGCCTGTATGGAATGTCGGTCGATGCCGCGCGCAAACGTGCGGCGGAGCTGATCGACATGCTCGAGCTGGAGGGCGCGGCAGACCGCAAGGTGGGGACCTATTCGGGAGGCCAGAAGAGACGGCTCGACATAGGCCTCGGCCTGGTCCACGATCCGCAGCTGCTTTTCCTGGACGAACCGACCACCGGGCTGGATCCGCAAAGCCGCGCCCGGGTCTGGGACGAGGTTCGGCGCATGCACGACCGCGGGACGACGATCTTTGTCACGACGCACTACCTCGACGAGGCGGACGCGCTATGCGACCGCGTCGCGATCATCGACTACGGAAAGATCGTGGCCGAGGGCACACCCGAGGAGCTCAAGCGCGCGGTGGCCGGCGACGTGGTGACGCTGAGCGTCGCCGGGGAACAGCAACGAGCATTCGACCTGATCAGGGAGCAGCCGTTCGTCCGGGAGGCGAAGCTCGAGAACGGCTCCGTCCATCTATATGTTGACCGGGGCGAGGTTGCCATGCCGGCCATTCTTCGCCTGCTCGACGGGGCGCAGATGCAGTTGATGACCGTCGAGCTCCACCGGCCCAGTCTCGACGACGTCTTCCTGCGGCAGACCGGACGGTCGCTTCGCGAGACCGCGGCATGAAGCTCCTGCGTGATACATGGCTCGTCTTCGGCCGTTACTTCGGGCTGCTCATGCACAACCCGGTCTGGATCGCGCTCGGAGTGCTGCAGCCCGTCCTCTACCTGGTCCTCTTCGCGCCGCTGCTGGAGCCGTTGGCGAAGATGCGCGGATTTCCGCCCGGTGGCGCGTACAACGTTTTCGTGCCGGGCCTGCTCGTTCAGCTCGGCATGTTCGGCGCCGCAGGTGTTGGCTTCAGCCTGATCGCGGAGCTGCGCATGGGAGTGATTGAGCGCCTTCGCGTCACGCCGGTCAGTAGGGTCGCGCTGCTGTTCGGCCGCGCGCTGCGCGACATGGTCTCGATCGTGGTTCAGTCCCTGATCCTGATCGTGATCGCGCTTCCCTTCGGCTTGAACATCCACGCGCTGGGCATCGTCGTGGTGTTGGCCTTGATCGGCCTCATCGGCTTGCTCACCGCATCCATCGCGTACGCGGTCGCCCTTGCGGTGAGAAGCGAGGACAGCTATGCGCCGATCGTGTTCACGTCGACGCTGCCGATCCTGTTGCTGTCGGGTGTGCTGCTGCCAATGAACATCGCTCCGCAATGGCTGCAGAACGTCGCAGCCGTGAACCCTCTGCTCTATGCCGTCGATGCGGCGCGCCACATCTTCAACGACAACCTCGGCGACCCGAGCGTGGCCAAAGGGGTTCTCATCATGGTCGTGCTGTCCGTGATCGCGGTCGTCATCGGCGCGCGCCAGTTCGGCCGAGCAGTCGCGTAGGCGGCGGGTCGATTTTTCTTTGACTGGCAACAGGGTCCAAAAAGCGCGCTAAAGTCACCGACCTGTGGTCACCTCTGTCCTCTCGAAGTCGGTCTTCGCGCTCGGGACGCTGGCCGGATTCGGGGTCATCGTCTCCGGTCTCGCCGGGCTTGGCCTCGCCTTGACGGATCCCAGGTATCAGAACGACGTCGGAGTGACGGTCGGTCTTGTGATCCTCGGCAACGCCCTGCTCGGGACGTGCCTGGTCATGTTCGTGAAACCTCACCACACGATGGCCGCCGTCTCCTCCGACGGGACCGCCCCGCGGGGAATCGGCGGGCTGGCGATGTCGATGGGCGGCCTGGGAATGGGCCTCCCCGACCTCGGATTCCTCGGCTGGGTCGTCGTGCTCCTCATGTGCGCCAACGTCGCCATAGCGTTGGGCCATCCTCGGGCCGGCGCCAGTTACGTGATCCCGTGGGGCACCATCCTGGTGATCGTCCGGAGGGTGCTGCAGGGCAACTGGCCCGCGGCCATCATCATTGCCGCGGTCTGGATCGTCGCCGTGCTGATCCTGCAGGTCTCTTCCTACTACGGCTGGTGAGGCATGTGACGCGTGTCTGGCTCACCGGCTGACCGATCAGAGGCGGTTCGTCTGCTCCCACTCCGCCTGACAGCGGATGCAGCGAGTCGCGGTTGGAAGCGCCTCGAGGCGCTCGGCGCCGATGGGTCGACCGCAGTCCTCGCATAGGCCCTGCAGGCCGTGAGCGCGAACCTCGGCGGCATGAGCCGCCTGCTCACGGTCGCGCTCGAGGATCGCGTTGATCGTGTCGGAGGTGGCCTTGTCTTCGAGCGCTTTGGTCTCGTCTGAGTTCCTGAAGCCCCGGCTCATGTCTCCAGCTTAAGCGCACGCTACCCTGCCCGATTGCGAGTACGTCCATGTCGGCGTCGTAAGCGGAGGAAAAAGCCATGGCCCCAATCGTCCTCTTTGGAATTCAATTCACCTTCGCGCTGGTCGTCTACGCGCTTGTCGCATGGTGGTACGTAGCGCCTCGCTTGCTTGGAATGCCACGTGAGGCTGCGTTGGTGCCACTCGTGTGGGTCCATGTCTTTCGCATCGTCGGGGGGACGATCCTGGCGCCCGGCGCCGTCGATGCCGCGGTACCAGCCGAATTTCGAACGATGATCGGATACGGCGACATGGCCACTGCCCTGTTGGCACTCATGGCTTTGATTGCCCTTCGTCGTGGTTGGTCCGCGGCCATCCCATTGGTATGGCTCTTCCTTGCGGTCGGACTGCTCGACACCGTGAACGCGATCATTCAATCGATGCGTTTCAGCGTGTTCACGCATGGCCTGGGCGTGAACTGGGTCATCGTGACCGCGTACGTGCCGGCCTTGCTGGTGAGCAGCGTGCTGATCTTCATTCAGCTGCGCAAGCCGAAGCGCTCAACGACCTAGCCCGTCCGACCCGCGGCCCGGTGCAGCAGGGTTACGGCTTCACCCGTTCCCCTGACGCGGCGGACCTCTCGATCGCGGCGATGACCTCATGGCGCCGCACGGCGTCCGCGAAGTCCGGCACCGTACGGGTAGCGTTGTCAATGTCTGCCGCGAACGCGGCGTACGCACGACCGACGTTGAAGGCGGGCGCTCCTGCCAGGCTCGCAAGAGAGGGCCATTTCCGTGTCAGCGCCGCCGGTACGGCAAGCTCGGCGGGCTCGTTCCGACCCCGCGCTCCCGCGACCGTCAACGGGTAGATCTCCGGCAATGCGCTGTCGGCGGTAATCCGGAGCGTTCCGTCGGTTCCATTGATTTCCCAAAGGAACCCTGTACCGCCGGCGACTGCCTCACGCATGTGGAGGCTCGCGGTCGTCCCCGATGTAAGAGTGCCGATCACCGCGATCTGATCGGCGACCGTTTTCACGATCTGCTCGCCCGTCTCTTCGATGGTGATCAGCGGCCGGCGCAGATCCGACACGGCCGACAGGTCGGCGAACTCGCCAAGCACGTAACTGAGGATGTCCAGGCTGTGACCGACCGGGATGGTGAGCAAGTTCGCTCCGTTTGTCTTGTCGAGCATGTAGGCATTGGGCCGGCCCACCACGTCGCCAGGGATCGACAGCCCGACCATGGTCGTTGACAGGACCTCGCCGACGTATCCGTCGTTGAGCAGCAGTTGGACGAACTCGATCGCCGGGGCCTGGCGGGCCTGCAACCCGACGACCGTTCGCACACCCCGTTCGGCGGCAAGCTCAGCCATCGCACGCGCGTCTTCCAGGTCACGGCCAAGGGGCCATTCGCAGTACACGGCCTTGCCGGCGGCAAGCGCGGCCGAGACGAGCTCTCGATGGTGTGGGACCTTGACCGTGACCGCGACGACGTCGATGTCTGATCGGGTCACCAGGGCCTCGTGGTCTGAGAACACGGCACCGACCCCGAAGGCCTCACCAGCTGCCCGCGCGGATTCTGCGCTGTGCGAGCTGAGCGCCCGGATCTCGTAGTTCGGCAGCGCGCGCAGTGCCGGGATGATCCCAACGCCAAGTGTCGATTCAGTCACCGGTCGCGCTCATGTCGATGCAGAACCGGTCGGTGGGCGCGGTCATTCTGCAGCGCGCAAGTTACGTGCAGGCTTGGTCGGGGGCACGCCGAGCCATAGGCCAGCCTCTAGCCCGCCGTCCCCTGCGCGGCGCATTCTGCGGCTCGTCTCTCCAGGAGCTCGCGTTCCCGCACGTTCTCGGTCAATGACGCAGCACGTTCGAACTCGTCGCCCGCCTCCTCAGACCGGCCGAGCTTCCTCAGGAGGTCGCCGCGGACGGCCGGCAGTAGATGGTAGGACTTGAGCGAGGGCTCGGCCACGAGCGCGTCCACAAGTTCGAGACCTGCAGCCGGACCGAACGCCATCCCCACTGCGACCGCTCGGTTCAGCTCGACGATCGGCGACGGCGCGAGCTGCGCGACCGCGTCGTAAAGCGCCACGATGCGCGGCCAATCCGTCTCCGACGCGGTCGTCGCCCGAGCGTGGCAGGCGGCGATCGCCGCCTGCAGGGCGTAGGGACCCAGGGCGCCCCCGAGCCTCTCAGCGCGCTCGAGCGCCTTCAGGCCCCGGCGGATGAGCAGGCGATCCCAGCGCGCTCGATCTTGATCGAGCAGCAGGACGGGCTCGCCGGACGGCCCAACTCGAGCCACAAGCCGAGAGGCCTGGATCTCCATGAGCGCGACAACACCATGGATTTCAGGCTCGGCTGGCGCGAGCTCGGCAAGGATGCGGCCCAGCCGGAGCGCCTCCTCACACAGGGCCGGTCGGATCCAGTCGTGGCCCGCCGTCGCGGAATACCCTTCGTTGAAGATCAGATAGATCACCTCGAGGACGGAGGACAGGCGCGCAATGCGCTCGGCGCCGCCCGGAACCTCGAACCTGACGTGTGCCTCGGCGAGGGTCCTTTTCGCGCGGACGATCCGCTGGGAGATGGTCGAGACAGGGACGAGAAAGGCCCGCGCGATCTCTTCTGTCGTCAGTCCCCCGAGGACGCGAAGTGTGAGCGCGACCCTTGCGTCCTTCGAGAGGACCGGATGGCAGGCCATGAAGATCAAGCCGAGGAGGTCGTCCCCCACCTCCTCGTCGATCGCAGCGTCCAGGTCCACGCTTTCCTGAGCCCGCTCGACACTGCGTCCGATCTCCTCGTGCTTGTGGTCGAGCGTCTTGCGGCGCCGGATCAGGTCGAACGCGCGGTGCTTCGCGGTCCCCATGAGCCAGGCGCCCGCCCGCTCCGGCACGCCTTCGGTGGGCCACTGCTCGAGCGCGGCGACGAGGGCATCCTGTGCGAGCTCCTCAGCCGTCCCAATGTCGCCGACGACACGAGCCAACCCGGCGATGAGCCGGGCCGACTCGATCCGCCAGATCGCTTCGATCGCGCGATGCACTCCAATGGCGTCTGTCTGGCGCCGACCTGGGCCGGCGGCCGTGTCTCTGTTTCGCGGACCTATGACGCGAGCTCCTTCACATGCCCTCGAACTCGATAACCTCACGAACCTCGAAGGTCCCGCCGTCGTAGGGTGCCCGCTTGAGCCACTCGAGGGCTTCGTCGATCGAGCGCACCTGCCACAGCCAATATCCGGCGACGAGCTCCTTGGTCTCCGTGAATGGTCCATCGATGACGGTCCGCTTCTTGCCGTTGAACTGAACGCGCTTGCTCTGCGAGCTCGGGTAGAGGCGGCCGGCCTCGAGTACCACACCCGCTTTGACCAACTCTTCGTTGAACTTCTGATACTCCGCCATAGCCTCCGGCGTGGGGGGAGTTGCCGCCTCGCTCTTCTCGCCTTCTTTTGCCATTATCAGCACGCGCATGTCTATCTCCTCTTATCAAGACTTCCGCTTCCTGTCGGGCTCGAGGTTTTGAGACCTCAGCCACTCATCGAATGACAGGCCGGCTTTTCGACATGGGCTAACTGATCATTTGCACGAACCCCAACCGGCCCACTTTCCGCGGATGCGGGTGCAAGTGCTGGTCGGGGAGGCGGGATTTGAACCCGCGACCACTTGACCCCCAGTCAAGTGCGCTACCGGGCTGCGCTACTCCCCGACGGAGCAGTAATCGTACCCAGCGCTAACCAGGGGCCTGTGGTCGCGGGTGGTCGGGTTCAGCTGCTACGTGTGACGGCTGGAACCCTCGATGCAAGGGCGATCAGGTTTCCCTCGGTGTCCTTGAACCAGGCCCCTTTCTCGCCGTCCGGCATGTCCACGACTCCGTCGTGCGATTTGAAGTTCGGAAGGTCGTACTCCTCAAGCCTCACGCCTGCGTTCTTCAGCTCGCGGGCCGCGATGGCCACGTCCTCGACCTCGAGCGCCATCTGGGTGTGGTCGCCGGATGCCTTGCCGCTGCTCGGGAACACCAGGAATCCAGTCTCTCCCGTGGCGTACATCACACCACCGCCAGGCTGTTCCTGGCCTGGCTTCAGTCCTAGCTTTTGCTCGTAGAACTGGCGCGCGCGCTTGATGTCCTGTGCCGGGAGCGCCGTACCCGAGCTCTTGATCTTCAGCATGGTCTGTCTCCTCCAATGGATACCAGCTGACGGGGGGAACCTTCCGATTATCCGCCGATTCAGGATCTCGAGCCGTACGCGACCAGGCTGCGGTGCGTCGCTGAGAAACCGGCCTCGCGAAGGGACGCTTTGAGCGGAGATTCCATCACCGCCACCCCGTCCACTTTCTGCAGCTCGACACGCCCCGCGCCGGTTGCCATGGCGATCAGGGCCTGCAGGTGGGCAAGGTGGACCTCGCCGCTGGTGAGCAGTGAACGGCCACCCCGCTCCAGGTACAGCACGAGCCGTCCATCGTCGAGCACGCAACAGGCGCCCGCGGCCCGGCTCATCTTGCCGTCGGAGCGGGGCCAGTCGAGCACAGCGCCGTAGGGGTTTGCCGGGTCCGTCGCGGCCAGCGCGATGATGCCTCCGCCCGACTCACGGAGCGAGCGAAGGCGGTCGACCGCACCGGGGAGTGCGAACTGTGAGCCGCCAAGGCCCTCGATGAAGTAACCGCGCCGGATTCGTCCTGACTCCTCCATCGCCCGCAGCACCGGATAGAGGCTCGCGAATCCGCCGGGCCAGCCCTCACCCACGACCGCCTCACGCGTCAATACGCCGTGCCGCTGCAGCAGCACTCCGGCTTCAGAATGCAGCCGCTCGGTTGCGCTGGCTCCGGAGCCGATCAGGTCGGCCACCAGAGACCAGCGGCCGGTCGCTCTGGGTTGAATGAGTCGCGGCAGGCGGGGCTTGTGCGCCGGCCTGCGCGCCACGGGGCCGAGAAGACGCAGCGGCGCAAACGTGTCGTTGGTGACCTCACCTGACCAGACAAGGTCCCACAGCGCATCGAGCATCACGTCCTCGTCTCCACCGCCGCATGCGTTGTAGACATCGCGGAAGAAGGTCGCGCCACGGGCCTTGAGGTGATCGCGGATCTTCTCGTGAAGGTCGCTCTGGGGCGGCTCGACCGGCGATGCGATGAGCCGCGGAGCGTCGCCGCGCAGGTACAGCGCCACCCGGCCGTCGCTGGTGCCGAGCGAGCCGCGGCCCGTCCACACGACTTCGCCCATCGAGACCAGCTCGTCGAGCAATCGAGGAGCGTAGTTGCCGACCCTGGCGGAGATCACATCACGCTCGATGACGCTCGCCGGGAGTGCGAGTCCCTGGAGCTGAAAAACGACCTCCATGAGCCGGTCAACGCCTCCCGCGCGCACGCCGATGCCGTGCCAGGCGGGTAAGAACCGCGCGAGTGCGTCAGGCGGTACCGATTCGACCTCGCGGCGCAGCGCCGCAAGCGACCTGCGCCGCAACATGCGGAGGACATCCGGATGGCAGTACTCCCGTCCCTCCGCCGCCTTCCGAAACTCCCCGGCCAGCACATCACCTTTCGCCGCAAGGTGCGCGAGCGCAGCCTCCACGGCCGGCGGGGGCAGTGCCCAACGCTTGGCCGGGTCTGCGGTGACGAAGGGGACGTGGGTACGCGCGTAACGCCGCAGTAGAGATTCCAGTGGGTCGGGGCCCGCGTCCAGGAACACGTCCGGAAGCCCGATCGGCAGGCTGGCGCCAACCGCCTCGCGGTACCGACCGGCGTCCTCGGCAGCGATCCACCGCGATTCGCCGGCGAGCCGGACGCTCAGCGCGCGGCGCTCTCGCTCCAGGCCGCGCAGCCAGATATCCGTGACCCCGCGCGCGGCCGCCTCCTGATCGCTAAGGTCGCCGAGCCGGACCAGCAGGTCGTGCGCTTCGTCCTCGTCACGCGGGAATCTTTCGGGGAGCAATCCCTGCAGCTCCAGCTCGACCGCCGTGATCGCGTCCGGGTCGAGCAGCTCACGCAGGTCTTCGCTGCCCAGCAGCTCCGCAAGCAGCTCTCGATCCAGGGTGAGCGCTTGCGCGCGTCGCTCAGCGAGGGGCTGATCCCCCTCGTACATGTACTCGGCCACGTAAGAGAAGAGGAGCGAGGACGCGAATGGCGATGCGCGCTCGGTGTCGACGGCGACGACCCGGATCTCGCGCGAGCGGATCGCGCGCAGAAAAGCCGACAGGGCGGGCATGTCGAAGTGATCGCTCATCACCTCGCGCCACGTCTCGGCAAGGATCGGAAAATCCGGATACTGGCCTGCGACCTGGAGCAAGCTCGCGCTGCGCATGCGCTGCTGCCAGAGGGGCGTGCGCTGGCCCGGCCTTCGCTTGGGCAACAGCAGCGACCGCGCGGCGTTATCCCTGAATCGCGCAGCGAACAGCGCCGATGCGGGCAGCTGGGCCGACACCAGCGATTGAACCTCCTCCGGGTCGAGGATCAGCTCATCCAGCGAAGGTGGCGCTTCGACTTCGGGCAGATGCATCGCGATGCCGTCATCGGTCCAGAGCGCACGGGCATCGACGCCAAGCTTTTCCCGCAGACGCGCCTCGAGAGCGAGGGCAAGCGGCGCATGCACGCGGCCGCCAAACGGCGTGTGCAGGCAGACTCGCCAATCGCCAACCTCATCGCGAAAGCGTTCGACGACAACGGTGCGGTCATCGGGCACGGCGCCTGTGGCGGCCGCCTGGTCCTCGAGGTACGCGAGGAGATTCTTGATCGCCAGGTCGTCAAAGCCCGCGCGCTCGCGCAACCGTTTGGCCGCGGCAGTGGGATCGAGCGCACGCAGCTCGCGCACCATCTTGCCCAGCGCGGCACCGAGCTCGACCGGGCGACTCGGAGCGTCGGCCTTCCAGAACGCGATCTTCCCGGGTTCACCCGGGGCGGGAGTGACGATGACCTGGGAAGGTGTGATGTCGACGATTCGCCAGGTGGAGGCGCCGAGAACGAAAGTCTCGCCCACCCGCGTCTCGTAAACCATCTCCTCGTCCAGCTCACCGACACGCCGGCCGTCATCCGCCAGGTTCACCGTGAACAGGCCGCGATCAGGGATCGTGCCGGGGTTGGTAACCGCCAGCCGCTGTGCGCCCGCGCGGCCCCGTACCTTGCCTGCGACGCGGTCCCAAACGATGCGTGGCCGCAGCTCGACGAACTGGTCCGACGGATAACGCCCGCTGAGCATGTCGAGCACCGACTCGAAGGCACGCGGACCGAGGTCGCTGTAGGGATACGCGCGCCGAACCACGCGGCCGAGCTTTTCAATCTCCCACTCGTCGAGCGCGCACATCGCGACGATCTGTTGAGCCAGCACGTCCAGCGGCTTGCGGGGAACGACGGTCGACTCGATGCGCCCTTCGAGCATGCCCTCGACGACCGCGGCGGACTCGAGCAGGTCACCGCGAAACTTGGGGATGATCACGCCGCGCGACACCTCGCCGACCGAGTGGCCTGCCCGGCCCACCCGCTGAATCCCCGCGGCAACGCTGGGCGGCGCCTCGATCTGCAGCACAAGGTCGACCGCTCCCATGTCGATGCCGAGCTCGAGGGTCGACGTCGCGACGAGTCCGCGCAGGCGGCCCGCCTTCAGCTCGTCTTCGATGAGCAGGCGCTGCTCGCGCGAGATCGAGCCGTGGTGCGCACGCACCAGGTCCTCCTCGGCCAGCTCGTTGACGCGCGCGGCGATGCGCTCCGCCAGCCGCCTCGAGTTGACGAAGACGATGGTCGACCGGTGCGCTCGGATCAGCTCGAGCAGCCGCGGATAGATCGCCGGCCAGATGCTGTTCTGGCCCCTGGCGCTGTCTTCGTCCTCGGTGGTGAGACGGGTCATGTCCTCCACCGGGACCTCGACCCTCACCTCCATCGTCTTCAGCCGCCCGGCGTCGACGATCGACACGTCGCGCCCGGCGCCGCCAAGGAAGCGGCCCACCTCCTCGAGGGGCTTCTGGGTCGCGGATAGGCCGATGCGCTGTGGCTCGGCTCGCGTCAGCTCGCACAGCCGCTCGAGGCTCAAGGCCAGGTGGCTGCCGCGCTTGGTCGAGGCGACCGAGTGGATCTCGTCGACGATGAGCCAGCGGACGGAGGCCAGGATCTTGCGAGCTGCGCTGGTCAGGAGGAGAAACAGAGACTCGGGCGTCGTGATGAGAATGTCCGGCGGGTGACGTTCCATCGAACGGCGCACGTCGGCCGGCGTGTCGCCGGTCCGGATGGCGACGGAGATTTCCGGGGGCTTGATCCCAAGGTTCTCCATCTGGTGCCGAATGCCCACGAGTGGCGAGCGTAGGTTCCGGTCGACGTCATGGGCGAGCGCCTTCAGCGGTGACACATAAAGGACGCGGCATCGCTCGGCCTCGGCCGGCATGGGCTCGGAGGAAAGGCGGTCGAGGCACCAGAGGAACGCGGCGAGCGTCTTGCCGCTCCCAGTTGGTGCGGCCATCAGCACATGGCGTCCGGCGGCCACCTCCTCCCAGCCCCGCTCCTGGACCGGGGTCGGATCGGCGAAGGTGGCGCGGAACCAGTCGCGGACCGGTGGCGAAAAGAGCTCGAGAACCTGCCCCACTCGATCAAGTTTGACCGTTTCCGGCGCTACAAACAAGTGTTCTTAACCGCTGCGTATCGCACACTGGCAATGCAGCCGTGTATCCGTTCGAGAGGTTCGCGCAGGACGCTCAGCAGTCGCTGACATTCGCCCAGGAGGAAGCCGAGCGCTCTCACCATTCGTACATAGGAACCGAGCACCTGCTGCTCGGGTTGCTGCGGCTCCCCAAGGGTCTCGCGCCCGAGGTGCTCCGCGAGCTGGGGATCGACATCGAGACGGTTCGCGGCACCATCGCCTCGGTGTTGGGACGCAGCGAGCGGATCATCATCCAGCAGATCATTCCGACCTCGCGGGTCAAGATGGTCATCGAGATCGCCTTCGACGAGGCGCGCCGGATGGGACACGAGCGCGTCGACAGCGGGCACATCCTCATGGCGCTCGTGATGGAGGGCGAAGGCATCGCGGCTCACGTGCTGGAAGACCTGGGCGCGACCGCGCCGAAAGTGATCGCGGCACTGGAGCGAAGCTGGAAGGTCGAGCCGAGCGGACGTGGAAAACGGCCTCAGCTGAAACCCCAGTTTCCGCTCCCTGCCCGCATGCGTTTGCAGGAGATGCGCACGGTGGCCGGCTTTCGCCAGGTTCCACCTCCCGGCTCGGATGTCGAGACGCTCCATCGCCTCCTCGCCACTCCGCACATCGCAGCGCTTCTTCGCGCGCGGGGCCTCGACATCGAAAAGCTCGCCAAACAGATGCTGAGCCCGCCCGAAAGCGTGCTCAAGCTCCGCCGCCAGCTCGACGTCGCCCGGCATGACCTGGCGAACGCGGTCGCCGAGGCAGACTACGAACGCGCCGCGCAGGTCCAGAAGTCGGTCAACAAGCTGGCCGCACGGCTGCGCGGTGCGGAAGAAGAGTGGCTTAAGACGCTCGGCCGGTGATTCTCAGAGTGAGGGCGAGGGCCACGAAGGAATCAGCTGCACGAGCCCGGCCGAGAGCCAGGTCAGGTGGTTGGTGAGCAGCAGCAATCCCATGGCCACGAGCACCCCCGCGGATGCGAGGTCGATGGCACGTCGATGTTCGTTGACGAACCGGATCAGAGGCCGCGCGCCTTCCAGGGCGAACGCCAGGACCATGAACGGCAGGCCCAGTCCGAGGCAGTAGGCGATCATCAGGCTCAAGCCTTGCGGCGTCGTCCCGGCCAACACGGCCGAGCTCAGCACCGCGCTCAGCGTTACGCCGATGCATGGAGTCCACCCGCTCGCGAAGCCCATGCCGAGCAGGAAGCCGCCGACGGCCCCCCCGCCCTGGGGGGCGGTCTTCATCAGCCTGTACTCGCCGGACAGGAACGGGATGCGGATCAGGCCGGCAACGTGCGCCGCCATCACGAGCACGAACACTCCCGCCACCACCGGCACGTAGGCGCGGATCGGTTGCACCGCGAGGGAGAACACATAGAAGAAGAGGATGAAGACGAGCGAGAGGCCGGCGACGAATCCGGCGCCCGCCACGGCAACAGAAGGTGACGAGGTCGACGTGACTCCGGTCGAAGTCACCGCAACTCTCTCACCACTTCGCGCTCCGAGGTACGCGAGATAAGCCGGTACCAGGGGCAGGACGCAGGGGGATACGAATGAAGCAAGCCCGGCGAGGAACGCGATTGCCGGATTGAGACCGCTCAACAAGCCGGGCTCGCCTCGCGAGCCAGCTGAGCGATCGCGTCCACGACTTGCGGCCAGACCCTCCTCGGAATGTCGTGCCCCATGCCTTCGATCTCGAGCAGTCGCGAGCCAGGGATTGCGGCTGCGACGCGCCTGCCGTTCTCGACCGGGACAAGGATGTCGGCATCGCCATGGATGACCAGCGTGGGAATGCCGAGCGAGCGCAGACGCTCCAGGCGGCTCGGCGAGGCGGCAATCGCCTGGAGCTGGCGGACGAAACCGGCCGGGTGATACGCGCGGTCGACCGCCCGAACCACGCGAGAGCGCTCATATGCGTCGTCGTAGGGATCGGCCGGCCCGAGCAGCTTCTGCTTTGCCCACACGCCGAGCTCGATCCGTTCCTCGCGCGTGCCGGGGGCTGGGGCCAGGAGCACCGCGGTCGCTTCGGGCGTGGGCTGGACCTGGTCCTTGCCGTTGGGTCCGGACATTATCGACGTCAGTGTCAGCACGTGCTCGGGGTGGTTCAGCGCCACAAGCTGCGCGATGAAGCCGCCCATCGACGCCCCCACCACGTGGGCGGCAGGGACGCCCAGCGCGTCGAGGAGGCCTGCTGCGTCGGCCGCCATGTCGTCCAGGCCATACGCGCCGCCTCCGTCCATCCATGTCGACAGTCCCGCGTCGCGGTTGTCGAAGCGGATGACCCAGAAGCCTCGACTTGCCAGGAGCTCGCAGAACGCCTCGTCCCAGCTGATCATCTGCGTGCCGAGGCCTCCGATGAGCAGCAGCGATGCGGCGCCACGCTCGCCAAAGGTCTCGTACTCGAGCTCGATCCCGTTCGACTCGGCGCGTGGCATCGGACCCATGCTACTAATCCTTCGTGGCGAGACCGCTCCCCGCTCGAACCGAGGTGGACAAGCGCTTCACCTGGAACAGTGAAAGCGTCTTTCCCGAAGAGGCGGGTTGGGAGGAGGCCGTCCAGGCGATCCTGTCCCGGATCCCCGACCTCGAGGAGTTCAAGGGACACCTCGGCGACTCACCCGACTCCCTGGCTGATTGGTTCGAGGTCAGCGAGCGGGCTCGCCGGCTGATGGCCAAGGTGATCGTCTACAGCACGATGGCCTACTCGGTCGACGTCGGCGACCAGGCCGCGGCGGCCAGGGTCGATCGCTCCCGGAGCGTCGCGGCGCAGCTTGGCGCAGCCGCTGCATTCGCCGTCCCGGAGATGCTCTCAATCGGCCTCCCAAAGCTCCGCGACTGGGTGAAGTCGTCGCCCCGCCTTTCCCATCTCGGCCACTACCTCGACCGTCTCGAGAAGCTGCAGAAGCGCATCCGGAGCGCCGAGGTCGAGGAGCTGCTCACGCAGGTCACCGATCCCTTGGCGACCGCACTTTCGGTGCACAGCGTGCTGGCCAACACCGACCTCAAGTTCGCCCCGGCGGTTGGAGCGGACGGTCAGCTGCACGAGGTCGCGCAAGGCACGATCGCCGCCCTGCTCACGAACGCAGACCGCGAGGTCCGGCGCACAGCCTTCGAGAGCTACGCCGATGAGCACCTGAGGATGCAGCACGCGATGGCGGCCAGCCTGGCCGGAGCTGTGAAGCGCGACGTCTTCTTCGCGCGGGCGCGTGGGCACGCGTCGTCCCTCGAGGCCGCGCTCGAGCCGGGGTTCATCCCGGTCGAGGTCTTCCACAACGTCATCAAGACCTTTCGCGACAACGTCGGCACGTGGCATCGCTACTGGCGCATCCGCCGGCGGATGCTGGGCCTGGAGGTGCTGAAGCCGTACGACCTGCGCGCGCAGCTGGGCGCAAGCGCCCTTCAGGTGCCGTACGCCGAGGCGGTGGAGTGGATCTCGCAAGGGGTTGCGCCGCTCGGCGAGGAATACGTCGCGATCATGCGCAAAGGCGCATTGGAGGACCGCTGGGTCGACATCTATCCGAACAAAGGCAAGAGGATGGGAGCCTTCTCGAGCGGGGCGATGGACACCAAGCCCTTCATCTTCATGAGCTACAACGACGACATCTTCTCGATGAGCACGCTCGCGCATGAGCTGGGGCATTCGATGCACTCGTACCACGCGTGGCATTCGCAGCCTTACGTGTATGCGAACTACGGACTCTTCCAGGCCGAGGTCGCATCGAACATGCACCAGGCGCTGACACGTCGCCACCTGCTCGCCACCAAGACCGACCCGGCTTTCCAGATCGCGGTGATCGAAGAGG
Source organism: Chloroflexota bacterium (assembly GCA_005887685.1). Taxonomy (GTDB): domain Bacteria; phylum Chloroflexota; class Dormibacteria; order Dormibacterales; family Dormibacteraceae; genus 40CM-4-65-16. The sequence continues at coordinate 42,610 of VBHJ01000015.1, read as the reverse complement.
CGATGTCCAACTTCTACCGCTACTTCTTCATCATGCCGTCGCTCGCAAGGCTCGAGCTGGAGATCCACGAGCAAGTCGAGCGCGGAGGCGCGATCACCGCCGGGTACCTCAACAAGCTCATGGCGGACCTGCTGATCGAGGTCTATGGCTCGGAGGTGGAGATCAGCGAGCGAGACCGTGATCGGATCGGTTCGACTTGGGCGCAGTTCCACACCCACCTCTACAGCAACTTCTACGTCTATCAGTACGCGACCGGGATCGCGGCGGCCGACCACCTGGTGCAGCGTGTTGCGGCCGGCGATCGGAAGGCGGTCGATTCGTACCTCGCGTTCTTGAAGAGCGCCAGCTCGATGTACCCGCTGGAGGGGCTGCGCATGGCGGGTGTGGATATGACGTCACCCGAGCCGGTCGAGGCGGCGTTCGCCACCCTCGCGTCGATGGTCGACCGGCTGGAAGCACTGACCCAAGCTCGCTCCTGAGCTCAGGCCGTCACCGCCTCAGCGAAAAGCTGTGGAACGACGCCTAGAGGACGATCCTCATGACGTCGGTGTGGCGAATCCGGAAACCGAGCCGCTCGTACAGGCGATGCGCGGCCTCGCGCGCCTCGCCGCGCCCCGACTGGAGCTCCGCGACCTGCGCGCCGCGCTCGCGCCCGATGTCGAGCGCCGCCTTGACCAGCGCTTCCCCCACTCCCTTGCCCCTGGCGGCCGTGTCGACGACGACCTCATCGAGCCTTGCCTTGATCCAGAAGGGCGTGGTGTAGACGATGACGGTCGTGGTGCCGACGATTGCGGGCCCCTCCCTGGCGAGCAACAACGTGACGGCGGGGTCGGCGACCAGGCGCCGCAGCCTGTCCATGTCGGGCACGGGCAGGGTCGGGTTGAGCTGCGGCAGCAGCCGCGTCAGTGCCGCCTGCAGCTCTGGCGTCGCCTTGTTGACGGCCTCGATTTGCGCTTGTTAGCGCGCTCCCGCGGGGGCCATCGAGGCGATCCTGCGCTCCGCGGCCTCCAGGGACTTGATCGAAGACTGCACGCTGCCGATGGGGTGGATCTCAGCCTTCGTGAATCCGGCGAACGGCAGATTGCCCAAGACATCCTGCAACTCGTCGCCTGACTTCACATCCACGATCAGCACGCCCGCCCTTTCACCGGCGAACGGATAGATCTGCTTGATTCGCGAGTCCTGGTTGGAAGCAAACATCTGGAACGTCTGCTTGGCCAACGCAATCGTGGCCGGCGCCGGAATGTTGGTCGAGTCCAGCGCACGCAGGATCACTACAAACTCCATGGCGGCATACCTCCTTGGAACGTGACCGACGGCGTCCTGTCACCAGACTAGGCTCTTGACGCGCCCAAAGCCAGGCGGGACCTCGATCCGGATCATGAACCGGCCACCGGCGAAATGGCCGGTCCATGGCGGACGCTGGGGGCGGCGGTGGTGAGCAGCGCAACCAGCAGCATGCCGGCCCCGGCGATCAATCCAGCCGTCGCCGGGCCGACCCACTGGATCAGCAAGCCACCTGCAAGCGCCCCCAGAGGAAGCGCGCCGAACGCGGTCAGCGAACCGACACTCGAAACCCGCGCGATCAGCCGGTCCGGCACGACCCGGTAATAGATCGTGCCGATGGCGATGTTCCACACCGCGCCCATGAAGGCGAGGCTGGCGAGCAGGGCGGTAAGGAGGATGGCGTTGCCCACCAGGCCGACGGCCGCGGTCAGGGTGGCCCAGATCCACAACGTGGTCAGGACGACGGTGTTGGGCCGAAGACGCTTCGCAATCCATCCCCCTGACAGCGCGCCGGCCAGCCCACCGACGCCAAAGCCGGCGAGGATCAGGCCGATCAGCGTGCCCGATGCGCCGCGCTGCCGTTCGGCGACGATGACCACGAGGATCACGATCTGGATCAGCCCGTTGGTCGCGGACGCGGCAAGGTTGACGATCAGGATGTAGTGCTGGCCCCAGAGCCACCTGATCCCCTCCTGGATCTCGGCCACCACGTTTCGCCGCTCCTCCGCGCGCGTCTCCTCGAACGGCGCTCGAATGAGTAGCAGCGTGACCAACGAGGCGACATAGGTGAGCGCATCGGCGAGGAACGGCACGGTGCGGCCGGCGTCGAAAAGAAAACCGCCGATTGGATTGCCGAGCAGCGTCGCCGCCCTCAACCGCGCCTCGTTTTGCGACAACGCGGCGGAGTGTTGCTCGGGCGGAACCACGACCCTGATCGCGGCCACCTCGCCCAGCCGGAAAAACACGAACATCGAACCTTCAACGAACGCGACGATCGTGATCTGCGCAATGGTGAGTCGTCCGAGCCATCCCGCGAGCGGAATGCTGCCGAGGGCGACCAATCGCACGACGTCGCACGCGATCATCAGCCGCCGGCGGTTGACGCGATCCATCACAGCGCCGGCGGGCAGCTGAAACAGGATGTAAGGCAGCGTGCCGATGAAGCCGACCAGGCCCGCGGCAGCGGGCGACCCGGTCATCGCCAGCACGAGCAGCGGATAGGCGATCTGGGACACGCGGGAACCGATCACCGACACCGCCTGGCCGGACCAGAGCAGCTGGAAGTCCCGGTTCTTCCGCAGCGGCGTCGCGATAGAGCGAGGTTAGATCAGACGCAGTAACGCGGCCGTGGCGGCAGCTGCAGCGACCACGACCAGGAATGGAGCCCGCAGCAGGACCGCGATGATCGCCACCGCCAGAGCCGCGGCGCGGACGTCGAGCACGAGGTGCCGGCCCGTCGAAAACGTTTGCGTGGCCACCAGCGCGGCCAGCAGTGCGATGGGAATCAGCGGGATGGTTCGCTGCAGGCGCGCATCCTGGAGCCAGCTCTGGGGCAGGGAGATGCCCGCCAGCTTCAGCCCGTAGCACGCCGCCGACGCGGCGATCACGCCGGCCCAGATCAATCTGGCTTCCTCAACCAACCGAAGAGCGCGACAAGCAGCGCAACGATGAGCAGAGGAACGCCCGCCGGCACGAACGGCAGGACGGCGATCGCCACCACGGCGGCCGCGAGCGCGATCGCCAGCGGCTCCCGCGCCCGCAGTCGCGGTGCGAGCAACGCGAGGAACGCTGCGGGCGGCGCGGCATCGAGCCCGAGCAGCTTCGGGTTCGAGACGATGTGCGTCGCCAGCGCGCCGAGCAATGTGCCGAGGTTCCAGAACGTGAAAAGAGCCACGCCTGTTGTCCAGAAAGCGAAGCGGCTCGCGGCCGGCTCGTCGCGTGCGATGGCCATGGCGGTGGTCTCATCGATCACGAAATGAGCCGCCCCCAGGCGGCGCCGGCCTCTGGCTTCCAGCAGCGACGACAGGCGCAGTCCGTACAGCGCGTTGCGAGAGCCCAGCAGCGCGGCGGTGGCGGCGCCGGCCCACACACTTCCGCCCGCGCCGATGACGCCGACCATCGCGAACTGCGACGCACCGGTGAACATGAGGATGGACAGCGCGCAGGTCTGCAGCAGGGAGAGCCCGGCCGCGGTCGAGATCGCTCCGAAGGAGATCGCGTATGCGCCGCTTGCGATCGCGATGCCCATCGCATCGCGGACTATTCCCCGACGGGGATCAGACGATCTGCTTTCCGTCCGGCCCGACGACGTCCCAGGCGGCGCCGAAGTTGTTGACTCGCTGTCCGGTTGCATCTCCGGGATTGTGATCTGTGACGACGTAGTAGAGAGGGTGGCCGGCGTACGTCACCTCGGTCGTGCCGTCGTTGCGCTTCGTCGTGCCGAGCAGCGACGCCTTGGCGCCGGCTCCCGCCTGCGGAGGTCCGCCGGTGAGGAGCGGAGGCCAGTAGGTCGCGCATGACCCGTAACAGGTCGAAGCGCTGCTCGTGTCGGCCTCGAAGAGATAGAGCGTGCGGCCGTTGCCATCGACCAGGATCTGCCCGAGCTTCGTGTTCTGGGCCGTCGCGACCGTGGCGGCGGGGACGCTAGCGGATGGCGACGTCGAGGCCGGCGAGCCCGAGCCTCCGCAGGACACCGAAGCCAGCAGAACCACAAAGAGAAATGACTTCGGCATTGGCACGAACACGGATACGCCGGTGAGTTACTGCGCACGCCCCTCTCCCTGGACCCTCTCCCCTGTGGGGAGAGGGAATTATTCCGGCGTTACGTATGCCGCCGTCAGGCCCCCGTCGACCATGAACGTCGCGCCATTCACGTAGCTCGATTCTTCGCCGGCCAGGAACAGGGCCGCGTTGGCTATCTCGCGCGCCTTGGCCAGCCGGCCCATCGGCAGGTGCACGCGACGGCGCTGATATGCGCCCGGATCCTCATTGAAGATGCGCATCAGGAGCGGCGTCTCCACCGGTCCGGGACACAGCGCGTTCACGCGCACACCCTGGCGGGCGAACTGCACCGCCAGCTCGCGGCTCATCGAGAGCACCGCGCCCTTCGACGCCGTGTATGCAATCTGTGAGGTGGCTGCTCCCATCAGCGCGACGAACGACGCCACGTTGATGACCGAACCGCCGCCCGCCTTGAGCAGATAAGGGATGCCGTACTTGCAGCACAGAAAGACACCCTTCGCGTTCACGGCCTGCACCCGGTCCCAGGCATCGGGTTCGGTGGTGAGGATGGAGTCGTCGTCGGGCGGCATGATGCCCGCGTTGTTGTAGAGGACGTTGATGCGCCCGTAACGCTTCTCGGTCTCGGCGTACATCGCCTGCACGCTTCCGGGATCGCTGACGTCCGCGGCGAAAAAGAACGCATCCCGGCACTCCGAGGCGGTCTTCTCCCCCGCCTCGCGTCCCACGTCCGCCACGCACACCTTTGCGCCCTCGGACGAGAACAGGAGCGCCGCCTCGCGCCCGATGCCGCCCGCGGCACCGGTGATGACGGCTACTTTGCCTTCGAGCCTACCCACGCTCGAAGAGCCTCTCGCGCTCATACGTGGTGACGACCTTGTCGAACAGCGCCTGCTCCGTGCGCGCGTAGTTGAGGTAGTGGTCGATCACGTCATCACCGAATGCCGGGCGCGCCATCTTGCCGCTCTCGAGCGCGGCGATCCCATCTCGCAGCGCATGCGGAAAGCGCTGCACGTCGGACTCATAAGCATTGCCCTTGAACTCAGGTGGCAGCGTCAGATTCTCCTCGATACCGCTCAGGCCCGCGGCAAGCAACGCCGCGAAACACAGGTATGGATTGGCGTCCGCACCCGGGATGCGCGACTCGGTGCGCAGGTGCTGGCCGTGGCCGACGATCCGGAATCCGCATGTGCGATTGTCGTGGCCCCACGCCAGTGTCGTCGGAGCCCAGCTGCCGGCGGCGAAGCGCTTGTAGGAATTGACGTTGGGGGCGAGAAAGATGGCCATCTCCGACGCAAATGCTATGTGCCCGGCCAGGTACTGCTTGAAAACCGGCGACTCCCCGTCGAACACGTTCCGGCCGTCTTTCCAGAGGCTCGAGTGCACGTGGCACGAGCTCCCGATCCAGCGGTGGTCGGGCTTTGCCATGAAGGTCACCGAACAACCCTGCTGGTGCGCCATCTCCTTGATCCCGTTCTTGTAGATCACGTGGTTGTCGGCCATCGCCAACGCGTCGCTGAAGCGGAAGTTGATCTCCTGCTGTCCCGGCCACGCCTCGCCCTTCGAGCTCTCGACGGGAATGCCGGCCGCCTTCATCGCCTTGCGGACGGCGCGGATGAAAGGCTCGTCGTAAGACGTGGCCAGGATGTGGTAGTCGAGGATGTACGGAACGGATGGGGTGAGGTCGATGAAGTGCTTTGCGTGCGCTTCCGCGAACGTCTCTTTGAGCAGGTAGAACTCGAGCTCTGAGCCGAACATGGGCTCGAAACCGAGCTTGCGCGCGCGCTCGATCTGGGCCCGCAGGATCTGGCGGGGGGACGGTCGCACGGGCTTCCCGTCATGCCAGGCCACGTCGCAGAGAACCATCGCCGTGGCGTCGAGCCACGGGAGGACCCGCAGCGTGTTGAAGTCCGGCACCATGTCGAAGTCGCCGTAGCCGCTGGCCCAGTTGGCCATCTGGTAGCCGGGGACAGGGTCCATCTCCATGTCGACCGTCATCAGGTAGTTGCATCCCTCGGTCGACTCGCCGTCGTAGGAGGTCTCGACGAAGTATTCGGCATCGACGCGCTTGCCCATGAGTCGGCCCTGCATATCGGTGAAGGCGACGACAACGGTGTCGATCGCGCCTTCGGCGACCTGGTGAGCGAGGTGCTCCTTGGTCAGCATTCAATAAGTCCCTTCCTGATCGGGCTTGCCCGTCATTCAGTAAGTCCCATCGTGGTCGGGCTTGCCCGTCATGCGGTGGCTAACGTCGGGTTTTGCGGCCTCGAGCGCGGGCCACGAAGCGCTCGAAGAGCCTCTGGGCCCAGGGCAGGTCGGTCGTCAGCTCCTCCGGATGACACTGCACCGCAACGATAAGCCCGTCGTCCGACTCCACGCCTTCGACCGTACCGTCCTCACCTTTGGCTGTCTGATGCAGTCCGGAGGCGAGGCGGCGAATCGCCTGATGGTGGAAGCTGTTGACCCGGATCTTGTGCTCACCCGCGGCGCGTCCAAGCTCAGAGCCGGGATCGATGACTTCGATCGTGTGCGCAAGATGGCTTCGGCCGAAACCGCGGACGTCGTGGTCCTCGAGATGCTGGACCAGCGAGCCGCCAAGAGCGACGTTTATCACCTGCTGGCCGCGGCAGATACCCAGCACGGGAATCTCCTTCTCGCGTGCTTGCTGGAAGAGCCTTAGCTCGGTCTCATCCAGCTCGCGGTCGATCGGTCCGACCTTGTCATCCTTCGGCTCTCCATAGAAGGCGGGGTCGACGTCCCATCCACCAGGCAGGAGCAGGCCGTCGAGATCCGGGAGCGCGGGCGTGCCCGGTGGCAGCTCGACAGGCTCCGCGCCCGCGGCCTCCACCGCCTTGCGGTAGGGGACGTAGTACTCCGCGCCCCGCCTGGGGCTGGTCGTGATCCCGATCTTTGGCTTCTCGGACACTCGCTAGTTCGTTGGTGCTCCCGCGGGCATCGGGGTGCCTACCACCTCGAGGTCGGCTTCGATCCGGGCAAGCTCGTCGGCGCTGCCCTGAACCTTCGGCCCCTTGAACCAGTTCTTGGCTGAGAGGAACCAGTACCCGCCGGCAAAGATCAGCACGACGGCGACGGCGACTGGCGCGTAATTGAACGTGGCAAGAGTGTTGCCGGGAGAGGCCTGAGGAAGCACGAACAGGATCGAGATGCACGCGATCCAGATCACGGCGATCCATCCCACGAGCGGGCTCCACTGTCCGAGCTGCCACGGGCCGGCCTGGAACCGGTTGCCCGCGAGCCGGCGAAGGAGGATCGGTATGCCGTACGCGATGTACAGCCCGATCACGGCAATCGACGTCACTGCGGCGTAGGCGGTCGGGTTCCACAGATATGGCAAGCCAAGGATGAAGGCGCCCACGGCGGCGAACCAGATCGAGTTGGTCGGGGTGCGGGTGCGCTTATTGATCCTGTGCCAGAACTCGGAGCCAGGGACGGCGCCATCGCGCGAGAAGGCGTAGATCATGCGCGAGTTGGCGGTCACCGAAGACATCCCGCAGTAAAACTGCGCGCCGATGACGATCAGCAGCAGCAGCGCCGCCCCGGTCTTGCCGAGGGCGTCCTGGAAGATCACGGCCGGCGCCGCGCCGAGCGCTCCGACGATGTTTGCGTAGTCCGCGTCGTTGATCGCCTGCGTCACACCGATGACCAAAATCCAGCCCGCGATGAGCGAGATGATGATCGACCACACGATGCCGCGCGGGCCCGAAATGGCCGCGTTGCGCGTCTCTTCGGTCATGTGCGCAGATGCGTCATATCCGGTGAACGTGTACTGGGCCATGAGCAGTCCTGTAAGGAAGACGAAGGTCGAGGCGCCCGCAAATGTGAAACCGGTCAGGTTCACGAACTTCGTGAAGACGTAGGACGGCGATTGGTGGTACTTCGAGAAGAGGAAGAGGACGGCGACGATGATCAGCACGCCAGCGATGTGCCACCACACCGAGATGTCGTTGAGCAGCGCGACGAGCCTGACTCCGAAGGTATTGAGCAGGCCGTGGACGAAAAGCACCACCGCATAGACGCCGATGATGCTGAGGCGCGGGCCGATGTCGGTGGCGGCGTTGAGGGGGTTCGGCCATGCGGAGATGTAGAGGCTGAGGAAGTAGTTGACGAAGAACGCCAGCCCGAAGTCGATGCCCGCCGTGACCGCGACCTGGCCCAGGAGGTTGAACCAGCCGGTGATCCAGCTCCACCCGGCGCTGCTCTTGCCACCGAGCTTGGCGGCCCAGTAGTAAAGCCCGCCGGCCGTCGGGTAGCTGGAACAAACCTCGGCCATGGCGAGGCCGACGAGGATGACCATGATGCCCACAAGCGGCCAGCCGATGGTGATCACTGCCGGTCCGCCGTTGGCCATGCCGAAGTAGAAAAGGGTCAGGCAGCCGGAGAGGATCGAGATGATCGTGAAGGACACGGCGAAGTTGGAGAAGCCGCTCATCCTGCGCAGCAGCTCCTGCGCGTAGCCCATGCGATGGAGTGTGTCGACGTCAGAACTCTGGGCCTGGACGCTCATTTGGTGCTCCTCCCTAGTAGCCTTCCCTCGTCGGCTCGTGCGGCGAAGCTAACAGCCGCCTGAGTCATTGTCAAGAACGTTCCGGGGGCGCTTGATTGGGGCAGGATGTAACAAACGTCACAGAGCGTGAGGCCGGCGTGGGCGAAGTCGTCCGCCAGCGCCTCGACTCGCTAAGCCCCGCCGAGCGCCGCCTCGCGCGCGTCCTGCTCGCCTCCTACCCGATCGCGGGCCTGGAGAGCGTGGCCCGCTTCGCCGAGCGCGCGGGGGTGAGCCCGCCGACGGTCACCCGGTTCATCACCAAGCTCGGGTTCAAGGGCTATCCCGAGTTCCAGGAGAGCCTGCGGCACGAGGTCCAGGCCCGGCTGAGCTCTCCCCTGGCCCGGTACAGGGATGAGCCCAAACGCGACTCGGCGGTCAACGACGCCCTCCAGGTCTCGGCGCACAACCTGACGGCCACGCTGGAGCTCCTGTCGGACCGTGACGTAAAGGAAGCGGTCGAGCTGCTGGCGGACGTCAGGCGCCGCGTGATGGTCCTGGGCGGCCGGGTGAGCGCGACCCTCGCCCGCTACATCGCCGGCCAGCTCCACCTGCTGCGGCCGGGAATCGGGTTGGTGGACACCGAGCGGAGTGCTCCGGCGCAGCAGCTGATCGACATGCGCAAAACCGACGTCCTCGTGGTGTTCGACTACCGGCGGTACCAGCCGGATACGATCGAGTGCGCGCGCGTCGCCGCCGCCCGGGGATGCGACGTGATCCTGTTCACCGATCCCTGGCTCTCCCCCGCATCCGCGTTCGCGCGGCAGGTCCTGGTCACGAGCGTGGAGACGGTCGGACCCTTTGACTCGCTCGTCGGCGCGACGGCCGTGGTCGAGGCTCTGATCGCGGCCGTGCTGAGGCAGCTTGGACCGCGAGCCGAGGCGCGCATGCAGAGCCTGGAGAGGCTGCGTGCCGGTGACGTCCTCGGCGGGAACGATTCGGCCTAGTCCTCCGAGTACGATGCGGAGGTGGTGACCGAGGCCGTCAAGGCCCTCAGCGCTGCGGAGATCACCGAGCTCTGCCTCCGCCACACGCTCTACGACTGGACCGCGCAGTTGGGGCTCAAACCACTCCCCGTGACCAGCGCCAAGGGGGTGTACTTCCACACCGCCGACGGGCGCCGTTTCATCGATTTCAACAGTCAGCTGATGTGCGTGAACGCCGGGCACGGAGACCGCCGGATCATCGATGCGATCCACAGGCAGGCCGAGCAGCTGCCCTACATCAGCCCGTTCATGGCCCACGAGGCACGGGCTCGCCTGGGCGCCAAGCTGGCCGAACTGCTGCCTGGTGACATTGACAAGGTCTTCTTCACCCTCGCCGGCGCGGACGCCAACGAGAACGCGATCAAGATCGCGCGCGCCGTCACGGGCCGAAGCAAGATCCTCGCCCGTTACCGCTCCTACCACGGCTCCACCGGCACCGCTGTTCAGGCGACCGGCGATCCGCGGCGCTGGGCGAACGAGCACGCCGGAGGCGTGGTCCATGTGCTCGACCCGTACCACGGCATCCAGCGCGGCTGGGACACAGTCGAAGAATCGCTGGCCAACCTCGACGAGACGATTCAGCTCGAGGGGCCGCAGACGATCGCCGCGTTCATCCTCGAGCCAATCGTCGGTACCAACGGCATCCTGATCCCGCCGGACGGCTACATGCAGGGTGTGCGCCGGATCTGCGACGGCTACGGGATCCTGATGATCTGCGACGAGGTCATGACCGGTTTCGGCCGCACCGGTCGCTGGTTCGCAGTCGACCACTGGGACGTCGTGCCGGACATGATCACCATGGCGAAGGGATTGACCAGCAGCTATGTCCCGTTGGGCGCGGTCGGGATGCGGCCCAAAGTCGCGGCGTACTTCGACGACCACGTGTTTTACGGCGGGCTCACCTACAACAGCCATCCGCTCGGCTGTGCGGCCGCGCTGGGTGCGATCGAGGCCTATGAAGAGGACGACATGGTCGGCAACGCCCGACGCATGGGCGAGGTGCTGGCGCGCCGGCATCGAGCCCTGCGCGACCGCCACCCGTGCGTCGGCGCGGCGCGTTCGATCGGATTGTTCGGCTGCCTCGAGCTCGTGCGCGACCGGCAGACGCTGGAGCCGCTGGCACCCTTCAACGGGACATCGCCCGAGATGAAGGCGATCGCTCAGGCCTTGTTGGAAGGCGGCATGCACACGTTCGTGCGCTGGAACACGATCATGACCAACCCGCCGCTCTGCATCACGGAGAGCGAGCTGGACGAGGGGTTCGAGATCCTCGACTCCGTCCTTGAGATCGGCGACCGGGCAGTCCGCGACTAGCAGCGACGCCATCCGCGAGCAGCAGCTAAAGAAGCTGCGTGCGGGGCTCGGCGACGTTCTCGCAACCAATCCCTTCTGGCGCGCTCGACTCCACGAGGTGCGAGGCTGGGACGACTTCGAACGGCTGCCCCTCACCACGAAGGCCGAGCTGCTCGCCGACCAGCAGGATCGCGCTCCCTTTGGCTCGAACCTCACGTATGCCCTCGAGCGATACGTCCGCCTTCATCAGACATCGGGGTCCAGCGGTGACAAGCCTCTGCGCTGGCTCGACACGGCGGAGTCGTGGGATTGGTGGGTTCGCATCTGGGCCGAGCACGTGTATCGCGCCGCGGGCGTGACGTCGTCGGACCGAGTCTTCTTCGCCTTCTCGTTCGGTCCGTTCATCGGCTTCTGGTCGGCCTTCGGGGGCGCGCAAAACCTCGGGGCGCTGTGCATCTCGGGAGGCGCGATGACAAGCGAGCAGCGCGTGCGCAGCCTGATTGACCTTGACGCGACGGTGCTCCTGTCGACTCCCACCTACGCGCTCCGACTCGCCGGCGTGGCGGAGAAGCTGGGAGTGGATCTGTCCGCAGCGGGAGTAAGGACGACGATCCATGCGGGCGAGCCTGGCGCGAGCATTCCCGCGACCCGCGGCGCGATCGAGGCCGCTTACTCGGCGGCGTGTTTCGACCACACGGGCATGACGGAGCTTGGCCCGACCGGGCACAGCTGCACGCAGCGCGACGGGGTCCACCTCATCGAATCGGAGTTCATCTTTGAGGTTGCGGCCGATGGTGAGCTGATCGCCACCAACCTCGGCCGCTGGGGCATGCCGCTCATCCGCTACCGAACTGGCGACCGCGTTGTCGTTTCGCGCGAGCCCTGCTCATGCGGGAGCCCGTTCCTGAAGGTCGTGGGCGGGATCCGTGGACGGGTGGACGACATGTTCACAGTGCGCGGAGTCAACCTCTATCCATCGCAGGTCGAGGACATCGTGCGGCGGTATCCGCAGGTGACCGAGTTCGTGATCGAGCACCGGCGCGAGCGTCAGATGGACGAGGTTTCGTTGGTGCTCGAGACATCGGTGGCGGGTTTTTCGGCTGATCGACTGGAGGCGGACCTGCGACAGGCCCTGGGCGTGCGGCTCGGGTGCCGAATCGTCGCCGCCGGGACGCTGCCTCGCTCTGAGCTCAAGTCGAAGCGAATCATCCGCATCTCGGAATGAGAACGGTCCACCTGGAGGCTGAGCCGGCTTCGCTTCAGCTCGACCTTGACCGCACCGCGCTGATCGTGGTCGACATGCAGAACGGATTCGCGAGCACCGGAGGAATGCTGGACCTGGCGGGGATGGACGTGCGCCCTGCACGCGACGTAGTTGCGAATGCACGGATGGTCTGCGAGGCGGCTCGACGCGCCGGCTTGCCTGTGATTTACCTGACCATCGGGTATCCGCCAGACCTCTCGACCGCCGGTGGTCCGGACTCGCCCAATCCGCAAAAGGAGCTCGCCCTGCGCCTCATGCGTGAGCGGCCTGAGCTGAACGGGAAGTTGCTCACGTTTGGGACGTGGGACTTTCAAGTTGTCGACGACCTCGCTCCGCTGCCTGGAGATACGGTGATCGTGAAGTCGAGATACAGCGGATTTCATGGCACCGATCTCGATTCGGTACTGCGGAGTCGGGGGATTCGCAACCTGCTAATGGTCGGCATCGCGTCGAACGTATGCGTCGAGTCGACGATTCGCGATGCGTACTTCCTCGAGTACTGGCCCGTGATGGTGGCCGACGCGACGATGCCGGCGGGGTCGGCGGAGATCCAGCGCGCGACCATCTACAACGTGCAGACGTTCTTCGGTTGGGTGACCAGCTCCGAGGAGGTTACTACGGTGCTACGAGGGGGTATTTGAATACGTCGTCGTTAACAGATCATTGACGATTTAGCGGCGTTCGTTCGCGCGAACGACCTCGGTCAGGAGGCGCAGCAGCTCGCCTCGCTCGCCCGTCTGGAGGGGACCGACCAGGCGATCCGTCATCGCATGTGTGCGTGGGATCAGGTGCTGCACCGCACGCAGCCCGCGCGCTGTGAGTGTGATCGTCTTGCGGCGGCCGTCGCGCTGGTCTCGCTCTGTGCGGATCAGGCCGCGATCGCACAGGCGCGACACCACCTCGGCCATGGTGGAGCGGTCGAGGGAGATGCGCCGGCCAAGCGTGCGCTGATCGAGATTCGGCTCTGCATACAACGCATTCAGCGCCGCGAATTGCGGCGACGTGATCGTGCGCGATACCTCCTCATCCCACAGCAGGTTCATCACCTGGACCGCGCGCCTCATCAGGTGCCCGGGGTGCTGCATCAGGTCTTCCGCCTGCTGCCCGTCACGCCGCCCGTTCTTCACCCTTTGCCTCCACCACTCGATAACCCACCGGCAGCAAACGCAGCCCAAGCCGTTCCTCGACCGTCCCCCACAAGCCGCGAGGCAGTGCGAGCGCGAAGAGCGCCGCGGTCGCGCCGAGGCCCACGAGGTACCACGGGCCGCCCTGCGTGAAAGTCGTCTGTATCGCGAAGAGCAGGATCGCGCCGACGATCGGACCCTCGAAGGTGCCCAGACCGCCCACCAGGACCATGAAGATCATGTACGCCGACCATTGCACGCTGAAGACCGATCCCGGCTCGATGAAAAGCGTGTTGGCCACGACAAGAACACCCGCGGCTCCGCAGCCGAAGCCCGCCAGGACGAACAGCAGGCGCTTGCGTGCCGCGACGCGGACACCCAGCGAGCGGGCCGCGTCCTCATCGTCACGGATCGCCTGCAGAGACGCGCCCAGGGGCGAGCGCAGCAGAAAGAAGAGCGCGGCCAGGAAGACGACGGTGAAGCCCAGGGCGAGCCAGAACGTGTACGCCTGGCGGAAGTTGGGCTCGTACTGGTTCAGCTGGATGAGAGAGATGCCGGTACCGGCGCCGAGGTTCTGGTCCAGACGAACGATGAGCGAGATGACCTCGGCGATGACCCACATCCCGATCGCGAACTGAGCAGCGCGGAGCCGCAGCGCGAAGAGCGAGATGGGGAGCGCGATCGCGCCGGCCAGCAGCGTGGCCAGTAGCATCGCGACGTAAGGAGCCACGCCCAGGTCGGCGAAGAAGACGGTTCCATAGGCTCCGATCCCGATGAAAGCCTGCTGCCCCACCGACAGGAGGCCACCGTAGCCGGCGAGTGCGTTCCACATCGCCGCCAGCAGGACCAGGATCAAGAGCGTGGTGAGCTTCTGCACCACGTCCGATTCGAAGACCAGAGGTACGCAGGCAAGGGTGACGGCGAGCGCGGCGGCGCCGCCGGTGAAGAGCTTCGACGTCCGCGTCCAGCGCGCGACCTTCATCTCCCGGCCCTGGCCAGGAGCAGCCTGCGCGCGCGCGGCAGGAAGTCGCGGCCACCGCCGTACCTGGCGATGAGCACCACCAGGAACAGGAGGTGGCCGGCCATGACCGCGAACTGCGGGTGGATTTGAGCGCCGAGCGTCTGGGCAACGCCCAGCGCAATGCCGCCCACGAGCGTGCCCCAAAGCGATCCCATGCCACCGATCACGACCGCTTCGAAGGCGAAGATGAGCTGGGTCGGTCCGCTGACGGGGTCGAACACCGAACGGATCGCCAGGAAGAGTCCGCCCAGTGCGGCGATCGCGACCGCGAAGGCGGTTGCCCACGCGTAGACGCCACGGCTGTCGATACCGACGAGCTCGGCGGCGTCGGCATCCTCGGCCGTCGCTCGCATCATCCATCCCATGCGGGTCCTGGAAAGAAACAACTGCAGCGCGCCGAAAACGAGCACCGCAACCACCAGTACGACGAGGCCCAGCGCCGAGACGGAGAGGCCGCTCGTGACCTGCCAGCTCCCGGTCGTTACCGCCCCCGCGCTGCCGCCCAGCGAGCGCACGTCAGGGGAAAACGCCAGCTGGAGGAGGTTCTGGATCACGATCGACAGCCCGAACGTCGCGAGGAGGGGCGTCAGGATGCCGGACTTGAGGCTTCGCTCCAGCACGGTGAGCTGCAGCACGTAGCCGAGTACGACCATGACCGGCAGCGCCGCCGCAAAGGCGATGAACGCCGAGACGCCGGTGTGTTCGACGATCACGAACATCACGTACGCGCCGAAGACGGCGATGTCTCCGTGCGCAAGGTTGATGATCCGCATCACCCCGAACATGATCGAAAGCCCGCAAGCGAGCACGGCGTAGAAGGCGCCGAGGAAAATCCCCTGCAAGGCGGCATTGAGCAGCGTCATGCGGGTCTCCGCAGGCCGAAGTACGCGCTGACCACGCGGTCGCGGTCCAGCGCTCGCGCGGGTCCTTCCAGCACCACGCGGCCCTCGAGCATGCAGACCACGCGGCCCGCGACCCCCAGCGCCCGGGTCAGGTCCTGTTCGACCAGCAGCACCGTCGCGCCTTCGTTGAGGATTCCCGCGAGGGCGCGGTAGACCGCCTCCACGACGACAGGCGCGAGCCCGAGCGAAACCTCATCGAGCAGGAGGAGTTGCGGGTTGCTCATAAGGGCACGCCCGATCGCCACGGCCTGCTGTTCGCCCCCTGAAAGCTTGGCTGCGGCGGTGTGGCGCCGCGCCCGCAGGAGGGGAAACACCTCGAGCACCGTTTCCATGTTCCAGCGGCCATGCCTTCGGGGTGAGGCGGCAACCCGGAGGTTCTCCTCGACCGTGAGGCTCGGAAAAAGGCGCCGACCCTCCGGCACCAGGGCAATCCCCAGCGCGACGCGGCGGTGGGCGGGCAGCGTCGTGATGTCAACTCCGTCGAACACGACACGTCCGCCGTGCGGACGGTGCGCGCCGGCGACAGCTCTCAGAAGCGTCGTCTTGCCCGCGCCGTTGGCCCCGATAAGCGCGACGGTCTCGCCTGCCGCGACCTCGAAGGAAACGCCACGGACCGCCTGGAGCAACCCGTAGCGACAGTCGAGCGCCTCGACCTTGAGCAGCGTCATGCGCCGCCTCCGAGGTAGGCATCGATCACCGCGGCCTGGGACACCACCTCGTCCGGCTTTCCCTCCGCGATGATCCGGCCGGCGTCCATGCACACCAGGCGCGCGACGACTTGCATGAGTACGTGGACGATGTGCTCGATCCACAGCACCGCTATGCCGCGGTCGCGGAGGCTTGCCACGGTCTCGACCAGGGCGGCGGACTCGGCGTCGGTGAGCCCACCACCGATCTCATCGAGAAGGAGCACAGCGGGCTCGACCGACAGCGCGCGCGCCAGCTCGAGGCGCTTGCGCTGCATGAGGCCAAGCCCTTCCGCGCGCCGGTTGGCAAGCGGCGTCAGCGCGGTCTGATCGAGCACCTCGAGGCAGAGGTCGTACGCCTCGCCGCCGCGGCGGCGGCCGCCGGCTGTCGCGCCGACCAGGACGTTCTCGAACACCGTCATCCCGGCAAACGGCCGCGGGACCTGGTGGGTGCGCGCGATGCCGAGCTTGCAGCGGTCGGCCGCGCCTTTGGACGTGACGTCGCGCGACTGAAACACGATGCTGCCGCTGTCGGGCGCGAGCGAGCCGGCGAGCACGCTGAGCAGCGTCGTCTTGCCCGCGCCGTTGGGACCGACGATCCCAACAGCCTCGGCAGGCCTCAGGGCGAGGGTGACCCCATCCAGCACCGCAAGCGCGCCGAAGCGCTTGCGCACGTCGACCGCGGCGAGAACAGATTCAGTTCTCGCCTCCATCCCGACTGTCCTATCCGGTGTAGGGCTTCAGGGTCGATGCAATCGGCACGTTGGGGTCGGCCGCGTTCTCGCAGATCACGAAATCGATGGGCCACTTCGAGACGCCTTCCTTCCACTGGCCGCCGATGATCGGAGTGCTGACCACGTTGGGCACCGCCATGCCGGCCAGCGAGACCGGCTTCGACCAGTCGAGCTTTCCCACAGGGGTCTCGACTGTCAGCGTTGCCATCGCGCCGATGACTTTTGACTTGTCCTTTGGATTGCCACTCGCTTTCAGCACCGCTGCGGCGACGTCGAACAGCGACAGGCTTGCTCCGAGCTGCTGGTTCCACTGCTTGCCGGTCGAGGACTCATAACCGTCGCCGAGCTGCTTGCTGGTCACGCCCGTCAGGGACGACTTGTAGGGCCAGGTCGGCGCCCAGTAGACGCCGGAGGCCAGGCCGTTGCCGATGGAGCCGAGCGAGCTCACCTGGGATGGGAACAGCCCGGTCTTCGCGATCTGGCCGATCTTCACGTGCTTGGTGTAACCCAGCGAGGAAGCCTGCCGCCAGAACGTGGCGAAGTCCGGTGGGATCGGGAACGTGTTGAAGATCTGGCAGTCCTGGGCGATGAATTTCTGAATCTGCGTCGTGTAGTCGTTGGTGCCGTCCTCGTAGGGACCCGGGTCGACGATCGTGTAACCGGCGGTCTTGAGCAGCGGCGCGAGCACTGCCCTGATGGCATTGCCATCGGCGTCATTCGGATACATCACACCGACCTTGTTGTTGGTCGGGACCTGCGGCCACAGGTGCGTGTAGGCGAGAAAGAACTGCTCCACGCCGAAGCAGTAGTGGAACGTGGACTTGAAGGGCGAGGGCTGCCCGGGCTTGCCGCCGCGACCGAGGAACCATGCCTCCCACGGGACGACAGTCGAGATGCACGGGACGCCGGCCGCCTCGCATGCATCCGAAACCGGGTTCACGGTCTCAGGCGTCGAGGTGGTGAGCATCAGGTCCACCTTCTGGCTCGAGATCAGGTCGTTCGCCTGCTGCGAACCGACGGACGGCGTCGACTGGCCGTCCCGATTGACGATCTCCACCGAGTAGTTGGTGCCTCCGATCGAGAGCCCGTCTTTGAGGGCTTTGCGAGCCAGGCTGATCGCATAGGCGTCGGGT
Source organism: Chloroflexota bacterium (assembly GCA_005887685.1). Lineage (GTDB taxonomy): Bacteria > Chloroflexota > Dormibacteria > Dormibacterales > Dormibacteraceae > 40CM-4-65-16. The sequence continues at coordinate 24,880 of VBHJ01000015.1, read as the reverse complement.
TCGCCGAACCCTGACGCCGGGCCCGTAATCGGGCTGATGTAGCCGATCTTGATCGTGCCCGAAGACGTTGACGACGTCGAGGTAAGGCACGATTCGAGGACGCCGGGGACCGCCAACCCACCCAGGACAAGACCCGTGCCTTTGAGCATTTCTCGGCGCGTGAGTGACACCTGAATTTCCTCCCCTGTTCAGGCCGGCAAGAGGCGATTGCTCCGTGTACCGACGATCGGAGTTTGAGCCAGTTCATAATGCCCGTCAAGGGTCGTGTCCCAGCTCGAATACGAACCTCCTTACCTCTATCCGGACTACCGCTCCACGGAGCTGCGTGCGCCCCGCCACAGTCCGGTGAGGCTGCCCGACGAGTGGTTTCATCGTGCGCCGGGCCCGGTCTTCGGGCGCATTCCAGTCCGACCCGGAGACGCCGATCTGACCCGGCAGCATCGGGGCGAGCCTCTGGGCGAGCGGATCGTGATCAACGGGCGGGTGCTGGATTCCGACGGCCGGCCGGTCCGCAACACGCTGGTCGAGGTCTGGCAGGCCAACGCGGCTGGGCGTTACGTCGACCCGGTCGACGATCATCCGGCACCCCTCGACCCCAACTTCACCGGGGCGGGGAGATGCCTGACCGATGAAGAAGGGCGCTATGGATTCGTGACGGTCAAACCGGGGGCTTATCCGTGGCGCAACCACGCCAACGCCTGGCGCCCGGCGCACGTCCACTTCTCTCTTTTCGGACCGTCGCTCGCGAGCCGGCTCGTGACGCAGATGTATTTCCCGGGCGATCCGCTGATCCCGCTCGACCCCATCATCAGCTCGATCCCCGATCCGCGAGGCCGCGATCTGCTGACGGCCCACTTTGACATTGACGCGACGGTCCCGGAATGGGCGCTGGGCTACAGGTGGGACATCGTCCTTCGCGGCCGCAACGCCACGCCCGCCGAGAGCTGATGGTCCCGACGCCGTCGCAAACCGCCGGGCCGTTCTTCGGATTCGCGCTTCCTTTCGAGGACGATTCGATTTGCGCACCCGATGGCGTGCGCATCGAGGGACAGGTCCTGGACGGTGCGGGGAAACCAGTGGGGGACGCCTTGCTGGAGATTTCGCAGGAAGACCAGTTCGGGCGATGTCGCACCGACGATGAAGGCGTCTTTCACTTCTCCGTGCGCAAACCGGAAGCCGGCTACCTCAACCTCGTCGTCTTTGCCCGCGGGCTGCTGAGGCATCTCAACACGCGGATCTACTTTCCAGGCGTGGAAGATGTGGTGCTCGCATCGATCGACGCAGAGCGCCGGCCCACTCTGGTCGCAAGGCAGGAGGGCGACGTGCTCCATTTCGACGTCCGGCTGCAGGGCGAGGGCGAGACGGTCTTTTTTGCCTGACGTCTTAATCTAGGAAAGCATCGATGCAGAACCTGAACGTCTTGCTTCCGCTGGCCTCTTCGGTGCTGAGCTTCGTCTTCGCGGCGATGGTGCTGGACCAGTGGTGGCAGCGGCGCCACGCCTTTCAACTGGTGTGGGCGATCGGCCTGATCTGGTACGGCATCAGCGCCGGGGCCGAGTTCATAGGCGGGGCGTTCGGCTGGAGCGAGCCGGTCTATCGCGCGTGGTACCTGATCGGCGCCTTCTTCGTCCCGGCGTATCTCGGGGCCGGCACGCTGTACCTCCTCGGCAAGACTCGATTTGGCTACTTCGTGGCATTCTCGGTCGCGCTTGGCGGTCTTTTCTCCCTCGCGGCGACCTCCAGGTATCCGGGTTCAGCAACAGCCGGATACATCACCCTGGGCCTGGCGCTGCTGGCGGCCGCCGCGGTCGCCATCGCGACCGCCGTGCGGCGCGACCTCCAGGCGCACGTCGCGATGGCGTTCCTCGCCTCAGGCACGCTTGCCGTGGCGGTGCTCGTGATCAGCGCACACGTTTTGGGGAGCTACGTCGACCCCGCCACTCATGTGCCGGTGGCCGCCGCTTTTCCCGGCTACCTTCGTGTCACCAGCGTGCCGTTCAACGCGGGCGGCGGTCTGGCCCTTGTGTTCGGGGCGCTCTACTCCGCGTACATCTACATGCCCAAGAAGCGCGCGGTGGCGGCTCGGTTGGGAGTGATCGCGATAGCGGTCAACTTCTTCGCGTCGCTGCCGGGAGCTGGGGCGGCGCTCCTCGCCGGAAAGCTCAACTCGCGGGTGCCGGCCACCATCCTCATCGCCCTGGGCGCCCTGATCCCGGGCGTCACCAGCAGCCTCAATCGCTTTGGCGTCACGTGGTCCTTCTTCCTCGGCGAGTTCCTCGGCTTGCTGCTGATCTTCGTCGGGTTTCTCGTCAGCGAGGAGGTGTTCCGCAACGTCCGCCTCGGGGTGACGCTGTGGTCGCGTACGCCGTCGGTGTCACTCGAACGCGAGGTCGGTTGAGATCTCGATCGCTTTCTCGATGCTCTTTGCCACCGGGCATCGCGAGGCGTGGAAGGCGCGCGATCTCTCCGCGGCCTCGCGCTTGTCGTCTGGGCAACCCCTCAGCGTGTAGTGGACGTGGATCTTCTTGATCACGAGGACCTTGTCGACCAGATAGATCTCGCCCTCGGCCTCTGACGTCAGCCGGCCCTCGCTTGCGTCGATCCCGCGCGCTTCCAGCGCGCCACCCAGTGTGCCGGTGAGTCAACCGGCCGCTGCCGCGACTACGTAATCAAGGGTCGTCGCGTGGTCCGGGTACTGGCCGGGAGCGGTGCCGTAGTGCTCGCGCACCGCACCGTGCGTGCCGAAGATGATCGGCTGCGACTCGACGGGAAGGTAGGCCTCGCGGATGGGCCCACGCTCGCGGACGATCCTTACCTTAGATATGTAGACCGGCCCGGGAGTCTCCATACCGCGGAGATTACGGCGTCCGGGCGTACAGGTCGTTGCCCCAGCTCAGCAGCAGCGCCGCTTCAGCGGCGTTGATCGCCTTGCCGCTCTGGTAGTTCGCCTCCCAGTTGAACTGGCCGATTCGCGCCTTCGCACTGCCCGTCAGGGCCTTCTGGAGGTACCAGACCAGGTTTGCCTGTTCAGCGGCTGTGATCAAGCCTCGGGCTGCGCCGTCGTTGACGGCGTTGATCAGCCCGTTGATCGTGGCGTGGATCGTGAACGTGATGGTCTTCGAGGTCGTGTTGCCCAGTCCGTCGGTCGCCGCAACGACGATCGTGTGCGTCCCCGCGGTCAGCGTGTCGATGTCGATGACCCCACCGACGATCGTTGTCTTACCGTCGAGCACCACGGTCGTGGTCGCATTGTCGACATCGGCCGCGCCGTAGGTGAGCGTGATCTTCTTGCCCACGTCGTAGAAGGTTCCGTTGGTTGGCGCCGGCAGCGACGCTGTGATGACCGGCGCGGTCGTGTCGAGCCGGATCGGAAGCATGGCCACCGCGGCGTTGCCTGCAATGTCGGTGACCTTCACGGCGATCGTGTACAGACCATCGGCCGTCAGCGTGACGGACGCCTTGGCGCCGTACGCAAACGGTGCGCCGTAGGTCGTGCCGCCGTTGGTCGAGATTGCGATCTGGCTGACGCCGGTGCCCGAGTCAGTCACGGCGAGCGTGATCGCTATCACCGGGTTCTTGGTCGCGAGCTGACCATTGATCAGGGTTCCGGCGAGGGAGATCGTGCCCGCCGGCGCCGACGTGTCGATGCGCACCTGCTGTACCGCGGTGGTGGCAAGCGACACGTTGCCCGCCAGGTCCGTCAGCGTCGCCTTCATCGAGTAGAGACCGTCCGCCAGGGCCTGGCCGGTGTACAGCGCGCCGTTGAGGTACACGGTCGGCGTGCCGGGCCCGGTGACGACAAAGCGCGGCGAACGCACGTTGGTGAGGTTGTCAGTGCTCGCGATCCCGGAGTCGTCGCGCGAGTCCAGCCCGACGCTCACCGGCGCGGCCGGCACGACCGTGATCTTGGTCGTGGTCGCCTGGCCGTAAACGCTGTTGTTTCCATTGACGTCCATGACCGTCACCGTGGTCGCGATCGGCCCGTCCACGAAGTTGGAGAGGTCAAGGACCGCTGTGGCTCTGCCGGTGTCATCGATGACCATCTCATCGGATGCCCATGTGGTGCCGTCCGACAGGGTGTAGTCGACCGTGGTCCAGGGCTCGCCGTTGATGACCAGCAGCACGGTGCTGACTCCGGCTCTACCCACATACGCCGGCATTCCGACCAGGGGCGCGCCTGGGGCCGAGGTGTCCTTCAACAGGCTGGCGCTGGTCACAGACGTCGAGTTCAACACGATGCTCGCCGTCACCGTGCCGTCCGCGAGGCTGGAAAGGTTGGCGGTGACGACAAGCTGTCCGTTGGCGTCGATGATTCCGTTCGCGGTCACAGTGTGGGTGCCGTCCGTGTACGTGATCGTCGCGACCGACCCTGGCGCACCTGTCACCACCGTCGGTGCCGCGCTCGCCGCGGCGGCGCCGACGCTCGCGAGCACCGAACCACCCACCGGCGCCCCACCGGCCACTGCGGGCGGGTCGATGAACGCCAGCGTGCCCGGCGATTCGATCGGCTTGACCGCGTTGGTGCGGTTCGTGTCGCGGCCGCCCGTGCCGTGCACCATCGGGTCACGCGGCGCGCCATGCTGCGCACCCCAGGCGGCATCCCCAGGAATGATCATGGCGAGCTCACCGAACGGCTCCCCGTTGCGAGCGGTTGTGCCGCCGTGCCGCGTACCCATGGTCATGTCGGCACCGTCGCTCTGGCCGAGCTGGAGCAGGAAGTTCTGCATGCCAGGAGATGGCGTGCGGCTGACCGTCGGCTCGCCGAACGGCGAGAACGGAACCAGGTACGTGCCACCGAGGTTGCCGCCCCAGTCGATCAGGCGATCGCCGGCCGAGCTGGCGATCAACACATCGATTCCAGCGCCGCCGTAGGCGAGGCTCTCCGTGGACGGGTTGGCCACCGTCCCGTCGTTGAGGCCGCCGTTCTGGTCGAGCGTGCCGCGGATGTCGATCATGTCGTCGCCCCAGCCGCCGTACACGCGGTTCCGGCCAGGGCCGCCCACGATCCACTTGTTGCCCATGTCGCCGAAGATCGCGTCATTGCCCTGCGTCGGGCTCGGCGCAAAGGCCGTTCCGTTGCTCCAGTACTTGTTCAAAGGGCCCTCGGTCGGGTCGAAGTCGAGGATCCACAGCACACCAGTCCCGGTCTTGTCGAGCAAGCCGGTTGAGGTGAGGAGGATCTTGCGGCGTGGGTCAGCCGCGTCATACAGGGCGAACTTGGTCGTCGCCGGGTTGTAGCCCAGGGCGTTGCCCGGGTTGTACGGGTGATACCAGTCGCTCTCGATCGGCTTCGCGTTCAGCTTGTTGCCGGCGAAATCGTAGTTGTTCGTGTACGCGAGCCGAGGCGCGATGGCTCCGGTCACCGCGCTCTCGCCGGGACCTGCGTGAATGGCGTCGGAGCCGAAACCGCCGTAGATGATGTTGTTGGTCCACTTGCCGCGGAACGTCGGGCTCGCCGCGCCGGTGGGGTCGAGGACGTCGGGGTAGACGAGGGCGGTGTACTTCAGCGCGCCGTTCACGTTGATGTCGGCCTGCTGCATGCCGCCCTGGAGCGAGATCAGCTGGCTGACCGCAGCCACCGGCGTGACGGCGTACAGCGGCTCGCCGACCGTGGCGCTGACGCGGCTGGCGTAGCAGCGGCCGTCGGTGCCGATGATGCAGTTCTGGCCCGTGCCGCCGGAGATCCAGTTGTTGCCGTAGCCACCGATGATCGTGTCGTTTCCGCTGCCACCGAAGATCACATCGGCGCCAGGCCCGCCGTAGACGAAGGCGTCGCCCGACTCGGCGTGGATCTCAGCCGCGCCGCCGATGTCTCCCGTGACCATCGGACCGGCCTGGCCGGCCAGGTCCGGGCCGCCCGGCGTGTAGTCGAGCAGCCGCACGGCGCGAGGAATGATGTGCGCCTGCTGCACGGCCGGCAGGGCGTCGGTGTAGTTGTCGTAGTTGAAGCGCAGGTACACGCCGCTGGCGCCGACCAGCCGGAAGATGTCGGCGTTGTCGGCCGCGATGACCTCTGAGTTGGCCGCGTGGCACTGCGGAGTGACGACGCAGTCCGGACCCGGGTATCCGCGGGCGATCTGCGTACCGTCGCCGCCGAATATCAGGCTCGAGCCCGTGTGGGCGCGCTGCGCCGGCGTCGTCAGCCCGAACAGGTCGGAGCTGCCGCCCACGATGTCGTTCTGGCCGAAGTCGCCGAAGATGACGTCGTTGCCGCCGCCGCCTTCGATGTAGGAGGAGCCGTCGGTGCCGGCGCCGGCGAGGTCGCCCTTCGACGGGTTGACCAGCAGCAGCGTGGTCGGCACGGTCGGGTTGGTGCTCGCCGGGCGGCACGCTCCGATGAGGCCGGCCCAGCTCCAGCCCTGAGCGCCCACCGAGCCCTGGTTGGCGCACGTGAGTGAGATCGGCGTTGGCGGCCGGTAGTCGATCGACGAGTGGCCCTGGATCACGTCGTTCCCGTAGCCGCCGAAGATCATCTTGTCGCCCGCGCCGCCCGCGATGTAGTTGCTGCCGTAGTACCCGGACGTGGCGGTGGTGAGCGAGTCGAGGAGGGTGACCTGGAAGAACGCCCACCAGGGCGGCGTCGTGCCCCACGCCGGGTCGGGCTGCGCAGCCGCGGTGACCTGGTCGGCCCCGGTGGTGAGGTCGTAGATCAGGCCGCCCACCAGCTTGCGGAACCGCGGATTGACAGCCACGCCAGGCAACCGGTCAAGCGCGGTGTTGTCCGCCACGATGACATCGCTGCCGGAGCCGCCGTCGATGGCGTTGTTGCCGGGCCCGCCCACGAGCAGGTCGGCTCCGCCGCCGCCGTAGATGGTGTCGTTGCCGCCGATGTTGTCGAAGATGGTCGTGATCTGGCTCAGCACGCCGTTCTGGTACATGAGCCTGGCGTTGTCACCCAACACGATGTCATCGCCGGAGCCGGTCCGGACCAGGTCGTTGCCGGAGCCGGCGAGGATCACGTTCCCACCGTTGCCGTCGGTGATCGTGTTGCTGCCGCCGATCGTCGGGTCGACGCTGATGACAAGGCCCAGCGGGTGGACGATGGCGTCATTCCGGTCGCCCGGACCGCCATGCCCGAGCACGACACCGGCCTGCGCCTCGGTGGAGGCGCCGTATAGCACCAGCCCGCGGTGGCCGAGGATGATGTCGCCGCCGCTGCCACCGGTGATGGAGTTGTTGCCCTCGCCGCCGAAGATCACAAGCGGGAGCGTCGAGCCCTGAGCGTTGACGACGTCGCTGTCATTCAGACCGCCGCTCGTTCCAAGCTGCGGCAGAGTGAACGACTGCGTGATCTTGTGGACGATCGTGACCAGCACCAGTGCGCCGGCGGGTCGCTGCGCCGTCGGCCTGATGTTGATCGTGTGCGTGTCGGGCTGCGTCAGGTCAACGGCGCCGACCGGCACGCCGTTCACCGTCGCGCTCACGACGTCGCCTGACTGCAGGGTCGTGGCGAGCTTCACATTGCCCGACCCGTCGAAGACGGAGGCCTCGACGATCGACCTGAGGATCGAGACGACGGCCACCAAACCCGCGGTTGGGTTGTAGGTCAGCGCCGCGGCGCTGAGCAACGGGTTGACCAGGAACTGCTCACCGACCTGCGCGAATCCGTTCACCGTGACGCCGACCACGTCAGGGGCAGCGTTGTAGTCACCGGTGAAGAGCGGCGTCGACAGCTGAAGCAGGTTGTAGTACGCCCCCTGCGTGTTGAGCACGAACGGGCCGTCCAGGCCACTGAGCAGGTTGACCGTGACGTTGTCGCTTCCGAGACCGGTGTTCAGCATTGTGATCTCGTTCACGCCGGCCGCTGAATGCGTCGCATTGACGGTGATGTTGTCGTTGCCCGAGCCGGTCCAGAAGGTCAGCCCGCCCGCGAAGTTGCCGGTGGTCCGATATGTGATGCCGGCCCTCGCAAATCCCAGCATGAAGATCTGAGCGTTCGCGGCCACGTTCTGGTCGCGGGCCGCCGCCGCCAGGGGGTCCCTGGTGATGAGGGCGTTGGCGTCACCGGTGCTCGAGCCTTCGTCGCTCACCATCAGCGTGTGGCGCCCGCCGCCGGCGTCGATGTTCAGCGTGCCGGCGATGTTCGCGAGGGCGCCCGGCAGGTAGTCAGGGTGCTGGGTGGTGCCGACGCCCGCGGTCGACGACACGTAGACCCGGTCATCGCCTGCGCCCGTGCTGAGGTTGGTCACCGCGGAGGTGCCCTGGACGTTGAAGACGTCCGTGCCCGAGCCGAGCTTGATGTTCAGGGTCCCCACGCCGCGGTAGTCGATGCCGTTCAAGCGCGTCGCCACCGTCGCTTTGCCGGTCAGCTTGCTGGTGTCGATGTACGCGATCAGCTGTGCCGTGTCCTGACCGAGGAAGGTGACGTAGTACGTCCCGCCGTGCTGAGCTACCGCGACGTTGAACGTCCAGGGCAGCGACGGGTTCGTGTTGTTCGGGTTGAGGACCGCGCTCAATGCGGACAGCAGGTCGTCGGCAGAAGCGTTGTAGGCGATCGGTCCGGTCGCCACGTCCTGCAGCACGCCGCTTGTGTTGGGCAGCACGAAGTGCAGGACGTACGAGCCACCACTGGCATTGACGGTGATCGTCTGCACGGTGTTCCGGGTGGGCGCCGTCGTGCCGTCGCGCACGAACCCGGTCTCGGCGCGTGCCGATCCGTCCGAGCTGGGCTGGAGCTGGGCGACCACCTGTGTCGCCGCTCCGGCCAGCTGGCCGAGGTCGAGCACGAGGCTCGGACCGCTGAAGACCACGGTGTAGACGCCGGTGCTCACGTCCAGCGCGCTGATGCCGCCGAGTCCATAGAGCTGACTCAGCGCTGCCTGGACCACACTCGCGTCATCTGTGACGTGCAGCGTCACCGTGCCGCGGCCGGGCACCGTGACGTTGTAAGCGCCGGTGATCGGGTCGCCGGCCGGCGCCGTGAACGTCCAGCTCCTGGTCCACTGCAGCTGGTCGAAGTGCCTGCCGGCGTTGGCCCCGACGAAGCTGACCGTGTACGTGACGTCAGAGCTGGTGCGCAGCTCGGTGACCTCGATGCCGCCCGCGGCCAGGTGGTACGCAGCTTCGAGCTCGGCCTCCAGCTGGGCGGCGCTGTCGAGGTAGTTGAGCGTCACCGGGTGCGAGTTCAGCGCTTCCAGGTCTGCCGAGTCGAGCTGGTAGGAGCCGCCACCGCCGCGCAGGTGGATGGTCTGCTCCTCCGCGATCGTCGGCATGTTGAGCCCGGTCAGCGAGGAGCCGGTGAGGGTCGCGAGCGTGTCGCGTGTCTCAGCCGAGTTGTCCACGTTGACCGTGCCGGTGCCGGCGCCGGCCGAGCCGGTGTCGATGGTGAGCAGGCCGCCGACGCGATCGATCAGACCGGCGTTGCCGACATTCACGACTGTTTGAGTGTTGCTGCCGGTGTCGATGGTCGTGTGCCCGTTGAGGGTCAGGACGTTGAAGGTGTTGCTGCCGTTTCCGGCGGAGATTTCGGTGCTGCCGTCGTGGGTGCCCTTCACCGTGAACATCTGGTTGCCGCTGCCGAGGTGGATGTTGAGCGACTCCAGGTTGCGGTAGGTGATTCCGCCCGCAACCGTCTGGCCGTCGATCACCGTGTCGCCGCCCATGCCCAGGCCGGTGAGGGTGCTCTCGGTCAGCACGCCGGTTTCTGCCGCCGGGCTGCCGTTGTTGAAGACGTTGAGGGTGTCGACAGTGGTCGACTCATCGACCCGCGTGTTCAGGTTCACCGGCTGCAGCGCGTACTGATCGCCCACGGCAGGCGTGATGGGCTGGCCGTTGGAGTTCAGCGGCCAGACAGCCTTGAGCGTGATCTGGCTGCCCGAGACCAGCGCGCCGAAGGCGGAGCTGAGGCCCTGGGCCAGCTTCCTCGTGAGCACCGAGATGTCGTCCTTGGCGACGACGTGGTAGATGGAGGTGGTGGCGGCCACCTGCAGCGTCCACGTGTCAGTCGCCACCGGTGCCTGGATGAACCTGTAGGCGCCCATCGTCCACTTGGTGGCGTCCGCGATCTTAGGCAGCGCGACGGGAGTGCCGGTGATGATCGCCTTGCCCTCGGGTGTGTTCGGGCCGGTAATCGTGAAGCTGACGTGGATCGGGAGACCGTCGGTCCGGCCCTTGATCAGGATGCGGGCGTCACCGAGCAATCCGGTCCTGAGCTCGACCAGGTAAACCGAGGGAAGCGCGGCCGCGAGCAGCTGCGCGATGTGCGAGGCGACATCCCCGCCGGGGCCCACGTTGACGTCGTAATCGACACTGTCCAGCCTCAGCTTCCAGTCCTCTGCGTTGGAGGCCAGGCCGGTCAGCGCGATCGCGACCTGCGACCACGCGATGGTGCCCACGGTTGCCTGGTCGGGCGTGCCGACGAACTGGACGTCGGACGTCGTCGCCGCGACGGAGTTCTTCAGCAAGCCCACCGCGAAGGGCGTCGTGTTCGCGAAGGACAGGATGTCCTTGGAGACCGAGCTGACGTCGAACGACTGCCCGGCGAAGAACCCGTTCAGGAACTGGTTCGAGAACGTGGAGTCGTTCATGCGCGGGTCGAAGCCCGGGCGTTCGCCGTGCTGGGCGCTGACGTGGGTGGCGTACAGGTCGATGATCGAGGCCAGCTCTGCGTTCGTGCCAGCTCCCGTGACGGTGCCATCCGGAATCGGCAGGTTCTTCTCGCCCGGCAGCATCAGCGGGTTGTTCAGGAACGGCTCCGGGTTCGGGCCGATGCCGCCGTTGATCGTGATCGGGCCGCGGATCTGGTTCACGCGGTTGTCCATCGGCGGGAAGACCAGCGCGTCGTGCCCATCGACCAGGTTGTTCGGCACCGCCTGGACCGTCACCCACTGGGTGGTGCTCCAGTTGCTCGGAGTGAAGACCAGCTGCGGCGAGACCGAGGCGCCACCCTTGCTGTCGGGCGAGATCGCGAACGTCGCCGCGGCGGCGGCTCCATCAACGCGGCCGATCGTGATCACCCGACCCGAGAGGGACACGTCATAGGTCGGGAGCGGCAGCTGAGTCGCGAGCTTGCCGGCAATGGTGGCCAGGTCGTCGCGGAACTGGACCTTGTACAGGTACGCGACGCCGTCGAGGGTCAAGGTCCAGGTCTCGTCTTGAGCCGGAGCGCCGCCAAGGCCGACCGTGATGCTGCTCGCGGCGACCTTCGCTTTCGGCGCCCCTTCGGTCGACACTGAGAAGGAGGCCGACACCGTCCGCGTGTCGACACGGCTCACCGTGATCGTGCTCGTGGTGAGGTCGAACACCGACGAGTAGGTGCCGGAGGGAGGCAGCGCAGCCAGCGCAGCGCCGGCGGTCTGCACTGTATCGGTGGACTTCAGCGTGTAGGCGTAGTCGGTGCCGTCCACCGTCAACTTCCACACTTCGTTGACCGCGGCCGTGTCCGCGAGCGTGACGACTGCGCCGGCGCCGCTGCCTGTAATGGTCCCTGTGCCACCGGTATCCCCGGCCGGCCCGATGCCCGTGATCTGGAAGCTCGAGTAGAAGGCGCTCGCAGACGTCACGACCAGCGTGTAGGGGTCGGCGGCGTTGATGGTCGCCACGAAGGCCCCGCCCACCTTGCCCGCCAGCTTGGAGACCACCATCGCCAGGGTGTCGCCCGTTGCGACCGTGTAGGAGATGGGCGTGTCATTGAGCACCACGCTCCAGACCTCGCCCGCGCCCGGGACGCCTCCGAACCGGAACGTCGCCTGCGGCGTCTTGACACGGACCTGAACGGTGTCGTTCAGCCCGAAGTTGGCTGATGCGTTGAACACCTGCGAGGAGTCATACGTCGGGGTCGCCTGCGGGACGACGTTGACCGTCACGTTCTGCGCCGGCTGGCTCGTCAGCAGGACTCCATAGCTGTCGGTGGACTGCGTGTAGTCGGGCGAGGCCGTCGTGATGGGCTCGGAGATCTCGTACCTGATCGACTTGGCCTGCGCCTCGGTGGTGCCTGCCGGCAGGACCCAGCCAGGGACGCTGAGCGTGGGAGCGGCCAGCGTGAACAGCCCGGTCTCGGGATCGTAGTCCTTGATCGTGGCCGTCTTCCCCGCGCCCGGGCCGGAGATGATCTGGATGCTCTGGTTCTTGAGCGAGATCTCGTTCGGGTTGGTCGCGTGGCGCTGCAGCGAGACGAGGAGCGTGTAGGCGAGGCCCGCGGCAAGCGGGTCTGGCAGGACGGTTCCGGCGAGGACGTCGCTCAGCGGGGTGTCGCTCCGGAAGTTGTTGGCCAGGTGCAGGGTGTCCGTCTGGTCCTTCCACTTCCGCAGCGAGCCAACCCGGACCTGGTAGATGCCCGGGGCGTTGAACGTGTACCGGAGGACTGGGTCCGGCGTAGACCCGGGTCCGGGGATGGCGTTCGTGGAGCAGTAGCGCCCGGTCGAGGTGGTGCCGGTCGGCGCACATACGTTGGTCGCCAGGACCGTGCCATTGCTGTCGAGCAGCTGCAGCACCGGCACCGAGGTGAAGGAGAGCGTGTCGTTGGCGAAGTAGAACCTGAAGAACGGGAACAGGTTGATCAGCCACTGGTACTGCGGAGGCACGGTCGAGACCTCCACCTTCCCGCTGACGTCGCCGACGCCGGCCGCATTGAAGACGCCCGTGACGTGGCCGCCGCCGCGCTTGATCACCTGGACGAATGGATCGGTGCCGCCGGTCGCGACGTCCTTGTCGGCGATCGTGATGGTGGGGCTGTTCGACGCGACTGAGGCGGTGATCGGGTCGGTGGTGGCATTGATCGCCGCGACCAGCCCGGCGGCGATCGTCTGCAGGGTGCGGTCGGCAGGCGCGGTGGTCGACGGCACCGTGTACGTGTACGGCTTGCCGTCGACGGTCACCGTCCAGACCTCACCCGCGGACCACCCTCCGGTGGAGTCGTTGCCGAAGAGCGTGAACACCGACTTGTAGTAGTGGGGCCGGACGTCTTCAGTGAACGTGGTCGTGTCGGCGGCACTGAACAGGTCGGCCTTCGGCCGGAACTGGGTGACCGGGGCGATCGTGAGCGGCGAACCGTCGGTCGCGTAGAGGACGAGGTCTCCCGTCGACCCCGAAGCGTTGAAGTTCGACAGCTGGGGCGCGAGGGCGGCGACGATGTCCGCGATCGACTGGCTGGCCGACGCGGTCGTAGTTGCCAGGAACCCGAGGCTGCCGTCGTTGACTGAGACGGTCCACCGGTCGCCGGTCTGAACCGGGTTCGATCCGGCCGGCAGAAGTGAGATCTTCTCGACCCAGCCCAGGTGCGGTGTGCCGCTTACCGTGGCCCTGGACGCGCTCGGGTCGCGCGCGACGGTGACCGAGCTGGTGAAGCTGCCACCGGCGACGCTGGTCATGTAGATGGTCGAGGCTGAGGCGAAGACCGAGTAACCCGTGACCGGCGCCACCTGCCCAGCGATGGCCGACGCCAGGCTGGTCATGTCGGCCGGGGTGGCGGTGATCGGGTAGGTGGTGGTCGAGCCGGCAAAGCTCAAAGTCCAGGTGTCGCCGGTGTAGGCCGGCCCGGTGAGCGTCTCCGTGTTGGTGGTCGAGGTCGCGGCCACCGGCATCGCCGTGGCGGCGATCACAGCGGTCGTCACGGTGCCGCCGCTGGGAAGCAGGCCGAGCTGCGCTCCGGCCGCCAGGGCCGTGACACCATCGGTGCGCAGGCTTGAGGCGAGGTTGCTTGCGATGTCGCTCAACGTGCTTCCGCCCAGGGCGACGTACTGGACCGCGGTCGCGCCGACCGTCACTTTCCACGTCTCGCCCGCCACGACCGGGGCGCTGAGCGTCAACAGCTGAGCCGGCGCGGATGCCACTGGGTTCGGGCTGGTGAGCTGGGTGCCGTTCTTCGACAGGGTCGGATCGGCGATGCCCGACGCGAGCGCGACTATGGTCACGACCGCCCCGCTCGAGCTGGCCAGCAGCTGGGTGTCAGCGGCCAGGTCGGCCGCGAGCCCGGCTGCGACGGCCGTGTTCGAGGCGGCGGTGCTTACGTAGGCGGTGCCGTTGACGCTGAGCGAGAACGAATCGCCGCTCGTCACCGTCGGGATCGTCACCCTCCAGGCGCTGGTTGCGGCCGCGGAGATCTGGCCGTCCGGGGTGAGCGTGACGGTGGCGGTGAAGTCGCCGGCGGGGGCGAGCCTGGTGAGGAGCAGGGCGGTGCCCAGGTTTGTGGCGTGGACACCGCCGACGTTGAACAGGCCCGTCGCGATGTCGTACGCAGTGCTGCTCCCGCTCGCGTGGAAGGTCGCGGTCCCGATTGCTGCCGAGGTGATCGCATCGGCAACGCTCAGCGTCCAGGTCCCCGCTTCGCCCGCGGGCGCAAACGTGACGGTGTGAGAGTGTGCAGTCCCATCGGCGGCGCCGCCCGCCGGCGTGACGGTGACTACGACCCTGAATGCGGCGGCGCGGCTGATGTCCAGCGTGTCACCGCTGGCGCTGATCGTGTAGCCGGTGGCTGAGCCGAAGCCGGCGGCGAGGGCGGCCGCCACGGTCGTTGCGGTGTCGGTGCTCGTCACCGTGTGAGGCGGCGTCTTGAGCGACGACGGGCCCAGCAGCTCGATGGCCCACTGGTCTCCGGGCCGCAGCGTGATGGAGGCGGGAATCGCTACCTTCGCGTCCGTCCACGAGATGCTGGAGGCCATCGACTGCGCCGGCGTGCCGGAGATGGTCGCCGCGCCGCTCGGCGAGCTACCGGAAATCGAGACTGAGATCGTCGCCGTGCTCAGGCTCGCGAACGAGATGGTGTTGAGGGCTGCAGTGAGGCCGAATGCCGTCGCAAGCGCGGACGCGATCGTGTGGAGCGAGTCCCCGTACTGGGTCATGTACTGGTGCGCGGTGCCGCCGACGGTCAACGTCCAGGTCTCGCCCGCGGCAGGAGCGCCGGTCAGCGTCAATTCGGCCGCGGTGAATGTCACCGGGGTCGTGCCGTCAGCCTGCATCACGGTCGTCGAGCGCGTCACCGTGGCGGCGTTGTTGGCGAGCTGCGCAAAGCCGTTGTAGGTCTGGCCGGCGAGCTGGAAGCCGTTCGGGTTCGCGATCGTGAGGTAGGTGCCGGTGTTATCCGTGACGACCTCGGTCGTGAACGGTGCGGGCAGCTGGTTGCCGAGGCCGGCGGCCACAGAGGCCAGGGTGTCTGTGGCGTTGGCGTTGAAGGTGTAGTCGTGGTTGCGGACGCCCAGGTGCCACACGTCATTGGCGGAGACCCTGCCGTCGAGCTTCAGGGTCGCGCTGGTGTAGAAGGTACCCGTCGCCAGGATGGAACCGGTCGTGACCCCGGTCGTCGCCTGCGGGTCGAGCATGTCCTGCGCGATCGTGAACGAGTAGACCTCGAAGTTCGAGCCGTCGCTCGTGCCGGTGATGGTCGCGAACGGCGTCTGCCAGTTGATCGTGCCGCCGAGCTCGGCGTCGCCGGCCAAGGCGTTGAACAGGCGGTAGAAGTCATTACCGCCGATGGTCCCGCCGTCGATGGGCTGCGGAGTCACACCGGTCTTGGGCACCGCGACCGGCGCAAAGATGAGGTTCGCCGTCGGGTGTCTCGGAATCGACACCTGCAGGTCGTAGTGAGCGCCGCTTGGCACGGTGCTCGTGAACAGCCAGCCGGCGACCACGAGGTAGTAGTCGTTCGCGCTCGTGAACGTGTAGGTCAGGTAGTCGTTCAGCCACGTGCTCCTGCCCGTGCCCTTGCTCTGGTCGTTGGGGTTGGAGAAGCCGGGGCCCTGGGCCAGGAGGTTGAAGTTGTGGTCGTACAGCCGCAGCTTGCTGGCCCAGACGACCGAGTCACCGAACTGGAACCCGTGCGTCATGCCGAAGGTCGCGGGCTGCAGAGCCATCGCGGCGACCTCGGCGGCGGTGATGTTGAACTTGTAGTAATCGATGTTCCCGGTCCCGGTCCCGTGCACGGTCAGGTGCTCGACGGTCGTCGAGTTTGCGATGTCCGAGTTGTTCGCCATGCCCCAGCTCGCGGCATCGAGGTCCTGCGCGGTTCCGAAGCTGCCGTGGTACTTGAGCGAGTTCACCTCGGACGTCCCGAAGTCACCGTAGAAGCAGGAGAGCTGCTGACCGTTCAAGCAACCGGCCGGGAACTGTGTCAGCCGCACGGACCCGTCGCCCAGGATCACAGTCTGGGTCGGCTCGATCACGCTGGTCGAACCCGTGGGCTGCAACACCAGCACGCCTCCGGAGTTCGCGTCCGTCACGTTGACGTCGAAGGGGTTCAGCTTGGTGAACGAGTGCCGGCCCGCGAACCACGTGTACTTCACCGCCGTGTTCGGGTCGTTGGTGCGGTTCAACTTCAGCGACCACTGCTCGCCGGACGGCACCGTGGCCCCGAGGTTGAGGCTCACGTCATAGACGAGCGTGGCGTACCAATCGGTGGGCGGTCCGTTGTTGATGATCACCGCGGTCGCCAGGTCACCGGTCAGGAGCGGAGCGCCGCCCGAGTTGCTGGACGTGAAGGTGGCGGCGAACGGCTCGCCGCTCGCCTTGGCGACGGTGAACGCGTGCGTCCCCGCCGCCGTCGCCTGGAAGACACCGCTTCCGTTGACCAGGCCGATCAGTCCGTTGGCCGTGTCGGCAGCGTCGGTGGACGTCGAGATGAAGGTATACGAGCTCCCGTCCAGGGTGATCGTCCACCTATCGCCGCCCAGGACGTTGCCGCCCACCGTGGCGGTGACCGAGCCCGCAAAGGCCTTGGTCGAGGCGCTGGTGTCGATCGCGCTGGAGCCTGAGGCGCCAGCCGTCGAGACGGCGGTGAAGGCCGGGCCGGTGATGCTCAGCAAGGTCTGCGTTGTGCCTGCCAGGCAGCTTCCGTCGGGCTGGAAGGTGCCCGTGCACGCGTTGAACCGGCCGGCCGGGTCGCCATTGACCGCGGCGGCGAGCCCGGCGGCGACGTCACCCGGCTTGAGGCCAAGGAAGTCGCCGGTGCTGGTGGTGATCGCGTTGGTGATCCGGGAGAAGTGCAGGCCGCGCTTCTGGCCGTCGTTTACCGCGCGGATCTTCACGAACTGGACGGCGCTCCAGTTGGTGGTCGTGAAGGTGAGGTCGACCGTGGAGCCCCAACCGGTGGATGCGTTCCAGACACAGGTTCCGCTGCAGATCTCCGAGCCGGCGTCGGCCTGCGCCTCGACGACCAGGTTGTTGAGAGGCGCCTTGCTCAAGGAAACCGCGTACGAGTCGGTCGCCGGCAGGTCGCCCTGCGGGTTCTCGGCGACCAGGAGCCCGTTCTCCACGCCGTTGCCCCGCTTGCCGGTCAGGTCGTACGGTGTGAGCACGACCGACGCCGTGTTCGGATCGACAACCTCGACCGCCAACCCATCGACCGGGAGGCCGTCATACGGCTGACCGCCGTTGCCGCTTGTTCCCTCCTGGACCGTGTGCAGGATGTCGATGAAGTGGTTGCCCTGCGCGACCGCGTCCGGCCGGGCCACGATCCGCACCGTCTGCGGCTTGTACCAGTTGCCCGGTGAGAAGAGCAGCGTGGTCCCGCCGTCCTGGCATGTCCACGGGTTGAGCGGGTCGGGTGGGCTGGGATTCAGGGTGCAGAGCTGAATGCTCTTGGCGCCCGCGCGCTGCAGGCGCGCGTTCGGCGGGGTGGCCGCGGCGCTGACGATGACGTCCTGCGCCGGCCGCTGGGTGAGCACCACGGTGTAGGTGTCGACCGTCAGGCTGGCGCCCGCCGGAGGCGTCGTCTGCGCGAACACCATCAGGGGCGCCTGCTGGCTGATGACAACGCCCGGCGCCTCGCTGTCGTAGACGTGGGCCGAGATCCACGGCGCCTGGAGGTTGTTGTACGCGGAGTCGGCGCTCTGGATGAGGTTCGCGATCAGGCCGCTGTGGCCTTCCAGGCTGTTGCTGACGACCGTGATCGGTTTGCCGTTGTTGCCGCCGCCCACGTTGAAGGTGTCGCTGCCCTTGCTGCCCACGAGCTCGAGCTCGACGCCCGGGCTGGTGCTCTCGACGAAGAAGCGGTCGTTGCCCGCCTGTCCGTCGACCACCACGCGCTGGACCCGCACGAACGTCACGAACAGGCCGGCTCCGAAGATGCCCTTGTCGGTGATGTAGTAGTCGTCGCCGTAGTCGGTGCCCAGCACGACCAGGGTCGCGAAGCCCTCACCGCCGTCGATCCGGACCGGTGCGTCGACGGTGTAGCTGATGAAGCTGTTGCCCGTGCCGCCGTTGATGTTGGTCACCGGGGCCTTGGGGTCTTTCGGGTTGACCCGCACGAAGGAGCGGATCGTGAACGTGTTGTTGCCCGCCTGGCCGTACAGCCAGAGCTCGGCCAGGTTGTGATAGACGGTGAAGCTGTCGTCGCCGTCGCCGCCGTACAGCGTGGTCGGGGCGCTGATGCCGTTGCTCAGGAAGCCCTGCGTGACCTGCGTGGTCTGGAAGAAGTCCTTCGCGGCGAGTCCGCTGTTCGGGTTCGTGCCGTCCCGAGGCGACTTGAACACCTGGCCGACCTGGAAGTTGTTGTCGCCGTTGCCACCGAAGATCGTCGTCGGCGCCAGGTTGTCGTCGAGGACGAACGTGTTGCCTCCGTCCTGTCCGTAAACCGTGAGGCCGCCATTGATGCCCTCGTCGTAGTTCACGCGCTCCATCACGCCGTTGAGGATCGGCTTGTGGTTGGCGTCCTCGCGGAAGGCCCCCACCATCGCCGTCTTCGGGTTGACGGCCCGATTCGCGCGAAGCATGAAGAAGACCGGGTTGGCGCTGCCGTAGATGTTGAGCTGGTTGACGTCGCCAAGCTCGATCATGCCGCTCTTGACGTCGATCAGCGTCACGTTCGCGCCGGTCGGTGAAGCCATGCCGGACAGGCCGATGTCGTAGCGGTTGCTGCCGTTGGCGCCGATCAAGGTCAGGGGTCCGTTCAGGCCGTTGAGGAACGTCTGGTCGCCGGCCGCGGTGTAGTTGACGAGGATGTGGTCGTTGCCCTTACCCCCCGTGATGGTGGTTGGCCCGCCGACCGAGCGGATGATGACGACGTCATCGAAGTGATTGACCACCGGGTCGCGGTGCCCGCCGAAGACAGACAGCACGGTGCCAGGAAGGGTGGAGTCGATGACGAGCCTGTTGTTGACATTGCTGAGGCTCATGGAGATCGTGTTCACGGCGTTGTTGTACTGAATGCCGAACGTCATACCGAACCCGACCAGGCTCGTCGAGCTCAGCGTTCCAGTCTTCTGCGTCTGAAGCGTCGGCCCTGAGTCGAACGTGTACAGCGCCGTCGTGTTCATGCCGCCGGCGATCGACAGGTAGCCGTACGAGATGTGGTCCAGCGTGCTGCCCGCATACAGCGCGGGATCTGTCGCCGTCGTCGTGCTGCCCACGCGCACCACGTTCGTCACCGAGCCGATGGTCACGTTGGTCGGTCCGGAGATCGTCTCGACGTTAACCGTGTCGATGCCGGCGCCGACGTTTACGTTCGTCGTCCTGATCGGGTCGGGCGAGGCGCTGCCGTGAGTGCTGTGGATGTTGAACGTGTTGCCGAGGTCGCTGAGGTTGACGTTCAGCGCCGAGAGGTTCGTGTAGGTCAGCGTTCCTCCAAGGCCGAAGACGCCGCTCAGGAGGGTGTTCGTCAGGTCGCCGGTGCGGGGGTTCGGATCCTTGGTGTCATCCACCCAAACGGAGTCGAGTCCGCCGCCGCCGTGGACGGTGAGCGACGCCTTGATCGCCTCGGCGTTGCCAAGCACGTTCCAGAATCCGGTCGGCCACTGGCCGGCCTCGCTCCCCACGAAGATGGGGTCGGGGTTGGTGAGGTTGCCACCGGTGCAGCCGGTGTTGAGGCTGGCCTGGTCGCCGGTGCAGATCGTGGTCGGCCCGTTGATCTCCCGCACCGCCACCTTGTCCGCGCCTGATCCCGTCCAGATGTTGGTGCTGCCGGTGTGGGTCGTTACCACGGTGACGAGGTTCGATCCGCCGCCGAGCGTCAGGTCGACCGTGTCGACGCCCGAGTAGAGGATGTCGCCCGGCACGCCGTCGACCTGCACGCGGTACTCGAGCGCGCCGGGCTGCGGCTGGATCGGGTCGGCCGTCGAGTAGAAGGCGTTCTGGCCGCCGCTGTACAGCACCGGCTCGCTTCCCAGCGTCAGCACTGGCTCGCCGCCCGCGTACTTCGCGACTACCCACGTGCTGGTCGCGGCGTCGAAGGTGTAGATCGGGTCGCCTCGGCCGTGGAGCACGGGGCCGATGTAGCTGATCGCGATGTGCTGGCCCCTCTTCACCGCCGGCTCGGTCGGAGTCAGCGTCAGCGTCGTGCCGGCGAGCGTGTAATCGGACACCGTCAGCGTCACGGCTTCCAGCCCGGTTCCGATCACGATCTGCACTGCGGACGCCGGCGTGGTGTTCAGGTTGATGGTCTGCCCGGCCGTGGTGAAGAAGAAGCTCTCCCGCTTGACCTCGGTGAGCTGCGATGCGCTGTACGTGATCACGTTCTTGCCGCTGTCCAGCTGAAGACCACCGCTCACGTCCAGGATCGGCTGACCCAGCTGGACGGCCTCATCGCCGTAGTACTGCTGCCTGTCGGTCGCGGTGTGCTTCATCGCGACCACGATCTGCAGCTTCACTGCGATGGCGTGCCCGATGGCCGGGGCCACCGCGCCGAGCAGGATGCGGTTGCCGGCGACGTCCTCGCACGTCGCCACCGGGCACGCAAGGTTGTAGATCTTGGTGCGGTCGTAGACCGTGATGATCACCTGGTCGGTCGCGGTCAGGGTGTAGCCGCCGGTGAGCACGCCCACATCGAGCGTGGTCGCGGACGTGATGCTCGATAGATTCGCTGTGGGCGGCGTGAAGTTCGTGGCGTCGAACGCCACGACGCTTGCGGTGTTCGTGACCAGGCCGTAGGCCTGCTGGCGCCGGTTGGAGATCTGCGGCTGGCCCGCGACGTACTGGAAGGGGGCGCTGCCTGAGTAGACCTGGTTGCCGTTCTCGTCGACCACCTGCTCGCCGCCGTAGAAGAGCAGGTTGTCGCCGCGCAGGTGGACCACGTTCTCGCCCGCGATGTGCAGCATCGGATCGCACGGTTTCGGCGGGGCGGGCGGTAGCGGCGGCGTCAAGTTGCACGTGGGCGCGGCCGCATTGCATGTGTTCATGGTCGGATCGCATGTGTGCAGCAGCGTGTTGTTGAACGGATCCTTCAGGTCCGCACCGGTGAACAGGTCGCGCACCGGCTCGCCGGCCGAGTAGTACATCGGCCCCTTCGTCAGCGGGTCGATCACCGGCTCGCCGCCGAAGTAGAGCTTCTGGGCCGGGTTGAGGTAGTAGCCGGCCATCCCGGTTCCATGCAGCACAGGCTGGCCGTCGCTGAGCTGGCTGTCGGCCACGCGGTACGTGCCGAGCGTGACGTTCGTGTTGACGGCCGTCTTGTTGACGATGTCGAGCGTGACGTGGCTTGGCGTCGTCGGCTGGACCACGTCGGCGACGCGCACAAATGAGATCAGCTCCGTGTCGTTGACCGGGAACAGGGACGGTTTGCCGCCACTGGGCTCGGTCGTCTTGCGGCCGGAGTGATCGATGAACAGGTCACTACCGGCGGCGAAGTCGGTCGCGTAGCTGCGCGTGTTGGTCGCCTGGAGGACGACATTCCTTATGTAGTAGTCCTTCAGGTCGCCGTTCAGCTCCGCCTGCAGCGACAGGATGCCTGACGTCGCGTTGGCCTCGAACGTGCCGGTGAAAGTCGTCCAGCTCTGGGTGGAGAAGTCGCTCCGGCTGACCTGGGCGCCAGTGATCGTCTGCTGGGCCGGCTGTCCGTTTGACCCGGCGGTGATGAAGAAGGCGCCGAACGACTTCGTCGTGTCGGTGTTGGCCAGCGTGCCGTACGGGTACAGCTGGAAGCTCAGCTGGTAGATGGCGCCTGGAGCCAGGTTGGCCAGCTGCTGCGACAGGGTCGGCGGGGCGTTTGTGTTCCCTGTCCCGAGCAGCAAGACCCTGCTGGGGGTGAAGAAGCGTCTGCTGCCGCCGATCCAGCCGCCGCCGGTCCCGAGGTTCGCAGTTGTCCAGCCGCCGGCGGTGCTGTTGAACGGCACGAGCTGGGCGAAGTTGCCATTGGTCAGCACGTTCGGGCCGAGCTGCGCGAAGACCTTGGCGAAGCTCGGCGTGACGTACACGGGCACAGCACCCAGGTCGCCGGACTTGGCGGTCAGGATCACCGCGAGGCCGGATGACGAATCGAAGACCAGGTGCCCGGTCGCGTCGAACCAGAGCGCCTGCCCGCCCGCGGTGCCGTACTTGACCTGCTCGATCGCCGGCACCGCCGTGATGGTCGTCGTCTCGTTGTCCTGGGCGTCGAGGTAGAGCAGGTTGCCCTGGAGATCCACCTTCTGCTTGCCGTACATCTGGACGCCGAACTCGGGGATGCCCTTCTCCTGCACGAGGGTCTGGACCGGGGTGCCGAGGGCGTCGAGCACCACACTGCGGACCTGGATCATCGAGCCGTTCGGGCACGAGCTGGTACACGTGTCATGCAGGATCGGGTCGAACTCGGCCTTGTACCAGAAGGTGGTGGTGTCGGTGGTCGTGAAGCCGCCCGTCGAGGTGATCGCCAGCACGCCGCCCGCGTTGAACACCGTGAACGTGCCTGGCAAACCAGCCCGCAGCGTGGCCTGGAAGCTGTTGAGGATGTCGGTCAGCGTGGATCCCGCCTGGGCCGTGAACGAGGCGACGACAGGACTTCCGGGCGTGGGTGTGACGGTGATGCTCCAGACCTCACCTGCCGCGACGGCGGCAGCCGGCAGGAGCGCGGCCGAGGACTGAACCGGCGGGTCGAGGGCGGGGAGCAGGATGCCGAAGCCGCTGGGTACCGCGGTACGCGTGAGGATCAGCACACCGCCGGCCGAGTTCGCCGCAAACCCGCTGATTCCGTTCGGGCCGGAGATGTCGCTCGCGATGGCGGCGGCAGCACCCGCGGCCGATGTCGCCGAGGCGAAAGTGTGCGTGATGAAGCCGAGCTGACCGCGATCGCTGAGCGTCACGGTCCAGCTCGCGCTTGCCGTCGCGGCGGGCATGGTGAGCGACTCGACGCTCACTCCGGGGTCGTTCGCGGTGACGGTGGTCGTCGGTGAGGCTCCGGTGATTACGGGCGTGGCCGTGAACGTTCCGTCCAGGCGGCTGATCGCGACCAGGCCGCCTTGAGCCAGCGCGATGAACCCCGAGATGGCGTTGGCGGCCTGCGCGAGCTGGCTTGCCACGCCTTCAGGTGTCGGGGTCGCCCCCAGCGTGAAGCTGACGGTGCCGTACGCCGTGAGGTTGGCCAGTGTGCCCAGCTCGATCGAGACGACGTCGCCCGCCCCGGGAGTCGCGACGGCGAATTCCCTGGTCGTCGCGACCTTGGCCAGCGTGGCGTCGAAGGGCTGGCCCGTGAGGGCGACGATCGTCAGCTGGTTGCCGGTGGCAAGGGCCCGGAAGCTCGGTGACGCGTTCAGCTGGACAGCCAGGTCGGACGCGATTGCCGACGGAGATGCGTCGGTGGCCGCGCTGTAGTACTCCGCGTTGCCTACGGTCAGCGCAAAGGCGCTCCCTGCGGCAGGGATCGTCACGACCATGGCTGACGTCGCCGTGCCTTCCGACGTGATGCTGTTCGGGCTGTCCCTCGGGACGATGACCAGCGGGGTCGTCAAGAAGTGCTGGATGAGGCCGTTCGGGTCAGTCGACTCGGCCGAGTTGTCCACGACGTTCGTCACCCTGGTGAAGAGGGTCGTGTTGCCATCCACGGTGAGCCGGCTCAGCAGGCCGCTCAGGTTCGCCTGCGTGCTGCTCACCGTGACGGTGTCGTTGCCGCCGCCGCCGTGGATGGCTGACGGAGCCCCGATGCCGTTGACGATGAAGGTGTCGTTGCCCGTGCTGCCGTAGGCCTCGATGCTCGGCGCGGCCACGGCCGCCGGCAGGCCTTCCGTACAAATCGGGGCGGCCACGGTGCCGGTGCAGATCGCCGTGTCGTCGATGCGCAGGGTGTTGGCCGCGCCGCCCATCTGCAGCCGGAGGTCCTGGACGTTCTTCATCTCGACGCCGTAATACGTCTCGTGCTTCAGGTTGGCCTGACCTCCGGTGCTGATGCCCAGGCCAAGGCCTTCCAGGCTCACGTAGGTGTCGGTGATCGGGCCGTTGCCATTCGTCTCGACCTCGTAGACAGGCTTGCCCTGGCTGTCGACGCCTGTCTTGTGCATTCGTGGGACCTGCCTCTGGACCACCTGGCCGGACGCGGACGTGCCGCTCTGGTTCTCGTAGATCACCGCGTTCGGGTGGCCGGACAGGCCCGCGCCGCCGTTGATGATCACCTGGCCCGCGATCTGCGATCCATCGCGCACGGGCGGGGCGATGAACGCAAACGGAGTTGGCTGGACCAGCACGGGCGGCGGCGTCACGAGCTTGGAACGCGGCTCGAGGTGCGAGGTCAGCAGGTCGTACTGGAACTGGCCGATGTTGATCCGGACGCTCGGGAAGAAGAAGTAGAAGCGGAAGTCCCAGACGTAGCTCCAGCTGATGTCCGTGGCGGCGAACGACCCGTCGACGATGTGCGCGTTCCCACTCCAGAACGAGAGCAGGGCGCCGATGCTGTTGACGAGATTCTCGGCGAGGCCCTCGGCCGCGTTCTGCGGGTCGCTGAACCCGCCGCGCGCGATCCAGTCGAAGATGCTCATCTCGAAGCTGAGGTTGTGCAGCGTGACCGTGGTCTTGTCGTAGACGAGCGCGGGAGGCAGCGCTACGGTGAACGACGGCGGCTGGTAGATGAAGGGCGGCGGGTTGAAGACAAGCGGCGGCGGCGTGCCGCCGATGTGCACGGTCACGTTGCCGGAACCGCCTTCGATCGTCAGCATGCGACCGGCCTCGGTGCCGAGCACCCAGACCGAGTCGCTGCCGCCGCCGCCGAAGATCTGAATGGACTGGATGCCGGTAAACGAGACGATGCGACCGGCGCCGGCGACGTAGGTATTCG
>VBHJ01000099.1 GCA_005887685.1 Chloroflexota bacterium | reverse complement strand
CGTGAACACCTCGGTGGCCGGCACTGGCATCTCGGCGCTGGCGACCTGGAACCGCCCACCCAGCATCGGGTTGATGACGAGCCAGCGCGGAGACCCGCCCCCGCCCAGCTCGGTCGCGAAGACCAGGTGCTTGCCTCGGCGCGTGAGCGAGGTGATGCGGCGCGCGGGCAGCTCGAGGGCGAAGTTGTCCACGGGGTAGCGCAGCAGGTGCGCCTTCTGCGGGTTGACCGAGGCGGCCGTGACCAGCTTCCCCTCAACCCGAGGTACGATCCGGATTCGGAGCGCCTCCAGCTCCGGAAGTTCAGGCATGACGTCAAGATACGGACAATCTGTTTGGGGCCCGAAAAGCCTTGGGATAACTCCTTACGTGAGACAGGAAAGGTTCACGGAGAAGGCACTCGAGGCTCTGCAGCAGGCTGCTGAGCTCGCGCGCGAAACCGGAAACCAGGCCGTCGAGCCGGAGCACCTCCTGCTCGCGCTGATCCGGCAGGACGAGGGCGTCGCGCGCACGCTCCTCGAGCGTGCAGGCGCGTCGGTGCAGGCCCTGCAGCCGGCGCTGGTCTCGGCGATCGAGCGATTCCCCAAGGTCAGCGGCGGCGGAAACCCCTACCTGGGCGAGGCAATGACCAAGCACCTCGAGCAGGCGGAGCGCGAAGCCGGCCGCCTCAAGGACGAATACATCTCGACCGAGCACCTGCTGCTCGCGCTCACGGACCAGCAGATCCTCAAGGACGCAGGAGCGACCCACGAAAACCTGCTGAACGCGTTGCGCCAGGTGCGGGGGAACCAGCGAGTCACCGACCAGAACCCCGAGTCCAAATACCAGGCCCTGGAGAAGTACGGCCGCGATCTGACGAAGCTGGCCAGGGAAGGCAAGCTCGACCCCGTCATCGGGCGCGACGAAGAGATCCGGCGCGTCATCCAGGTTCTCTCGCGGCGCACCAAGAACAACCCGGTGCTCATCGGCGAGCCGGGCGTCGGCAAGACAGCGATCGCCGAAGGCCTCGCCCAGCGCATCGCGCAAGGGGACGTCCCCGAGGGATTGAAGGGCAAGCGCGTGATTGCGCTCGACCTCGGCGCACTCGTCGCCGGCACCAAGTTCCGCGGCGAGTTCGAAGACCGCCTGAAGGCAGTGCTGAAAGAGATCGAAGGCTCAAACGGCCAGGTCGTCCTGTTCATCGACGAGCTGCACACGCTGGTCGGCGCAGGCGCCGCAGAAGGCGCGATCGACGCCGCCAACCTGCTGAAGCCCGCCCTCGCTCGCGGCGAGCTGCGCGCCATCGGCGCGACGACGCTCGACGAATATCGGAAGCACATTGAAAAGGACGCCGCCCTGGAGCGGCGTTTCCAGCCGGTCTTCGTCGACCAGCCGTCGGTCGAGGACACCATCAGCATCCTGCGCGGCCTACGCGAGAGATACGAGGTTCACCATGGTGTCCGGATCAAGGACACGGCCATCGTGGCGGCCGCCGTCCTCTCCAACCGCTACATCACCGATCGCTTCCTACCTGACAAGGCAATCGACCTCATCGACGAAGCGGCGGCCCGTCTCCGCACTGAGATCGACTCCATGCCCGCCGAGCTCGACGAGCTCGAGCGCCAGATTCGCCAGCTCGAGATCGAGCGCCAGGCGCTGAAGAAGGAATCCGACCGCGCATCCAAGGAACGCCTCGCCGGAATCGAGAAGCAGCTGGCCGAGCTCGCCGAACAGCGAACCGCGCTCCGCTCTCGCTGGAACCAGGAGAAGGAGGTCATCGCCAGGATCCGTGGCCTCAAGGCCAAGCTCGAAGAGGTCCGTTCTGACGCGGAACGCGCCGAGCGTGCGGCCGACTTTGCAAAGGCAGCCGAGCTGCGCTACGGCCAGGCCGTCGACATCGAAAAGCAAGTCGAGGAGGCGAATCGACGACTCGGCCAGCTGCAAGGCGGACACCCGCTGCTCAAGGAAGAGGTCAGCGAGGAGGACGTCGCAGAGATCGTCGCCAGGTGGACTGGCATCCCGGTATCGAGGCTTATGGAAGGCGAGGTCGCGAAGCTCATTCAGATGGAGTCGCGGCTGCATGATCGCGTCATCGGCCAGGACGAAGCGGTCACCGCCGTCGCCAACGCTGTCCGGCGATCCCGTTCAGGCCTTGCCGACCCCAACCGTCCGGTGGGTTCGTTCATCTTTCTCGGGCCGACCGGTGTCGGTAAGACCGAGCTCGCACGGGCCCTCGCCGCGTTCCTGTTCGACGACGAGCAGGCGCTCATCCGGCTCGACATGTCCGAGTACCAGGAAAAGCACACCGTGGCCCGAATGATCGGTGCGCCGCCGGGCTACGTTGGGTACGACGAAGGCGGTCAGCTGACTGAGGCAGTGCGGCGGAGGCCGTACTCGGTGGTGTTGTTCGACGAGATTGAGAAAGCCCACCCGGATGTCTTCAACGTCTTGCTGCAGATCCTCGACGACGGCCGCCTGACCGACGGTCAGGGGCGCACGGTCGACTTCCGCAACGCGGTGCTGATCATGACGTCCAACCTGGGAGGCCAGCTGATCCAGGAAATGGCAGACAGGCCGTTCGACGACGTGCGCGAGGCGGTCGTGGCGGTTCTGCGCAACCACTTCAGGCCCGAGTTCCTGAACCGCATCGACGACATCATCGTGTTCAAGCCGCTGACCAAGGATCAGCTGGGCGCAATCGTGGACATCCAGCTCGCAAGGCTCCAGAAGCGACTCGACGAACGCAGGATCGTGCTGGTCGTCACGGAAACGGCACGCAAGCTGCTCATCGAGCGGGGCTGGGACCCGGTGTACGGGGCGCGCCCGTTGAAGCGGACGATCCAACGCCTGCTGCAGGACCCTCTCGCGATGCAGCTACTCGAAGGCAAATTCAGCGAGGGCGACGTCGTCGAGGTCGATGCCAAGACCGGCGCGCTGGTCTTTACCAAAGCCAAGGCTCGCGCCGACGCTTCGGTCGCCTAGCTAGAACAGATCGTCCCCGGCGACGGAAGCATGAGATCGATCAGGTAGCTGTCCTCGGCTGCGTGTGAGCACGGGCTCGAGTCGTACGACGTATGCCCGTTGCCCTGTCGAGTGAGCAGCACAGAACCCGCGATCTGCTTGTTGACAGCCTGCGCATCTATCAGGGGCGTCGCCGGGTCGTTCGTGCCTCCGACCAGCAGAATGGGCGGCGCCCCTTCGACCGTCAGCGGTCCCTGCTTGATTTTCGGTTTGACAGGCCACAACCCGCACTGCAGGTTGGAGTACTGGCTCCATGGGCCGAAGAACGGCGACGCCTTGGTGTACGCCGGACCGAGGGCGTCGTAGGTCGCGACATCCGACGATGCCGGAAAGTCGAGACAGTAGGCGGAGCCGAACGCGCCGTTGAACAGGTTGCCGTACGTCCCATCCGAGTTGCGCTGGTTGTAAAGGTCGGCGATCAGCAGCAGGATCCGCCCATCGCCTCGATCGGCGGCGCCGAGGCCTTGATCAAGGTATTGCCACAGGCTCTGGCTGTAAAGCGCTTGTAGCACGCCGGTCATGGCCAGTGAACGTGTCAGCTGCCGGCTGCCGACTGTCAATGGTGTCGCATCCAGGCGGCTCATCAGGGCCGTTAGCTTGGAGCCCGGATCGCCGTTCTGGCGGTACTGGCAATTCGCGCTCGCCGGCTTCCCCGCGCAGTCGGCTAGGAAGGCCCGCAGGTTCTGCTCAAAGCCGACCAGCTGTCCGAGCAAGCTGTCGTTGGCGTTCACCGCGGGATCGACGACTCCATCCAACGAGAGAGCCCTGATGTGAGTGGGGAAGAGGTGGGCATACCACTGGCCGATGTAGGTGCCGTAAGAGAAGCCGAGGTAGGTGAGCTTGGCGTCACCTAAAGCGGCGCGGATCTGGTCCATGTCCCGTGCGGTGCTCGCGGAGTCCATGAAGGGCAGGAGATCGCCGCTGCGGCTCTGACATCCAGCCGCAAAATCTTTGTCCGCCTGGATCGCCGCCTGCTTCTCCTGCGGGTCGTCGAGCACCGCGTCGAGCGAGAGATATGTGTCCAGCTGCGAACTGTCGACGCATGTCACCGGCGCGCTGGCCCCGACACCGCGGGGGTCCCATCCGACGACGTCAAACCGGCGATTCAAATTGGCCAGGGAGGTTATGTCCTCGCGCAGAAACTGGACCCCGGACTCGCCGGGGCCGCCGGGGTTGAGCAGCATCGACCCGATGCGGTTCGAGCCGGTCGCCGGCTTACGAATCAAAGCGAGGCTGATGGTCCGACCACCGGCCTGCGAGTAATCGAGGGGAACCTGGAGGTTGCCGCACTGGAAACCGCTACCGCAGTCGGTCCACGCAATCTTGCCGGCCGAAGGAGAGGGCCTGGGGCTCTGCGTCGCAACAGGGCCCTTGATGGTGCAGGCGGCGAGAAGGATCGTGACGAGCACCATGAACTTTGCGACGTGACCCGTCACGGCTTCGAGTCTAGCCAAGCCGGAGTGTGTTCTGCCTTGATGGCGACCCATGCCAGCTCATGAAGAGGCCGGCATCTCGCGACTGACGAAGGTGGCGCAGACCTGACCCGAATAGTCACCTGCTCCGGACGGGACGCTGACCTGAAACGCCGTGATCGGATTGTCGACCCGACCCCGGAAAAGGTCGGCGAACTGGTCCTGGGTTTCCGCATACCCCGATATCAGCAGACCATCGGGCGCGACCGCGCCGATCAGCCGGAAGCTGGGCGATTGCAAGCCTGATCCGTACTGAAAGGTGATGCGAAGCTCCGCCGGCTTGTAGGCCGTGTTCAGCACGCGGCCGACGAGCGAATACGGGGCAGCCACGCTTGCGTAGACGAATCGATCCGGCGCTGCCGACGGTACCGCGATCCACGAACCCAGCTGGGAACAGGATTGACCGGCTGCCGTCGCGGCATCGGCCATCGGGGTCGCGCGACGCTCCAGCAGCAGTGGACCGTTGTTGTCCGCGACCCTGTAGTTCTCGAGCAGCGCCCGGTAGGCCTCAGGCTCGTCGTACAGGGCATACCGATTGTCCAGCTCCCCCGCATAGTCATAGAAGTAGTAAAGGATGTGCGTGGCGGCCTCGGCCGACGCGAGGTGAGCCGCGTCCACGTGATCAAGGTAAGGCGTATAGGCCGCATATGACGCCAGGACCGGACGCGGATTCCAGTTCAGGTGATATCCGTAGACGAGGACCGTATCCCAAGGCATCACGTCGACGGTGCCGTCGCGCAGTGCCGCCAGGTCGCTGTCTGACAACGGGTAACGCTGATTGATCGCGGCTGTGATGCGGTCCTGCTGCTGCTGCCGTGACGATTCGCTCAAAGTGCTCAGCACGACCTTTCTGACGTTGTCACCTGTCGTCACGCGACTCTCGACGAAGTAGGGTCCTGGGAATGTCGTGAAGAGAATGCCGATGATCAGCCCAGCGACGCACCACCAGGCGGGCCTGAAGGATCGAACCAGCAGGGCGCTCGGCGAGGCGCGAGCGACCACCGTTGGTGCCAGCACGCAAAGCAAAACCAGCAGCGGCTCAAAAAAAGACGGGTACGTGTGGCGCACGAACCCCTCTTTGAACGCGACAAAGGCGATCGGCACGCATAGGCTCAGGGCGAAAGCCAGGGTCTGGTCCCGAACGAAGAGCGCGATGAGCACTCCGTACGCAAGCAACAAGAGGAGGAGCACCGAGACTCCGAGGAGGAGCGAATACGAGTAGTCGCGCGACATCGCGGCGCTGTATCCCGATGCGGTCTCGTAGATGCCACGTACGTAGGCTGGGATCGAGCTGAGCGCTTCGCCGGAGACGATCCACAGGAGAAGAAACGACAGCAGGGCGAAAACCGCGGTCATCGCAAGGTATCGCCGCTTGAACAGCACACCGAAAGCCACGGCTACGACGAGCAGCCCAGCGCCCACCACCAGATCGGTGCCCTTGACGAGTGAGCCGAGTGCGAGTAGCGCGCCGGCTGACCCGACTTCAGCCAGTTGATATCTGATCTGGCGCGCGTCGAAAGCAAAGATCAATAGAAGAATCGCCGCGAATGTGATCGACGCGCCGAAAGTGATGTAAGCACTCCATTCGACGACCAGCCCGATGATCGCTGCAACGACAACCCAGACCAGGACATTTGCGCCGCGGCGCCAGAGTTGAGCGGCGAGCAAGCTGAGGAACAGAAGGTTTGCGCAAATGCTCGCAACGATGGCGAGCCGCGGGAGGGATAGGTCGAAGAGGAACGGTACGTCCAGCCAGCCGTAAGGCCCGTAGCTCCAGATGATGTCGGTGCCGAAATTCAGATGGTGTTGGAAGGCGGTGATGATTCCAATCTGCCACGAGGGATCAATTCCGATGTCCGGGAGCACCGGATATGAGGGAAGTGTCAACGCCGTCAGGGCAAGCACCCACGCCGCTGCCGCAACGAGTCCTACACGGCTCGTACCTGCGACGCGCGGAGGCCGCGGCTGCGACCGTTTGACTGGGCTGTGGGGTGGTGGCTCGACCGCAGACGGCTCAACCGGCTCCTCTGCAGGCTGCCGACCCTGGGTGGGTGCCTCCATGGACGCGCAAGGTTAGCAGCAGCCACCGACGGCGATACGTTTGTCCTGGACAAACGTGAGTCGGTCAGATGCCCAGCAGAAGCTCGTTCGCCATCCAACCGCGTTTTTGGAGGTGCCACCAGATCCGTTGTAAGTCGCCGTTCAGCGCAACTGGGCCTTCGTCAATGGTTACCCGAGTTCCATTGGACAGACAGCTCACGACGTCTCCGAGCGCGGGGAACGTCCGCACATTGGCACAGCCGCTCACCTTGACCTGAGCTTGCCCACCGAGCTGCACCAGATGCTCAACGGATGGACTGCAGGTGACACCGACAGGATGCCATGGTCCCTTGGCGATCACGTTGAGGGCGTTCGGGTTCTCGATGTACGAGACGTACGAGATGCACACCGCGTTGGCGCCATCTGCCGGCTTGAGATCGAAGACGGCGTAGGCGGCGTAATAGCCGATTTGCGGCACGCCGCGCACTGACATGCAGGGAGTAGATCCTCCAGCGCATATGGGCCGAAGGCCCGTACCCAGCGCGCCGGCACTGACGATCGCATCCAGTTCCTCAGGGGGTGCGGGAATCGCGGTCGGCTGGACGAGGCTCCAAGAGCCGTGAGCCCAGGTCCAGACGTCGGAGTACCTCATCGAGCTTCCCTTCTGAACCGTCATACCGCCGTAGAGAACGACCTGTCTGGCATTGATGTCAGTGGCGGCGATCGCAAAAGAGCGTTCCCATGGGCTTTCAGATGGAGAGGCTTGCGTCCAATTAGCGCCGTCCCACGTCCAGGTGTCCCTGAAAGCAGTTGCGGTTCCACTGAAACTCCACCCGCCAAACATCATGACTTTTCCGGCGGACGGGTCATACGCCAACGTGGTCGCGCCGCGGCCGGTGGGGCCGCCCAGGACGGCGATGTGGCGGGCCCACGTCGTTCCATCGAACGTCCACGTGTCGTCAATGCCTTTGTCGCCTCTGTCTGCTCCAAACACCACGACCGAGCCGTGAGCGGGGTCGTATGCAGCGGCAGCAGCAAACCCCCGTCCCTGGAGCTCGGTGGTGGGATGAAGCTGAGCCCACGTATTCCCGTCCCACGTCCATGTCTGTGTCACGTCCCCGGTAGGGACAAGCGCCACGACTCGGCCGAGCTTGGCGTCGTACACGAGACTGGGTCCAGCTGATGCCGGCGGGCTCATAGACGGAGTCCGTTGCGACCAGGTCTTTCCATCCCATGTCCAGGTGTCCGTGAAGGGCGACTGCACTGATCCCCGGTCGCCGGCGCCGAACAGGACGACCTGATGTCGCACCTCGTCATAAGCCATGCCTGCCCATGTCCGGGGTGGCGGGCTCGTGGCAGGGCCGAGCTTTGTCCACTTCCCGCTCTGCCAGATCCATGTTTCCGCCGTCATCGACGCTGGGACCGCAAATCCGGTCGGACCCTCACTTTCGGAATACGAGCTGCCAAAGAGCACCATCTGGCTGCGTGCGATGTCGTAGGCCATGCTTGCTCCCACAAGTCGAGGGGCCGCCCCGGCAACAAGTACCGCGGCGTCGGGCTGTGTCGGCGTTGCGACTGCGGCCGGTGCTTGCGGCGAGCACGCCGCCAGGAGCAACCCAATCGCGGCTATGACCCGTCGCATGTCAGGTAAACAGCCATGAATCAATCCGGTTACGGACTCTTTCAGCGCCGATCTCATGTGATCCACCTCCGCTCGTCATGAACGAGCAGAGGTCTCGCCGCGCCACTCTGACGCCACCGGCTCCGGGTTAAACCCCGTCGCACGAGCGGGTACCTGTCGAAGCCGATACGGGGCTACTCCCCTCTGAAGTTGGTCGAACGGTAGCACCCTTCGGGAAGGTCCGACTCGTGGATACCGACTGCGGGAGACGATCCGATCTCGCTATCTCATAATGCCGCTCGCGGTGAGCGGCTTTCAGAAGATGGGCGGTGGTGGTGGGACTGCCCCCAGCCGGTGCTCGCGACTTGGCGGCAGGCAGCGGCAGGCCGTGTGAAAACGTGATTTCAGATGGCGGGAAGGGAGGGATTCGAACCCTCGAGGGAGCTTTACACCCCCTACCCGCTTAGCAGGCGGGTGCTTTCGGCCACTCAGCCACCTCCCCGGACAAGGCGGACCGTCGCTCGATTCTATCTAGCCCATGCTCTCTCCATACTTAGCAGCCGATGGAAGCTCCCGGCGGACCAGGCGCGCCCCCGATGTGGGGCCCTGGACGCAAGATGGCGTTCGGAACGGCGCCCGGTCCCAGGAGCAAAGTCTGGTACACGCTGGCCGACGGTACGCTCAGCGAGGTCTTTTTCCCTTTCCTCGACCACGTCGCGCTTCACGAGCTTCGTTTTTTCGTGTCCGCCGGCGGTGCGCCGCCGGTTGACGATTCAGCCGACGGGCAGCATGCCATCACGTGGCTCAGCCCTGGCGTGCCTGCTTTCCGCGTCGAGACGACACATCACGAATACCGGCTGACCAAGGAGTTCTTCTCCGACCCGGAAGAGAACGCACTGCTCCTCGCGGCAACCTTCACGCCGGAGCTGCCCGACCTGCGCCTCTACATGCAGGCTTCGGCTCACTGGCAACCTGGGACTGACGGCAATTTCGGCAGCGTGATCGATACTCATCCGCCGGCCCTTCTGTTGCAGCAGCAGGACCTCTGGATGTGCATCGTCGGCCCCTTCAGCCGTGCCACCGTCGGCTACTTCAGGAGCTCCGACATCCATATCGACCTCAGCGACGCGGACGGCCAGTTGACCAACTTCTATGACCGTGCGGGCCCCGGCAACGTGGCCGTCGGTGGGGAGATCGGCGTCCGCGCCGGGTCCTTCCAGCTCGCGATCGGCTTCGCACATTCCCGAGCCGACGCGGAGGAGATCGCGCGCTCGGCGTTGCAGAAAGGCGCTGGAACCGTACGCCAGACGTTCGAGCGCGCATGGCGCGCGCAACCCGAGATTCCACAAGCCCTTGGCAAAGTGAGCGGTGACGAGGGCAACCTGGCGCGCGCGTCATTCGCGCTGCTCCACTGTCTCGAAGACAAGTCGCACGCGGGCGCATTCATCGCCGCGCCGGCCGCCCCTTGGGGCGAGACCATCCACGACGGCAACCACGTCTACCACCTCGTATGGCCCCGCGATCTCTGTAGGATCGCGACCGCGCTACTCGACGCCGGCGACAGCGACGCGGCGCTGCGCGCATTTCGCCACCTCCAGGCGCAGCAGCGGCCCGACGGTGGCTGGTATCAGAACTGGTTTCTCGACGGCACTCCGCACTGGCAGTCGACCGAGCTCGACCAGGTCGCCCTGCCGATCCTGCTCGCGTGGCGCCTCGGTGTCGCAGGGTGCCTGGATCACGACCCCTACCCGACCATGGTGCGACCCGCGGCACAGTTCATCATCCGCGAGGGTCCGCTCACCCAGGTGGATCGGTGGGAGGACGCCGGTGGCCTGTCGCCGTCGACGCTGGCCGCGTGCATCACGGCCCTGACCGTCGCCTCGGAATTCGCGAATGACGCCGGCGAGCATGTCGCCGCGAGCCATCTCCGCTCCGTGGCCGATTACTGGAATGACCGCGTCGAGCCGTGGTGCTCGATGTCCAACGGACAGTACATCCGACTGGCTTCAGATCCCGATCGCCGTCCGGCTGAGGGCGCGATCGCTCCGGAGTTTCTGGAGCTGGTGCGGTACGGCCTTCGCCGGCCCAAGGACGATCGCGTGCTGCGCAGCCTGCAGGGCGTCGACACCTCGCTGAAGGTCAGCCTTCCCGCGGGGCCAAGCTGGCGGCGTTACGTCGGCGACCAGTACGGCGAGCACGAGGATGGAGCGCCGTGGGACGGCAGCGGCCGCGGTAGAGCGTGGCCGGTTCTGACCGGCGAGCGCGCAAGGCATTTCTTCTCGATGGGATTGCCCGCTGCCGAGCTGGTGCGGACCCTCGAAGGATTCGCCGGCCAGGGGCTCGCTTTGCCTGAACAGCTCTGGGACGGCCCTGACATACAGGGTCGACACCTCCAGTTCGGCAAGCCCAACGGATCGGCGTGTCCCCTGGGTTGGGCGCACGCCGAATACCTCGAGTTGCTGGTCACCATCGCTCTCGCGGGCTTCCCTGACATCGTCACACCCGCTCGGCGTCGGTACACGGAAGGGCCTTCCCTCGAGCCCGCCTACGTGTGGTCGCACAAGCACCAGATCACTCGCATCGCGGCGGGACGACGTCTTCGCGTCCAGCTGCCTCGACCCGCGTCGGTGCACTACACGTTCGACGGCTGGCAGTCACATAGCGAGCTCGATGCGTCGGATACGACGCTCGGCGTGTGGATTGCCGATGTTCCGTGCAACCGGCTCCCCGCCGGCACAGAGTTTTCGTGGACCGCTCACTACATGACGGGTTGGGAGGGGAAGAACTTCTCCCTGACCGTCGACTAGTTACTTCTCTTCTGGGGGCTCCAGGTCGTCAAGGCGTAGGCCGTTGCTCGTGTCCTCGTCGAACTGGCTGTGCAGCTCGCCGCAATCGGCACAGCGGTAGTACTCGCCGACGAATCCCTTCTGCCAGACCGCGTAGCTGACCACGCCGGGCTCTTCCACGAGGATTTCCTGCTCGAGGCGGTAGATGACCTGCTCCCACCCGCCGGCTTCCATGTCGTCGTCGAGCACTACGACGCAATAAGGATGCGGCTCGCCCCAGACCATCACGACCTCGCCTCGCCGCTCGTCGTCGGTGTTGACGATCGACCATGCCTCCGCTGCCTGGCCCCGGCTGCTCCTGACCAGACGGAGCTGCGCCCAGAAACGCTCGGCCGACTCGCGCTCGGCTTTGTCGTGCTCGGCCTGCGCCTCCTGGAACGCGCTCCACATGCGCAGCAGGTGATTGCGAAAACGGTGATAGGTCGGCAGCAGCTTCGGCTGCTGCTTGGGTGAACCGATGAGCTTCTCGAAAGCGTGCTCGAACGCTGCCTCGACGCGCTCCTGCCGGTCTGAAAGGTCGGGCGCCCAACCCTCGTCTTCCGACAATCGCATGCTCTCGTTGAGGACGACCTCGAAGTCCAGCCAGTCATCGCCGAACTCGGGCACGAAGACGCTTTCCACGAGGTCCGCCAGGCGGTGCTCCTCGAGCACGGCGGGGGTCACCTTGCCGCGAGCGTCGGGCCAGCCCTTCCAGCCCATCACGTTGTGGATCCAGTAGTCGAACACCGTGACCGCGTACTGAAGGGCGGCGGGGGAGCTCCATATGCCGGTCGGCCAGGTCTTCTTCCCTGTCCGAACCTTGTTGTAGAGGGAGATGACCTGCTCTTCGTCGAGATATTCAGTTTCCACGGCGCCCTCCACTATAGGAATAAGCGCGGAGCGGCCCTGGGTATAGTCCTAGCAGATGGCTCCAACCCGAAGCTTCACCCCCGACCAGGTCGCCCGCTACGCCCGCCACCTCATCCTGCCCGAGGTCGGCGGCGCCGGCCAGCGCAAGCTCCTCAACTCGAGCGTGCTGCTCCTGGGCGCCGGCGGGCTCGGTTCCCCTGCGGCGATGTACCTGGCCGCAGCCGGAGTCGGCAAGATCGGCATCGTCGACTTCGACGTGGTCGACGCCTCCAACCTCCAGCGGCAGCTGCTCCACGGCCACGATGACATCGGCCGGCCGAAGGTCGAGTCGGCCGCCGAGACACTGCGCAACCTGAACCCCGACGTCGAGGTGGTGGCGATCAACGAGCACCTGAACTCGGAGACCGCGATGCGGATCTTCGCGCCCTACGACGTGATCGTCGACGGCACCGACAACTTCCCCACCCGCTACCTGGCGAACGATGCTGCGCACTTCCTCGCCAAACCGCTCGTGCACGGGAGCATCTTCCGTTTCGAGGGACGGCTGGCGTTGTTTGACTCGGCCAAGGGCACGGGCTGCTACCGCTGCCTGTTCCCCGAGCCGCCGCCGCCGGGCAGCGTGCAGAGCTGCGCCGAGGCCGGCGTGTTCGGCGTCCTGCCCGGGATCATCGGCAGCATGATGGCGTTCGAGACGATCAAGTACCTGCTTGACATCGGGCGCCCGATGGTCGGGCGCTACCTGCTCTTCGAAGGCGAGGACATGACGTTCCGTGAGCTGAGGCTGCGCCAGAACAAGGCCTGCCCGCTGTGCGGCGAGAACCCGACGGTCGATTCGCTCATCGATTACGAAGCGTGGTGCGGCACTCCTGCGATGGAGCCTTCCGAAGCCCGCGCGAGCTAACCTCGTGGCTGGACCATGATCCAGCTCGACGCATTCGATGCCACCCGATTGAAATCCGCCCGCGACATCGTTCGCGAGCTGGGTTCTGTGCTCGTCGCGTACTCCGGTGGAGTCGACTCGTCGTTGCTCCTCCGCATCGCCATGGACGAGCTCGGCCAGGGTGCGGTCGCGGTCCTCGCCAACTCGCCGGCCTATCCGGAATCCGAGCAGTCGGCGGCGCGCGCCCTGGCGCGGGACATGGGCGCGCGGCTGGTCGAGGTCACCACCAGCGAGGTCGAGCTCGAGGCTTACGCCCGCAACAATCCTGACCGCTGCTTTCACTGCAAAGAGGAGCTGTTCGACACGCTCGAGCCAGTTCAGCGAGAGCTGGGTCTTGCCCATCTCGTCTACGGGGCGACCGCCGACGACGCGGGCGATCACCGGCCAGGACATGGTTCGGCCGTGCGCCGGGGCGTGCGTTTCCCGCTGCTGGAGGCGGGCATGGCCAAGTCCGAGATCCGTGCAGCCGCCCGGACCCTGGGCCTTCCGAACTGGAACAAGCCCTCGTTCGCGTGCCTTTCGTCCAGGATCCCGCACGGGACCCCCGTCACCGTCGCGGCGCTGCGGCAGATCGAAGCTGCCGAGGACGCGCTCAAGGCGATGGGATTCCGTCAGGTGCGAGTGCGTCATCACGGTGACGTGGCCCGGATCGAGGTCGACCCAACCGAAATCGCGCGACTCATTGCCGAGCGTGAGCGCGTAGCAACTGCAGTTCGCGAGGCGGGCTACAAGTTCGTCTCAGCGGACCTCGAGGGCTACTCGACCGGCAGCCTCAACCGCACCTGGAAGCCCGAGCAATCACCGAAGTCGTCTTAAGCCTCGACGAAGGTACGACCGGCGCCACCGCGATCGCGGTCGGCGCCGATGGCGAAGTGCGCGGCAAGGGATACCGCGAGATCACGCAGCACTACCCACGTCCGGGTTGGGTGGAGCACGACCCAAACGAGATCTGGTCCGCCGTCCAGGCCAGCGCGCAGCTAGCGCTCGACGCTGCGCACGCCGGCGCGCGCGACGTGCGTGCGATCGGGATCACCAATCAACGGGAAACCCTTGTCCTGTGGGACCGCGAGACCCTCGAGCCGATCGCGCCGGCGATCGTCTGGCAGGACCGCCGCACCGCGGACGAATGCGCTCGACTGCGCGAGGCAGGGCACGAGCCGCGTGTGCGTGACACCACCGGCCTGGTCCTCGATCCGTACTTCACAGCCACCAAGCTGGCCTGGGCGTTCAAGAACGTCGAGGGCGCGCGCGACGCCGCAGCCGGCACCGTCGACTCGTGGTTGATTGCCCGCCTCTCCGGCGGCGCCGATCACGCCACCGATGCGTCGAATGCCTCGCGCACGCTTCTCTTCGACATCGGTAAAGGCGCCTGGAGCGAGGAGATGGCCGAGCTGTTCGGCGTCTCGCTGCGCAACCTGCCTCGGGTCGTCGACTCGTGCGGCCCCATATCGTCCGCCCACGCACTGGCCGGCGTGACAGCGCCGATCGCCGGGGTCGCGGGCGATCAGCAGGCCGCTCTGTTCGGCCAGGCGTGCACGTCCGATGGCATGGCTAAGAACACGTACGGCACCGGTTCATTCGTCCTCATGCAGACGGGCGCGCAGCGGGTCGCGTCGGCGTCAGGGATGCTGACCACGGTGGCCTGGCGTCGCGAAGGCCGGCTCAGCTATGCGCTCGAAGGCGCCATCTTCGTCACCGGGGCCGCGCTGCAGTGGCTGCGCGACGGCCTGGGCATCATCTCGAGCGCCGCCGAGGCGGGCCCTCTTGCGGCTTCGGTCCCAGACGCCGGCGGCGCGTTCCTCGTGCCGGCTTTCGTGGGGCTCGGCGCACCTTACTGGGATCCTTACGCGCGCGGCACGCTCGTCGGACTCACGCGCGGCACCACTCGCGCTCATCTCGTTCGCGCCGCGGTCGAAGCGATGGCGTATCAGACGCGCGACGTCGTGGAGGCGATGCAGCGCGATACCGGACAGCCCCTCACAGAGCTTCGTGTTGACGGCGGTGCGGCCGTGATGGACGTCCTGTGCCAGCTCCAGGCTGACCTGCTGGGCATTCCCGTGCGCCGCCCCCGCCAGACCGAAACGACCGCGCTCGGGGCGGCCTACCTGGCCGGCCTGGGCGCCGGCATCTGGTCCGACGCCGACCTGGCCCATCTCTGGAAGCTGGACCGGGAGTTCGAGCCGCGGATGTCTCGCGACCAGGCCGATGCGCTGCAATCGAGGTGGCGCCGGGCCGTCGAACGCAGCCGAGCCTGGGAGCTTCCTGAACTGTAGCTACCCGATAATCAGTAGTCCGGTGAGCACCGAAGCCCCCTCACGACCCTCTCGGCACCAGAACCTGTACGCGCATCACCTGTGGATGCAGCAGCGCTTCTTCGCCGGCTTGCTGCTAGTCGTGGGCGTGCTCGCCACCGGCATCTCGATCTACCAGCACCAGCTCTTCTCGCCCGGTTTTGCCGTCTGGATGGTGTACATCCCCGTCGGCATCCTGCTCGGCGCGGCGGTGCTCATATTCCGGCAGCGGAGCAACGTGCAGGTGCTCGACGAAGGCCTGAAGATCTCGAGCGTCATGTCGAACGCGGTCATCGACTATGACTCGATCAAGTCGGTCAAGGCCTTGCCTCTCCGCCAGCATTTCCAGGAGCGGCGCAGCCGAATGATCGCGCCGATCATGAAGCAGCACATCGACAAGCCGGCGGTCTTTCTAAGGATCCGAGGCGACGAAACCGAACTCGCGGCGATCAAGAAACGACTCGGCATCTTCCGCGGCCGTTTGATGTTTGAAGACACGATCGCCATCCCGGTGCCGGACGCGGACGCCGTCGTGTGGGAGATCAACGCTCACCTGCCGGAGCGTCTCGGACAGAACCAGGGCGGAGCCAAGCGGCGCAAGCGTCGCCGGTGACCCAGCCCCGGGGTTACTTCGACCGGTGGGACCTGGTCGCGGTGGTCTCGCTCACGGTAGTAGCCGGCGTCCTGCGCTTTTTCAGCCCCATCCTCCCCGACTTCTTGGTCCATCCGGGCTCCGGGCTCACCAACTGCGTCTCGAGCACCCCCATCAATCCGCAGGGCGACCCGGGGACCATCTGTGGCCTCGCCTACCCCTTCAACCGCGGCTACCCCGATACGAACGGAGTGCTGTCGCCCCCGAACGGCCAGGTCTTCGACGAGGTCTATTTCCCCGTCGACGCACACGACGACGTGAAGGGGATGGAGCTATGCCGGCCGAGCATGCCTCTCTACGGTGAGGTGGGCTCCTGCAGCTTCGACTACTTCGACCCTGAGCCGCCGCTCGCCAAAGAGTTCATCGCGGCGGGGGAGTGGGGATACGGTTGGTGGCGAGTCCACTTCCAGGGCGCGAGTGGCGACTACATCGACCTTGGCTTCAACACCTTCGGCTGGCGCGTTGCGGCGGCCCTTTTCGGAACGCTGTGCATCCCGATGATGTACCTCCTCGCGCGACGCCTCTGGCCGAATCGGTTGTTTGCGATCGCGGCTGCGACGCTCGCCTGCTTCGACGGGATGTTCTTCATCCAGTCGCGCATCGGGATGATCGACATCTTTCCGATCTTCTTCATCCTCTGCGCGTACTTCCTCTTCCTGGTGCACGTCCAGAGCAAGTCCTTCAACGGGTCGATGATCTCGCTTCTCGCGCTCGGCCTCGTGCTGGGCATCGGCATCGCCGGGAAATGGATCGTTCTTGCCGCTTGGGCGAGCATCGTGTTCTTCCTCGTCCTGCGGATCGTGCTGCGCAGCCTGAACTTCGAGTTCGGTCCACCCGGCTGGCCTTTCGTGTCGTGGCGGCGGGACTCGGGCTCAACCATCTCGAATGTGTTCTGGCCCACGTACCTCGCCGTCGCGGTCATCGCGCTGGTGATCATCCCGCTCGGCATCTATGTGATCTCGTGGTACCCGTTCTTCGCGCGAGGGCAGTTCCACAACCTGAGCGACCTGATCAATTACCAGGTGGAGGCGTACAGATACCACAAGAACCTGGTCGCGACCCATCCCTACGGCTCGCCGGCCTGGTCGTGGCCTCTCCTGTCACGTCCCGTCCTCTACTACGCCGAGTATTCGAACCTCGGGACCGACGTGTTCACCGGTCAGCCGCTGATCGCCCGCATGTCGAACCTGGGCAACCCGTGGATCTGGTGGACGAGCCTGCCCTGCGTGGCATCGCTGCCCTATTTCATCATTCGCCACCGCAGCTTCCCGGCCGCGGTGATCCTTCTCGGATTCATCACGCAGTACGCGCCGTGGTGGCCGATCACGCGCGTGCTGTTCATGTACCACATGTTCGGTGGGCTGATTTTCATGGTCCTCGCGCTGGCTTTCGTGCTCGTTTACCTGGCCGAGAAGCTTCCCCGACCAAGGAACCGGCTCGTCGTTGCGGGCCACCTGGCGATGGCGGTCTTGTTCTTCGGGTACTTCTACCCCGTCTGGACCGGACTGCCGATCTCCGAGTCCGCCTACTTCGAGAGCTCGGGCACGCCGCCGTGGGGACCGAAGATCTGGCTCGCCAACTGCAAGAACCTTCCGCCTTCGCAACCGCAGCTCTTCTGTTGGAACTAGTCGCCGCCGCCTTCCTCGCCGCGAGCGCGGCGGCCGGGTTCGGCATCACCTACCTCTCCGGGGTGCGGTTGAGCTTTGAGGAGCGGATCGTTTTCGGCACGGTCGTGGGCACGATGG
Source organism: Chloroflexota bacterium (assembly GCA_005887685.1). Taxonomy (GTDB): domain Bacteria; phylum Chloroflexota; class Dormibacteria; order Dormibacterales; family Dormibacteraceae; genus 40CM-4-65-16. The sequence continues at coordinate 406 of VBHJ01000099.1, read as the reverse complement.
TGGTCGCAGCCACCAGCTTCGCCGTGTCGCTGCTGATCCGCGACGTCACCGTGCTCACGGTCGGCATCGGACTGCTCATCACGGTCCTCGCCGGCGCGCTGGGTGTGTTGTTCGCGCGAATGCGCCTCGCTTCCGAGTGGAATGAGGCCCGCCGGCGCTGGACGTCACCGCTTCGCGTCAACGGCCACCCGTGGCCGCTGGTCGCCGTCATGGTCGTGTGCGGAGCGTGGACCGTCCACTTCCTCCACCAGGCGTACGTATACACGCCCAGCGGCCTCTACACGGGCTACGTGAACGTCTGGGGCGATTGGGCCGCGCACCTGAGCTTTGCCGGGTCGTTCGCCTACGGCCACAACTTTCCGCCGCAGTATCCGATCGACCCCGGCCACCGTCTTGGCTATCCGTT
>VBHJ01000098.1 GCA_005887685.1 Chloroflexota bacterium | reverse complement strand
GCAAAGACCGAGAGCCGGTCGAACAGCTGGCGTTCGGCGGTGGTCAGCAGGTCGTAGCTCCAGTCGACTGCGGCGCGAAGGGTTCGCTGTCGTTGAGGCGCCGTGCGAAGGCCGCCGGTGAGAAATCGAAATCGGTCATCGAGCTTCTCGCCGATTGATGACAGGTCGAGGACGGCGACCCGAGCAGCCGCGAGCTCGATCGCAAGCGGAATCCCGTCGAGCCGCCTGCAGATCGCCGCTACCTGGAGGGCGTTGGACGCGGTGATTTCAAATTGCCGCGCCGTCTGTCGAGCCCGTTCAACGAAGAGAACGACCGATTCGGCGCGCATCGTGTCGCGCATCGAGGCGCCGTCCTGGGGCAGAGAGAAAGTTGGCACCTGCCAGGCCACCTCTCCATCCACATGTAGCGGCTCACGACTGGTCGCCAGCACCGTCAGCCCTGGACAGTGGCGAAGCAGGCGATCCACCAGCTCTGCGCAAGCTTCAACAAGGTGCTCGCAGTTGTCGACGACGATCAACCCTTCGTATCCCGCCAGCCTTTCTTGCAGCGTGTCGAGCACGGGGCGCGCCTGGACTTCCCTGATCTCGAGCGCAGACGCAAACGCGTGCGGAAGCAGCCCGGCCTCGCTCAGGGAGGCAAGCTCGACAAGGCACGGCCCATCGCGCTTACGCGGGGCCCAGGCGGCCACCTCCAGTGCGAGACGCGTCTTCCCGCTTCCGGCGGCGCCGGTCAGCGTGACCAGTCGCGACCGGCCGACGAGCCTTCCGACCTCAGCCAGCTCACGCTGCCGGCCGATGAACCGGCTGGCGTGAACAGGCAGCGCTCGGTAGGGGTGAGCCGCCGGCCTCTCCAACGGCCAGACATTAGCCGCCCACCGTAGGAGGGTCAAGAGCGCCGGCACCGGTCCCCGGCCGATTACGGGCGGCCCGCCCCCGAAGGCGCGCCGCCCGCACTTACGCCTCAGACCCCTGGACAGGTACCCGGATTGGGTAGGTCGATTCTCTGTGCGCCCGCGACCCCCACTGGGACGTTCGGAAAGGTAGCGATGGTGATCGTCACGGTCGAGCCTCCGTTCACCGCGATCAGCGGCTTGTTGGCTCGCTCGGTGAAGCTCTGCCCTGCGGTGTACGTAGTGACAAGGCAGTGGTCTCCAACCGACTCATACGTAGTGATCTGGCCCTGCACGACAACGACGATTGCGCCACCGGGGTGCATGTGCCATCCCGATGAGCCGCCGGGTTGGACCGTGTTTTGCGCTACGACAACGTCAAGACCAGCATTGATGGGGAGGCTTCCAGTCGATTGCAGGGTCCCTCGACCCAAGACCTGGCCGGCGAAATTACTTGCCGGTGTGGCTCCCGCCGGCGCGGCGTTGAGGGCCACGATCAGCCCTGCAAAACCGAGAGTTGTAAGGGCGAGCCGAATTGTCCGTCCGGTAGGCATGTAGACCTCCATTTGTTGAGACACGGCGCGGCGCGGTGCGCCGCCAGGGTGACCCTAGGAGGCCTGGCTCAAACCCGCATCCGTATTACTACTTAGTCAGGCTGGAAACTCGACGAGCAGCTCCATCGTCTGACACCGACGCGGTCGATTCAGATCCGAATCTGCGGTCCGAGCATCACGATAAAGCGGTTCGCGTTACGGAAACTCCGACCCACCAACAACTCTGTTGCCGGCCCGGTGACTACGACGCGGCGATATCGACGACCAGACGGCTTGGCGATCGCAAGGTAAGAATTCTCAGGCACGTAGCGCCCTGAATGCCCAGGGCCCAAGTCTGGTAACCCTCATAGTTCTGCACTTGCTGCGCTTGACGGAGGAAGGGGTAGTGGGGATGAAACTCGGTCGGACCCGAGTAGCTAGCCCAGTTGTTCACAGAGTGCATCGTGATCGTCACACCGGTGTTGCCTTCGAGGGTGACCTGGCCCCCCCGCCCGCCGCCTGACCCGACCGTCGAGCTTTGCAGGCGTGCCAACTCGTAGCTCGGTATGCCGCCGCCGAACTCGATTACGAACCGGTCATAACCTTCGTGCTGGCCGACGCTGACACCGACTACGGTCGAATCGGTCACGGAGCCGCCAGCCGAGTCTGCGCAAACGAACCCCGGCGCGGCGCTCAGAGCTGCGGGCGAAGGACTGGCCGCCGCGGGCGAAGGACTGGCCGCCGCGGTCACCGTTGGCTGATTGGTGGACTGGCCAATGATCCCGGAGGCGCTGCCGCACGCCGCGAGCATGAGTACCGATGCGAGAACCACGCCTCTCATGTCAGCCCAAACGCGGATCGGACCTTTCTCGATACGGTCTTAAGCGACTACGCGCCGAAAGAAGGAGGCCATCGTAGTGAGGAATGGGCAGGTCGGCGTTTTGATAGGTGCACCCGCCAGCCGGAAGATCAAACTCGACGTGGCGCCCGTCGTGAGGCTGTGTAGAGGGAGATCGCCGTCCCGATCACAGATACGCCTTGGTTCGCGTTACGGAAACTACGGCCCACCACACTTTTGCGCGCAAGCCGGCTGATCCGCCAACGAGGCTTAAGATCGTCACCAGCGTCCGGGCCTAGGACCCGTCCGCGCGTCAGGGAGAAGGAGGTAAGGAAATGTGGTCCCCTCGGCTCTCACGGATCGCTCCGGCCTTCATCGTTCCACTTGCGGTCATCGCGGGCACGCAAGGCGTCTGGGCTTCACCGCCTGGTGACCTGCAACCGCTTGGGCCATCGCTTCCAAGCTGCAACGCTGCCGCGCCCGACACGCGGGGCGCGCACGTCTGCTGGGTCACGCCGCTTCGGCCGGGCTGGCAGGCTTCCACGGGTGAATGGATCGTCGTTCGCCTCGGTGACGCAGAAGCCGTTGATCCAACCAATCCCGACGCGGCACAAACGCTGTGCGAGGCGTTCCAGGCTGCGATCGTCGCGACGATCACGCTCGATGGCCAGTCGCTCCCGGTCGACACGATCCCGTGCGAGCTACATCCCGGGAGTGGTGGGAACCCTGACGTCTGGTTCGTCGATTGGCGCGCGCTCAGTCAGCCGCTCACGCCCGGCCAGCACACCTTCTCAGCGAGCTGGTTCTTCACGCAGACGGTGAGCGGCGTCGCGAATGCGGGCGACACCTCGGTGTTCCCGACTCAGACCTTGACTGTCATCCCAAAGGGGTAGCGCGAACCGCAGCCTGAGAATCGGGAAAGCCACTGGGCGGGTCTGCAGCCGAGGGTCCGTCCATGGATGAAACCGGGCCGGCCCCGCCTACAGTTGCGCCGTGGCTGACAGCCGAAGGCGACGGATCAGGCTCAGGCTCGCACTTTCCGCGTTGGTCCTGGTCGCGGCTGCCGGCCTGGGTGCCTTCCGCCTTCTTGCTCACGGGTCTGACAACCCCGGTTGTCTGTCTCAGCAGCGCGCGAGCGACTGCACAAGAGTTCTGTTCCTCGGCAACAGCTACACATCGGTCAACGACCTTCCCGTGATGTTCGCCAACCTCGCGTGGTCCGGCGGCCATCGCGTTGAGACCGGGATGCAGGCACCCGGTGGCTGGGGACTTTCAGACCACGAACTGTCCCAGGACACTCCGACGGAGCTCGCCTCAAAGCCATGGGACATCGTCGTCCTCCAGGAACAGAGCCAGATCCCGTCGGTCGAGTCGTTGCGGCAGTCGCAGATGTATCCCGCCGCTCGCGACCTAGTCGCCGTCATTCGCACAGCAGGAGCAAAGCCGGTTTTCTTCGTCACCTGGGCCCGACAAGGAGGATGGCCCGAATATCGAATGCCCGACTACGCCAGCATGCAGTCCTCAATCGACGACGGCTATTCCTTCATCGCCCACGAGTTGCAGGCAGCGGTCGCTCCGGTTGGATACGCGTGGATGGCACGTGTTACCGAATCACTGGACCCTGATCTGTGGCAGGACGATGGAAGCCATCCGAGCATCGCCGGTACATATCTGGCCGCATGTGTCTTCTACGCGCGGATCTTCGCGCAGAGCCCGGTAGGGCTGAAATACAACGCCGGCTTGTCGAGCCAGGCCGCAGCGCAATTGCAGCAAGTGGCATTCACCACGGTTCTGACCGACCCGTCGATGTGGGGAACGCTTTAGTGTCGTCAGTTGATCCGGTGGACGACGACAGCAGACGGCAGCGGGGATGGCGGCCTGGCCGCGGCGGGTGCGGCTGCGGCGGCGGCTGCGGTGGGTTCCTGCTCGTGTTGATAGTGGGAATCGGGCTCAGCCTCTTCAACGCCAACCTCGGAATTGGCGCCTCGCTACGCATTCCGTTGACTGAGAGCAACCTCACCGTCGCAGGCTCCATCGGCGTGAAGGAGAAGGCGCGGGACGCCTTGCCCGACTACGACCAGGGCAGGCTTGGCGCCAACCAGAATTTCTTCAACAACTCGTGGACGCTGACGATCGGACCCGCCGAGGGAGCCGGTCTGATCGTGATCGGACGGTCCTGAAATAGTTCGCGGGTTGCGCCCCTAGTATCTGGGTGCGTTGATCGCCCCTCGCCGGCCCAGCCGAACGGCCGTGCTTACCGCCGTCGCCAGGGCGGTGCATCGCGAAGAGCCTCCGCCCTGGGTCCTCGACGACACGCTTGCGTTCGAGCTTGCCGGTGACGATGCCCCGCTGATAAAGCGGCGAATCCGCGAGGAGCTGAGCCCCGAGGCGCTGCTCAGCTTCACGCGATGGGTAGCGGTCCGCGCCCGCCTGCCGGAAGACATGGTCGAGGCCGCGGCTGCGCAGGGTGTGCGCCAGTACGTGATCCTTGGCGCCGGCCTCGACTCGTTCGCGTACCGCCGAACGGACCTGCTCGCTCAGATTCGAGTCTTCGAGGTCGATCAACCCGCGTCACAAGCGTGGAAACGGCAGCGCCTCGAGGAGCTTGGCATCCACCCGCCGGGGAACCTGACCTTCGCTCCGATCGACTTCGAGACTCAGACCCTGCGTGAGCGACTCGTTGCAGCGGGCTTTGATTTTGCGGCGCCGGCGGTCTTCTCATGGATCGGTGTGACGATGTATCTGACTGTCGATGCGATTCGGTCGACGCTTGCCACGATCGCAGCGTGCGCGCCGGGCACCCGAGTCGTTTTGACCTACAACCAACCCCCGTCGGCCCTGAGCGACCTCGCGCGGGAGGTCGAGACGACGATTCGAAGGTTCGCGGACGAATCGGGCGAACCGTTTGTCAGCCTGTTCGTTCCGTCACAGATCGAAGAGCTGCTGAGAGAGGTGGGTTTTAACGAGATCACCCACTTCGGTCCTGAGGAGGCGGTGCGCACCTATTTCGCCGGGCGAAGCGACGTTCGCTTCGGCGGCGCTCAGCGCCTGATCGCCGCGACCGTAATGGCGAGAAACATCTGATCGCTTGTTGCGAGTTCTCGTCGTTGCGCGCTCGCATCAGTCATTCGGGCACGGACGGTCGCATCCCCGAGCATTGATCCAGCCCTGCGGGCCCAGATGGTCGTGACCGCGCCTGGCGTAACCGGGCCGCTCCTGCAGGTCTCTCTCGAGCGACGGGCCTGAAGACTTCATTAACCTGGCCGCTCCAGGTCGCCAGAGCCGGCATGTCGCTCGCGGTGGCGAGACGGATTTCAGCTTCGACGGCCAGGCGAATTGACCGATCCACTGCCGAATGATTCTCCCCGCCCGTCAAACTAACAGCGTGCCCGAGGGCGAGCCCCTAGATCCCAAGACCCAGTTTCGCCAGCTCTACGACCAGGAGTTCCACTCCGTCTACCGTGCGATCCGCGCTGTCATCCTCGATTCAGCCGCGGCGGAAGACCTGACCCAGGAGACTTTCGTCCGCGCCTACCGGGCCCGGCACCGCTACACGCCGACCGCGCCTCCCGGCGCCTGGCTGCGCAGGATCGGGATCAACCTCGCGATCTCCCACCTCCGGCGCCAGAAGCTCGCCCGGTTTCTGCCCGCGCGCCTGTACGTCGCGCCGGACCGCCGCGATTACGATCGGGCCGAGGCGCGTGACGTAGTGGGGAAAGCCATGACCGCGCTCAGCCCCAAGCTGCGGGCTGCCGTGGTCCTGCACTACTACGAGGGATTGACGCGGGAGGAGATCGCCGAGGTGCTTGGCGTGCCGGCCGGTACAGTGGCCTCCAGGATCGCCAAGGCGGTGGCGATCATGAGAAAAACGATGGGCAGCGACCAGCATCGCGAGACGGAGCGTTCGAGTAATGAAGGTGCCCTACGTGGAAGATAAAGCCACTCGGGGGGGGCAGAGCACGCCCTCCGAAACAGACGTAAGCCGGATGATCCGGGCTGAGGTCGAAACCTGGAAATCCCGGCGTGGCCCGGACTGGTCGGATTTGATGATCCGTCTTGCCGCCGCCGGGCCCTCGCCGTGGGTGATCTACACGACCGCCAGCGCGGCGCTCGTGGTGATTCTCTTCACCGCCTACCTGGTCGGTTCGTGGCTGCAGATCGGCGCGCTCGCGCCGCAGCCAATCAACAGCCACCTCCACTAAGAGAGGAGCTCGATCTCCTCGTAGCCGCCGCGCTTCTTGGCGGCGGCCACGACCACGGAGGCGGCTGCGAGGTCCCACAGGGCCAGCCCGTGCGACTCGAACAGCGTGATCCCCGCCCGGTCGGGCCGTTCCCACCTTCCCGCGACCACCGCTCCCAGCTCGACGGCCTGGCTCCAATCGAACCTGCCTGCCTCGTGAGCCTGGATGAGGTCGCCGCTCTCGAGCTGAGCCGCGCCGAGCTGGTCGACCACGACCGTCTGCGCTCGCTCGACCAGCTCGGGCGGCAGCTCGGCTCGGTTGCGGTAGTTGGAGCCGATGGCCGCGACCAGCGCATGGGCCTCGACCCAGTTAGCCTCGATCACGGGGTTGTGGCTGGTGGTGCAGGTGATGACGATGTCCGCGCCGCGCACGGCCGCCTCGGGCTCCGGGGCGTCCACGGTGCGCACACCCAGCTGCTCGTTCTGCTCGGCCGCAAACGCCGCCCGCTTTTCCGCGTTGCGGCTGTACACCCGGAGCTCCTTGAGCTCCAGAACCCTGGACAGGGCGAGTGACTGCGTGGCGGCCTGCCAGCCTGTCCCGATCAGGGCCACCGTCGCCGGTCCTTGCAGCCGCAACGCCTTGACCATGACCGCGGTCGCCGCGCCGGTCCTGTATGCGCCCATAAAGTCGGCCTCGATCAGCGCCTCCATGGCACCGTCGAGGCCGAAAAGCACGACCATGAACCGGACCCGCCCGTTGGCGACCGTGTAGGCCTTGAGGCCGGTGCACTTGCCTCCCGGGTAGGAGGCGAACATCACGTTCAGCAGCCCGCCAGGGGAAAAGGCCCGGCGTCGCGGTTCGTTCTGCGCCTCGCCCTCGCCCAGCTCCCGCATCGCCGACTCCACCGCCGCGATGACGTCGTCCATCTCGATCAGGTCTTGAACGTCGCTCTCGCGCAGGATCAGGGCCATCGCAGGGAGAATAGCGAGCCTGAGATGTCGCGCCCCCTCAACGTCGGACTGATCGGCCTCGGCACCGTCGGCTCGCAGGTGGCCGACCGCATGCTGTCGTGGGGCCCGCAGCTCTCGCGGCGGGCGGGCGTCGAGCTCTGCCTGAAACGCGTCCTCGTGCGCGATCTGGCCAAGCGTCGCCCGATTGAGATCTCACCCGATCTTCTGACCACGGACGCTTCGCAGATCCTCGACGACCCGTCCGTCGAGGTGCTGATCGAGGTCGCGGGCGGGGACGAGCCGATGCGGTCCTACATCGAGCACGCGATCCAGTCCGGCAAGCACGTGATCACCGCCAACAAGGTCGTGATGGCCAAGCACGGTCCGGAGCTGCTCGACCAGGCGGCGGAGAAAAACGTCGACGTTTACTTCGAGGCCGCGGTGGGCGGCGGCATTCCGCTCATCAGCGCGTTCCGGACCGACCTCCAGGCCAACCGGATCGAGCGCGTGTCCGCGGTCATCAACGGCACCACGAATTACGTGCTCGGCCGCATGGCTTCGACTGGGCAGGCGATGTCCGATGCCGTGCGCGAGGCACAGGAGGCGGGCTACGCCGAGGCCGATCCCACCGACGACATCGGCGGTTACGACGCGACCTACAAGCTCGCCATCCTCGCATCCATCGCCTACGAGATCAAGGTCCGGCCCGGCGAGATCTATCGCGAGGGAATCGACGGCATCGAGCCCGTGGACTTCCGATACGCACGCGAGCTCGGCTACGCGATCAAGCTGATCGCCCACACGCAGCGTCATCCCGGACGGATCGAAGCCCGCGTGCACCCGGCGATGATCCCGCTCGACCATCCGCTCGCCCGCGTCGAGGGTGCGGAGAACGCAGTGTTCGTCGAGGGCGACCTCGTGGGGCAGGTGCTGCTGGTCGGGCAGGGTGCGGGCGGCAGGCCGACCGCTTCGGCGGTCGTCGGCGACCTCATCGACCTTGCCCGATCGATCCGGCGCGGCGTGCAGAGCAGGCCCTCGTTCAGCTTCGACGACCGCATCGGGGTGATCCCGATCGGCGAGGTGAAGACGCGCGCCTATTACCGCATCCGGGTCGAGGACCGCGCGGGCGTGCTGGCCGCTATCGGCCAGGTGTTCGCCGAAGAAGGGGTCAGCATCTCGAGCTTCATACAGAAGGACGCGTGGTCGCACGACCACACCGCCGAGCTGGTCGTGACGACCCACCCTTCGCTCGACGCGAGCTTGCAGAAAGCCCGCGAGCGGATGGCGAAGCTCGAGCCGGTGCACGCGGTCTCTTCTTTCCTGCGCGTCTTTTAAGGCTGCGGCGTGGGTGTGATCGCCCGCTATCGCGAGCACCTGCCCGTCGGGCCGCAGACCCCGGAGGTCGACCTGAACGAAGGCTCGACGCCGCTGGTTCCAAGCCGCAACATCGGCCGCGCGCTCGGCCTGAAGCATCTCTACTTCAAGTACGAGGGCCTCAACCCGACGGGTTCGTTCAAGGACCGCGGGATGGTCGTGGCGGTGGCGAAGGCGCTCGAGGCGGGAAGTCGCGTCTTCATCTGCGCCTCGACCGGCAACACCTCAGCCTCGATGGCCGCCTACGCAGCTCGGATGGGGACGCGCGCCATCGTAGTGGTGCCCTCGGGCGACATCGCCCTGAACAAGCTCTCCCAGGCCCTGATGTACGGAGCCAAAGTGGTGGCCCTGAAAGGCAATTTCGACCGGGCGCTGGAGACCGTTCGCGAGGTGACCAGCCACTACCCGGTCGCCCTCATGAACTCGGTCAACCCACATCGAATCGAGGGGCAGAAGACCGCGGCGTTCGAGGTCGTCGACGAGCTCGGCGACGCGCCCGACTACCTGTTTCTTCCCGTCGGCAACGCGGGAAACATCACGGCCTACTGGAAGGGATTCCGGGAGTACCACGCGGCTGGGCGCGCGACGCGACTGCCGCGCATGGTGGGCGCCCAGGCGGAGGGCGCCGCGCCCATCGTGAACGGTTCCCCTGTCCCCAATCCGAAGACCGTGGCGTCCGCGATCCGGATCGGCAACCCGGCCTCGTGGGAGGGCGCCACCTCGGCGCGCGACGAGTCTGGCGGCACCATCGCCGCGGTCACCGACACCGAGATCCTGTCCGCCCAGATCCGTCTCGCCAACAGCGAGGGCCTGTTTGCGGAGCCGGCGTCGGCGGCTCCCCTCGCGCTGCTCTTCCGTCTGGTCCGCCAGGGCAAGGTCGAGAAAGACGCCACCACCGTCGTCGTGCTCACCGGCTCCGGCCTCAAAGATCCCGACGCCGCGCTGAAAAACGTCGAACCGCCCATCGAACTCGACGGCGACGCGCGCACACTCGCTAAGGTCTTGAAACTGTAAGTGCGAATCAAAGTCCCAGCCTCAATCGCCAACATCGGTCCAGGCTTCGACTGCATGGCGATGGCGATCGACCTGTGGCTCGAGGTCGAGGCCGCCGAGTCGGAGCGGCCCGCCTGGGACTACGAAGGCGAAGGCGCCGACTACCTCTATGCGCATGAGAACCCGTTCACCCGTCTGAACATGAAGGGCCGCGTCCGCAGCGAGATCCCTTTGGGCGTCGGCCTGGGCAGCAGCGCGGCGGCCCGGCTCGCCGCGTCAGCGCTCAGCAGCCCGTGGGACGTCAAGAGCCACGTCGTCGACGCCGGCGCCGACGAGGGCCACTACGACAACGTGGCGGCCGCGTCGGCGGGCGGAATCCGGATCGTCTCGGAGAAGGTGGACGAGAAGCTGCCGAATCCGGGCTGGGGCCTCGCGCTCTTCATCGCCCACCAGCCGCTGCCGACGGAAAAAGCGCGCTCGGTGCTGCCCGATTCCGTGTCGCTGGGCGATGCCAGCTTCAACGCCGCGCGGACGGCATTGCTCACGCGTTCGATCCTGTCCAAGCGTCCCGGCCTGCTGGGTGAGGCGCTCCGCGATCGCCTGCACCAGCCGCATCGCCTCCACCTTTATCCGTGGGTGGAAGAGGTGATCCACGTCGCCGAGGCGGCGGGAGCGTACGGCGCGGCGATATGCGGCGCCGGCCCCAGCGTCTTCGCGTTTTGCGCCGCGTCGCAAGCCAACCGGATCGCCAATGCGATGGAGGAGTCGCACCCGCTTCGCGGCCGCGCGCTGGTCACCAAGATCACCGACAAAGGCATGTTCCGCACGTTGTGATCGTCCAGAAGTACGGCGGTACTTCAGTCGGCTCGGCCGCCCGCATCCGCCGCGTGAGCCGCCGGATCGCCGAGACCGTCAAGCAGGGTCACCAGGTCGTCGCGGTCGTTTCCGCCATGGGTCACACGACGGATCGTTTGATCGCGCTGGCCGAGAGCGTCAACCCCGAACCGCCCGCGCGCGAGCTGGACATGCTCATCGCCAACGGCGAGACGATCACTGCGCCGCTGGTCGCCATGTGCCTCCAGGGCATGGGCGTGCCGGCTGTTTCTCTATCCGGCGCGCAGGCCGGCGTGCGCACGAGCGAGCATCACTCGAGAGCCCGCATCCGCGACATCAAGCCCGACCGCATCGTGGAAGCGCTGCGCAACAAGCAGGTGCCTGTTGTGGCCGGCTTTCAGGGGGTGACCGAGGAGCTCGAGATCACCACTCTCGGTCGAGGTGGTTCGGACACGACGGCCGTTGCCCTCGCGGCCGCATTGCGAGCGGAGACGTGTGAGATCTATACCGACGTCGACGGCATCTTCACCGCCGACCCGCGTGTCGTGAAGTCAGCGCGCAAGCTCGCGCACATCCAGTACGACGAGATGCTCGAGCTCGCCGCGGTCGGTGCGCGGATCATGCACCCGCGAGCTGTCGAGATCGCTGAGCTCTACAGCGTCCCGATCCACGTGCGGTCGAGCTTTCACGATGGCCTCGGTACGATGATCGTCGCTCACGTACCCATGGAAGATCGCCAGCGCGTGCGCGGAATCGCGCAAGAAACGAACGTCGCGAAGATAACCGTGATTGGGGTGCGGGACCGGCCGGGCGTGGCCGCCGCGATCTTCGAGCCGCTCAGCGCGGCTGGAATCTCCGTCGACGTCATCGTGCAGAACATCGGGCGCTCCGGCCACACGGACCTCACTTTCTCTGTCGCCGAGTCCGACCTGAAGGCGGCCGAGAAGCTGGTCAAGGCGGCGGCCAAGAGCGTGGGCGCGACGCGTGTCCTGTCGGCCGCCGGAATCGCAAAGCTGTCCATCGTCGGCACCGGCATGCTCGGCACGCCAGGTATCGCGGCGCGCATGTTTCGCGCCCTGGCCGACGCAGGAGTCAATATCGAAATGATCAGCACCTCAGAGATTCGAATCACCTGCATGGTCTCGCGCGACCAGGTCGACAAAGGTGTCCGGATCCTGCACAAAGCTTTCGAGCTCGACCAGGATCTCGCGTAATTGCCGGTAAACGTTGCGATCGTCGGCCCGGCGGGGGCCGGCAAGACCACCCTGTTCAACGCGCTGACCGCGGGTCGGGGTGCGGACGGCGTCGGGATGGTCGACATCCCCGATGCAAGACTGACGCGACTGGCCGAGGCGGTCAAGCCCGCCAAGGTGACGCCGGCCCAGGTCCGGGTCGAGGACACGCCCCCCGGCAGCCGCGCCCAGCGCGTGGCGTTCGCCCGCCAGGCCGACGTGCTGCTGAAGGTCGCGCGATGCTTCGGTCCGGACCCCGATCCGGCCGCGGAGCTCGAGGAGTTTGCGCTGGACCTTGTGCTGGCGGACCTCGCGTCGGTGGAGAAGCGTCTCGAGGTCGTGGCCAAGGAAGCGCGCGCGGGAAAGAAGGACGCGGAGGCCGAGACGGAAGTATTGAACGCGGCCAAAGCACACCTCGACGCCGGGCAGCAGCTGCGCACGCTGCAGCTTGAGCCGGACCAGCGCAATTTTCTCCTCGGCATCTTTCCCGTCACCCTGAAGCCTGCGGTCTATGTCGCCAACGCCGAGGAGAAGCTGCTGCCGGAGGGTGGCGAGCCCGCAGGGAAGGTGAAGAAGCTCGCCGACGCTGAGGGTGCGCTGTCGATCGTGCTGTCGGCGCGGCTCGAGTCGGAGCTGGCGGAGCTAGACGCCGGTGAGCAGGCGGAGATGCGCGCCGGCTATGGCATCGATGAGTCAGGGCTGGGCCGCATCGCCCGCGCGGTTTGGGAGGCGGGCGGCCTCATCACGTACTTCACCGCGGGCGAGCCGGAGGTCAGGGCATGGCCGTGCGAACGAGATGCGCTGGCCCCGGTGGCGGCGGCCAAGATCCACACCGACTTCGAGAAGCACTTCATTCGCGCCGAGGTGACGTCGGTCGACGAGCTTGTCGCCGCAGGCTCGATGGAGGCGTTGCGCGCGGCTGGAAAGCTGCGTGTGGAAGGAAGGGAGTACCGGGTCAAGGACGGCGACGTCATCTTCTTCCGCATCGGCCGCTAGAGCCCTACTGGACTCCGTACGCCTCTCGGGTCTTGCGCTGGAGCAAGAAGACGAACACCGGGATGCCGACGATGACCAGGGACCACGCGCCGGCGACGAGGACCGCCACGATCCAACCCCACGGACGCCGCCGTCTCAGCCCGTAGTAGGCGGTGCCGTGCAGGCCGACGGCGATGGCTTCGAAGGCGAAGATCAGCACCAGGTAGGCGGTCAGCACCGCGCTCACGTCATGGGTGATACCGGCATTCATCAGGGTCTGCTGCAGCCGGTCTCGACCGACCGGGGCCGCCACCATCGCCGCCGCCTGCGTGAGCTGAACGAGCCAGAACACCGCGCCGGCGGCGAAGAGGAAAGGCAGCCATCGAACGGATCCGGACACGGGTGGGCCAGACGGTGGTGGCGGCCTCAAGATATTTGCTCAATTCTCTTGACAACAACTACATTCGGGGTTATAACTTGGCTTGGGACACAACATATCGTAGCCAACGTCCCAGTACGTTGAGTCCCACGGCCCAACGACAGGCAGGCGGAACCCTTCCCGAGTCGCACCCCACGACCCAGCACCAGCTCCCCCAACCGCCTGCCTGCCTTAACTTCCTCCCCATTCATGGGGAGGTGGCGCGAAGCGCCGGAGGGGCTGCCGCAGCTCACTTTCACAGGCCCTCTAGACTTGCAGATCTATGAGTCGCAAGGGCAAGAAGCGATCCAAGGGTAAGTTTCGCCAGCCGATGCGGCCGCCAGGGCCGCTGACCCCGGCCACCGGCGCGTCAGGGACGACAACCGCAGCCCAGGCGAGTACGCGTAGCGTGTCCCAGGCTCGCGTCGGCGGCGACCAGGCACTGGTCCGATCCGTCGAGCTCTCGTTGGGCGCGCGCAACCAGATCATCAAAGGGAGGGGCGGCCGGTTCACGGTCGAGTCCACCGATCCGTCGATCCCCCTCGACCGGGTTCCGTACTTCACGAAAGACCTTGTGAGGCTGCTGGTCGTCGGCGCATCGATGGTGGTCCTGCTTGGGATTGGTTCAGTCCTCGTTCCGCTGATCGTCAAGTAATTTCGTAGACATGGTGCGGCCCAAACCCTAGAGTTTCAGCCGCCCCATGTCTGTCCGCACCAGCGACACCGGTCAGGCCGCGCTCAAGGAAACTCTGCACCGCCACAAGGTCGTTTCCGGTGACCACAAGCATCCGGTCAACGTCATCCACCACGAAGAGGCGACGTTTGGCGAGCGGCTGGCGGACAAGATTTCGTCCGGGATCGGTTCCTGGCCGTTCCTGATCGTGCAGACCGCCGCGGTTGCGGCCTGGATGGTTGGCAACGCGATCCTCTTCTTCCACTTCGACCCCAAGCCCTTCATCCTGCTGAACCTGCTGTTCTCGATCCAGGCCGCTTACACGGGCCCGGTGCTTCTGCTCGCCGGCAACCGCCAATCCCAGAAAGACCGTCTGACCCTCGAGCACGCCGCCCACGAGGCCGACAAGGCGGACCGGCAGAACGTCCAGATCCTCCGCGCCATCGAGAGGAACACGGAGGTCACGATTCAGATCCTC
>VBHJ01000240.1 GCA_005887685.1 Chloroflexota bacterium | reverse complement strand
CTGCTGGATGCCCGGCTTGAATCCGAGCTGTCGCAACTCTTCGAGGACGAAGTCGACGAAGTGCGGCGCAAGGAAGCTGTTGATGGGCGCCTGGTAGACGAGCTTCTCTGCCAACGCGGCGTCCATCTGGTCTTGCGAGATGTAGTTCTGGCGGACCATCGCCTGCAGGACCTCGGTCTGCCGCAGCTTGGCGGACTCCGGGTGGAGCACGGGGTTCCACTCGGTGGGCGCCTGGGGCAGGCCGGCCAGGACCGCCGCCTGCGCGAGGTCGAGCTTGGATGCCGGGATGTGGAAGTAGCTTTGAGCCGCGGCTTCCACGCCGTAGGACTGCGAGCCGTAGAAGCTCTTGTTCAGATAGAGCTCCATGATCTGGTCCTTGGAGTAGGCCTGGCTCAGCTCGTAGGCGAGCGCCACCTGGTCCGGCGTCAAGAACTGCTGCTTGGCGAGCTGCTGCGTGATCGTGCTCCCGCCGGCAACGATGTGGCCGGCGCGGATGTCGTCGAAGACGGCGCGGATGATGCCCTGGATGTCGAAGCCGGGATTGGAATAGAAGCCCTTGTCCTCGATGGCGACCGTGGCCTGGATCATGACCGGGGCGACGCCCTTGAGCTTTACGGCCAGGCGGTGGTCGCCGTGGTTGCCGACGTCGGCGAGGATATTTCCGCTGCGATCGGTGACCAGCGTGTCGCCGGCGAACGCCGAGCTGTCCAGACCCTGGATCGAGGGCAGGCCGTCGAAGAAGGTCTGGGCGTACGCATCGACCGCGAACCCGACCACCAGGAAGATGGCCACGAACACGCCGAGGCCGCGCAGCAGGGCGGTGCGCCGAAGACGCTGCCCGATCGGAGACCAGGCTGCGTGGACCCGCGCCCGAGGGCGATGGCCCCCCTTCGTTTTGATCTTGCGAGGTACGTTTCGAGCCATGAGGGGGAGCGCGTAGATTCTACGGTTTCCCGTTTTACCCCAACGCGGCTGGACGGGCGACGGTTACGGAGGCTCGGCGGCTCGGATTCGGGCGAAAACTTCGTCGGCGGCCACCAGCCGCTCCTGGCGGGTACCCGGGAAGTGGACCCTGACGCCGGGCCGGCCTGGGCTGCCGAGCTCCCAGCCCGCTTCGTACAGGCGGGCCGCGGCGGACAGGTCGGCGGCCTGCGCCGCCTGCACACCGTCCGTGAAGGTGAGGCTCTGGGCGCGGGCTCCCGGGTAGCCCAGGAGCACCTCGCCGCCCGTCTTGAGGTTGAACGCGTAGTCGTCGAGCGAACCAGCCGCGCTGCCGGCGACCAGCTCCGCGATCGTCGGGAACTTTCCCTCGCGCATGGCCGACTTCAGGTCCGCCCTCGACTCGCGATGGGCGAGTCGATCCCGGCGCCTGCGCTCGGTCAGCAGGACGTCGCGGTCCCCACGCAGTGCGATGAGCCGCTGCTCGAGCGGCCGCATTCGCTCTCGGACCTCGTTGATGCGGCGTTCGAGCTCGGCGGAGTCGATCGAGGCGAGGTCGTCGGCCACGGCTCGAACGTTACCCGCGCTCGTGGCTCGCGCGCCGGTTGCGAAATCCGAAGAACAGGCCGAGGTCGTAGACGATCTTCAGCGTCCCGCCGGCGAAGAACGGAATGCCAAATGCGGATGCGCCGATCGCCGCGCCTGCGAGAGCCGGCCCAAAGGACTGCGCTACGCCGCGCACGGCCCCGGTCGTCGCCACTGCACCCGCGCGCTCGGCCGGCGGGACGATCGAGACGACGTAGGCCTGCCGCGCCGGCACGTCCATCTGGGAAAGGACGAACCTGGCCAATAGCAGCGCAATGGCCCATTGAAGGGTGGGACTGAATGGAACCAGGAGAAGAAGGATGTTGCTGGGCAGGTGCGTGAAGACCATCGTGTTGATCAGGCCGACGCGGTTGGCAAGGCGCGCGGACACTTCGTAGGAAAGCGATTGCAGCACAGCGACCGCGGCAAAGACAGGTCCGAGAACCGACGCGCCGACGCCGAATCGCGCATGGAGCCAGTACGCGATGACGGCGTTGGCGACGAATCCCCCGCCGAGCGAATCGA